>JACQZN010000003.1 GCA_016213845.1 Candidatus Wallbacteria bacterium
GGTAGCAGAGAACAGGAATTCGGGAATCGAACGGACAGGTTCAGTTTTCCGTTGCCTGTTCCCGGTCCCCGGTTCCCTGTTCCCTGTTTGTTTTTCCCCGACGCGCCCCTAGCGGACCGCGTCCAGCGCCGCGGCGAAATCGTCCTCGGTCTTCCAGGGCGCCCGGAGCGTCAGGACGTTGGCGCCTGAGGCGTCGAAGACATAGAGGCAAGGGATGAACCCGACGCCGAGCGCCCCATGGATCGCGTCGTCGGAGTCCACCAGGACCTTGGCCCCGAGCTGGCCGCCTCGTGCTCGGTACTGGTCCACCGAATCCCTCTGGTCCGCCAGGACATAGACGAGCTCGAAGCGACCGGGCCGGGAGGCCTGGTAGCGATGGGTCCACGCCATGATGTCCCGCGACATGCGGTGCGTCACGGAGGCCGCCAGGACGATGGCACGTTTGCCTTGCAGACTGCCGGAGTCGAACGGCCGGCCCTGAAGGTCCGTGCCTCCGAACGGCGGGATCTGCGTCCCCGCGGACATCGGAGGATGCTTCTGATCGACCGTGAGTCGCAGCCGTGCCACTTCTTCGGCTGTCAGGGACGGCCCGCCCGCTCCCTCGGAGGACTGCACGACGTAGGCGAGGCTCGCGAACAGCTTCGAGAGCGGAACCGCGTAGTCGCTGATGGCGTGGGGCTCGAGCCGCTTCAGCATCTCGCCAAAGCGCGGCACGGGCTTTCCGCCGAGCTGGGCCTCGCGGAGGAGCGCCGTCTTGCCGATGCCGTCGCCGTCGGGCTGCACGGCCAGGTCGAGCACTGTTCCAGCGTCGTGGTAGACGCGCATCCGGAGGAGCTCGCCCAGGGGACCGCGCTGCTCCGACATTACGCGGTACTTCTCGAACTCGGCTCCGGAGCGGAACTCAGGCACCTCGTAGAGGCGCTCGAACCAGACCTTTCCCTCCGGAAGGTCTCCCAGGAGGCGATGGGCCACGGGGCGCAGCAGCTCCTTCAGCGGAAGGGCCTCGCTCGAGATGACCGACTCGAAGGTCTCCTCGGATTCCGGTTGCGCCGGCTGGGCAAGCGCTGTGCCCGAGGCCAGCGCCGCGGCGACGAGCAGGCAACCGAATGACCTCGTTGCTGCTGAGGCACGACGCTTCATCGTGCTTCTCCCTGGGCGGGCTCGGCCCCCGAGGGCGGAGTCGCCGGCTTCCGGAACTTCGCGAAGACATCGGCCAGGTCCGACGACAGCGCATCGGCGCCGCGCCAGCTCCCGGCGAAGACGACCTTCGACTCCCGGTCGAACACGTAGACGTAGGGTGTGAGGGGGACGCGGAAGAGGTCCCTGAGGGCCTTTTCGGGATCGATCGTTCCGTGGGCCAACAGGGACTCGGGATCGTTCTCGAGTCCGAGGAACAGGTCCTTCTCCTCGGCGGTGTCGACGAGGACCTTCAGGACGCCAGCTTCGGCGACGGTCCCGGCGAACCGCTCGACTCTCTTGAGCATCACCCGTGACGCTTCCTCGCGAATGGAGCCGAAGGCAATGATGGCGGGCTTGCCTGCGAAGGCGGCGCGGGAGAGGGTCTGTCCCTCGAGTCCCTGGACCTGGAACTCGGGCATCGGGTCGCCCAGGGCGAGCTTGCGGCTCTCCATGGTGAGCACGGGTGGCGCACCGGGCTGTGGGCGGTAGGGCCCAGGCTCGACATCTGCCGTCGACAGCAGCCTCAGGGAGCCGAAGAGCTTCTCGAGCGGGTGGGCGTAGGCCCCGACGCCGAGGGGCGCCAGGTTCTCGAAGTAGAACCCGAGCTCGTCGAAAGGCTTGCCGCCCAGCCGGATGGGCCGGACGGGCTGGAAGCCGACGATGCGGTCCTTCTCCAGGCGGACGGCGAAGTCGATGGTCGACCGGGCGTCGGGATGGACCTGCACGCGCGTCAGCCGCCCCAGCCGCGCGCCGGCGGCGCCGACGACCTCGAACACCTCGTACTCGAATCCGTCGACGAATCGTTCGACGTACTTGACCGACGTGACGGTCGGCGTGGCTCCGCCGCTCTCGGGGAAGAGCTTCCCCGCGGCCGCGGCGACGGCGGACCGGGTGGCCTTGTCGAGCCGCTCGAGCTCCGCGCAGGCGCCAGTGAGCGCCATCTTCGACAACAAGAGCGACGTGGCGAGGACCCAGGCCGAGTGTCGTACCAGTCTCATCAATTGCACTTCCCGCAGGCATCGCCGTAGCCCGCGCAGCCGCTGACACTCTTGGCCAGGCCCAGGTGGCCGGTCCTCAAGTTGCCGCAGACTCCGAGGAACAGGAGCTGGGTCCCCCAGTTGCCTGTGCCGGCGTCGACGAAGATCGTCGGCAGCCGGACGCGGACGCGTCCGAAAAGGGTGTCGACGTAGCCGCGTCCCTCGACGCAGAGGGACCACTTGTTCTTGGCGTACTTCATGAGGATCTGGGCGTCGACGCCGACGTCGTCATTGCCGATGCAGAAGCGGACCTGCAGGCAGTCCTTGCCGAGGTCCAGGGTGGTGCGGGCAATCTCGCCGCCGGCCACGAGGATCTGGCCGGCGATCTTGAGGATGGGGTTCCGGTTCGAGGCGAGGTCCGCTTTGGCCTGGATGCCCGTGCCCTTCACGACTCTGCCGACGTCGCCGATCATGAAGATGCCGCTCTTGTTGATCCGGCCCTCGAGGAATGACCGGACGAGGGTGTAGTCCATGAGGGCCCGCAGGTAGAGGCCGTCGGAGGAGGAGATCCTCAGCAGGGCATCGCCGCACTGCCGGTTGAGGATGGTGCAGTTGGCGAGCCCCTCGAAGAGGAACCAGCCGCCGTCCTTGATGGCGCCCTTCAGGGCCACCTCGAGCTTTCCGAGCTTGTTGAACCAGTCGGGCGACTTGAGCTCGGCCCACGTGTTGATGCCGCCCGGGGCCGGCACGATGCCGGTCCCGTACTTGAGTCCTTCCGGGACGCCGGACTTGCCTGGTTTGGAGAAGACGACGGGGTTCTGGCGCGTCCAGCTTTTCTCGGCGGTGCTGGAGATCTCGACGGTGCCGGACATCTCGCCCGTCAGGCTGCGCCGTAGCCGCGCGGAGCCCGGGAGCGTGACGGTCGCCGGTACCGTCTTGGCCTTCGAGGCGAGGTCGACGGAAGCGGTCATTCCGGCGGTGTCGGAGTCGACCTCGAGCCCGGCGCCCTTGCGGCTGGTGGCGAGAGTCTCGGTGTCGATGGTGTAGGTGCCGGCCACCTCCGACGGCTTCGTCACGACGATCTGGCGATAGAGGATCTTCGAGCCGATCGCCTGGCGGAGATCCTGCTCCAGGGCCGGGGCCGTCGCGGGGATCATCTGCACGTTGCTGCGGGTGTAGCCCCGGACGACGTAGTCGCCGGCGCCGTAGGGGGCCGTCTCGGAGTAGGGATAGACTTCGTTGTCGGTGAGCGACCCGGAGTTCAGCAGCTTCTTGAGCTCCTCGGCGTTCGTTGCTTTGCCGAACTTGTCGTCGCCTGCACGTTCCCCGATCCGGACGTCCTGCAGCGTCCCATCCGTGGTGACGTCGGCTCGGTATTCCACTCTCAACAGCTTGCTTAGGAACTCGATGACAGTGGAGTTTTCTGGCTTCGCTCCGTCCTTGTTCACCAGCTCGGATGAGAGCCTGTGATGCTTGCCTGTCGGCATCCGGTACTCCACCCTATCGCCGTCCAGCCGGGATCGCTTGTTCCGGAAAGTGTGTAGGGGACGATCTTCCGGCGGCGGGCTCCCGGAGTCCCGGGCCTCGTCCTGGGTCTTGAATGTCTTGCTCAGCTCGCTGTCCGCATACAGCATGGGGGCCGCGTCGTCCCACCACTTGAGCTTGTTGCGCAAGCCCAGCTTGTTTCCGGAAAGGACGATATGGCTGCCTTCCCCGGACATCGACTGCTCGTTCGTGTTGGTGTCCACCAGGTGCGGATCGCTCGAGCGGAACCTGAGGGTGGTATGGAAGTCGGCGTCGACTAGGCCGGATTGTCGGGCCTTGCACGAGACGCCGATATCGAGGTTCTCGAGCCGGAACGAATGCGTGATCGTGCACGTGTACCGCTTGGCGAAGTCACTCTCCGAGTTGTGAAGGTTGTTCCAAACCCGGAGCAACAACGGGTACGGCGTGTAGTCCTTCTGGAACAGCGCACCCTTGGCAATCAGGGCCAGCCTCGATACGAACTCACGCAGTTGGGTCAGCATGGACTGCCCCGGCACGATGGTCGCATACCTCATACCGCTGGGGCCCCGGAAGAGCACCGTCCCCCGGTCCGTCGTCTCGATCTTGAACTCGCCGATGTCCCTGTTGGCCGGATCGCGCAGGACGTGAACGACACGCCACCCGGTCAGCGCATAGCCCTCGCTACCCACGGATGTGCCCTCGTAGTGGAGAAGCTGGTGCTTTCGATTTCCCGGGAGCAGCTTCCTGCCCTTGAGGTTGACGAAGTCCCCGACCCTCCTTTGGTCGAACTGTGTCTCCTGGACGAAATCTGTCGTGCATCTCGGCACACCCTTGAGGTAGCCGCCGGACAGCTCCAGCTTGACGTCGGACTCGCAGGTCACCCCGACTCCGTCGGAGCTGCCGGACCGCCGCTCCGGTTGGCCGAGGAATCGAGCCGTGCCAAGTTCCTCGGTCAGATGGACGACGCCCCAGCCGACGGCGTGGAACTCCTTAACGGAGTAAGCCGTCTGGACGTCAGCTCGAAACTCGTTAATCTTGGTACGTTTCCCGAAGATGAACAGCTCGATGTCGCCGCCCTTCCACGTGAGCGACCGGCCCGCGGCCGGCATTCCGTAGTCCTTCACGTACTGCTTGATCAGCGCCCGGAGCATGCTTTCGAAGTACGGCCCGGTGTCCGTCTTCGGCCGCAGCCCGGACCACTTCTTCTCCAGCTCTCGCGCCTGATCGACGTAGACGCTGGTGTCGATCCAGCGGTCAACGACCTTGAAATCGGTCTCGAGCGTGCCGGCGGCGATCTTGGGACTGGCGGCGTAGGTCTCGGCCTGCGAGGACTTGAACGTCGTGACGTCGAGGTCCTTCGGCATGGCGCAGAGCTGCACCGGCGAGACGCCGAGATCGTCTGCCATCTTCCGAACCACGGACGCGTCGGCGTAGATCTCCCGGAACGTGGAAAGAAACTCCTCCAGCTTCGCCTTCAGCCCTTCCTGGAGCTTGGTGTCGCGTGATGCAATCTTCTCGGCCGCCCTTCGATAGTCGTTGGGGCCGAAGGAGTCGTCAATGGCGACGCCCTCACCCTCTATCGCTGCTTTCAACTTGTAGAGCTTTTCGAGTTCAGGCTTCTTCGCGTTCAAGTACTTCTGTTCCGCCGCGTTCGGCCTATCCTCAGGGTGCTTGTAGTCGCGCCACCATTCGCGGTGAGGAGGATTTTCGACGAATGCGAGGTATCCGCCGGCCTGTCTGGCGTCCGCGACGCCCTGGACGAGGCGATAGAGATCGGTATCGGGCCGACCCTTCGCCTTGAACGTGGCCGTGTAATCGAGGGTTTCCAGCATCCCCTGATTCTCGTCCCGCAAGATCGCTTGCCGGTCGGAGGCCGTAAGGGCCGCCGTCGTCGCCGTGGCCCGGGCGACTGACGCCGGCTCGGCATCCGTCGACAGGAGCTCGAACCGCGCCGCTTTCGTTGCCTCCTTCGGCTTCGCAAAGGCGATCCGAGGCGCCTTCGTTGCGTCGAGGGCGATCAGATCCGACCGGCCGTCGCCGTCGACGTCGGCGGCGAACAGCGTGTCCTGCCCTCCCATCGGCGCCGCTCGATCCAGCCAGATGCCCGGGGCGTCGAACCCGGTGCCCATCGATTCAAGGACTCGAATGTAGCCCGAGATGTCCCGGTAGACCAGGTCGATTCGACCATCGCCATTGAAGTCGCCGGCGATAGTCTTCTTCGGCCAGTCCCAGGGCTTGCCGACCCACTTCGTGAAGGCCTCGAAGTTCTCTCCCGTCGAGACGGCAACCTGGATCTCCGTGCCGGAGATCGACAGGGCGTCTGCTCTCCCGTCACCGTTGAAGTCGGCCACTGCCGCGAGGGTCTTCGTCATGTCCCCGGAGTACCAGAGCTTGTCGTCCATTACGGGCTCTCCCGTGCCCGTCGAGCGCCAGACGGTCAGGCCCGAGGTGGTGGCCACAACGAAGTCGGCTTTTCCATCGCCCGTCACGTCGCCACAGAAGTAGGGCAGAGCCGCCCGGTCACGCTGCCCGGCGGTCAGGTGCTTCTGGCCGTCTCCGGTCGATTCTTTCACGACCCAGCCGAAGCCGTCGCGGTAGTAGCAGAGGTCGGCTTTCCCATCACCGGTGTAGTCGCCCCAGACTTCCGCGACCCCCTCGTAGGCCGGCTCGGAGATCCACGGGCCTGCGGGGTCGATGAACCTCGAGCCCGTGGAGGAGCAGACGAGGATCTTCGCCTCGAGCCGCAGGATCGCGTCGGCGCGGCCGTCGCCGTTCACGTCGGCGAAGGTGTGCGACTGGCCCCTCAGCGTCCCGGTCATGAAGGTGTCACCCGCCTTGGTGGTTGCCTCCCCCCCGGCAGCCACGGCCTTCCCCGCATCCTCCTTCTTCCGTTTCTCGGCGTCCTTCAACCCCTGCGCGATCTCCCACATGCTCTTGAAGCCTGTCTTCGCCGAGCCGAGCTTCAGGTAGTCGAGGATCAGGCCGAGCATGAAGAACTTCTTCACCCCCACCGAGTCGGCATCGAACTCCGTCTCGGTCTTCGGCGTGAGCTGATAGCCACCCGCGGCTTCGGCCAGGATGAGGTTCAGGGAGAACTCGCCGGAGCGCTTCTCCTCGTCGACCAGCTCGGCCAGGGCGCTCGGCTGGGTGATCACCTTCCCTGCGATGGTCAGGACCTTCAGCATCTCCGTGAAGGCGTCGACGACTTCCTTGCTCGCGCACCCCGCTTTCTCGATGCCCAGGATCAGCGGGTACCAAATCCCCTTGCGCCAGCCTCCGCTCGAGGACTCGTTCACCAGGATCTTCAGCTTGATCAGGTTGCCGTCGTACTGGAAGGGCGACTTGTCCGGGAACAGGCTCTGGAACTCCTCCTTCGGGAACTGGAGGTAGACCTTGCCGAGGCCGGGCCCCTTGAAGACCGGGTCGGCCCCGCAGAGGGCCGTCTGCAGGACCGTCGCCGCGGCCGAGCGAAGCTCGGAGTGGTCCGGCGGGCTGCCCAGGCTCTTCGCCAGGGCCTTCACCAGCTTCGGGTCCGGCGTCGCGCCTGGGAACGCGAGCCGCGGGTAGGCGATGGCCGCCTGGGCGCCGAAGCCAAGAAAACGGACCCGGGGCGTCAGCTCGTCGAAGTAGAGGCTCGCCGGCTTCAGGCTGATGAATCCCTTCTTCAGGTCGACAAAGAAGCCGGTGCTCGAGTCGCCGACGCTGGCGTGAGCGTCGAGCTGGACTCCGGAGCCGAACCAGTCGTCGACGAACTTCAAGTTCTCGAACCGGACTTTTCCGACCGGCCTGAAGTCGAACTCGAGCGTCGAGGGCCTCCCGCCGCTGTCCTGGATGGCGATGTCGCCGCTGACCTGCTTGGGGCCCCGGACCATCAGGTTGCCCACGAGCTTGCGTCCGAGTGTCCGGGTGAAGTCCGCCACGAGCCCGACGCCCACTCCCTGTTTGCCGAGCTGGACCCGGGCCAGAGTGAGCGTCGCGGCGTTCCCGAGCAAGTCCAGCGCCACGGATCGGTTCACGTCCTTCGAGATCCTCAGCGCGTTTCCGCCCTGGAGGCTGCCGTACGTGACGTCCATTCCGTCGATCCGGACGGTCGATCCCGGGTCCTTCCCCAGCAGCGTGCTGATCGGCTCTCCCAGTTCGGCGGCACATTTGCCGGCGAACGACCGGCTCTTCGGAGACTGGCTGGCCTCGACTCTGAGGCTTCCCAGCGTCACCGTGCCGATCCCGATCGGACAGGTGATGCCGCCGGTGTCGAGGACGAAGGTCGTGTTTTGCTGGGAGTCGCGGCTGAAGCTGGCCTCTATCGTCCTGTCGGCCGGGAGGATGCCGATGCCGTCGGCGAGCTTGCACTTCAGGCTCCCGGAGAAGCCGAGCTTGTCGCCCGTGTGGCGGCGGCTCGCCCGCACGGTTCCCGGCGTGATGGTCAAGACATCCCCGAACATCGACCAGTCCAGAGCCGAGCCGTCGAGCTCGAGGTCGAGCGCTCCGCCCGCCCCCGAGGCCAGCGAGGCCTTGACCTTCTTTCCGTACAGCACGGCTTCGACGCTGCCCAAGACGCGCGTCTGCCGCCGGCCGCCGACCGTCTCGGTCGTCAGCTCGAGCAGACCGGGCTGGATCGTGAGGACCCCGGCGACGGTCAGGGTCTCGGAGGTCCGCAGCGAGCAGGTCACACCCCGCGTCGACTTCTGGAAGGCGAAGTTCAGGTGGCCGGTGACGTTCCGCTCGAGGATGCCGACGGTCGCCGTGGCGGAGAGGGTCGCCTTGCCGCTCTTGTCGAGGGTCAGCGTGCCGCCCCGCACCGCCAATTCCGGACCCGGGGAGAGGTCCAGCGAGATCTCCTGGGTCGCTGGAAGCGTGAAGGTCATCGACCCCGTCCCGGCGTCGAACCCGCCCGGAAGCTTGTAGACCGTTCCCTTGCGCTCGAGCTCGGCCAGGAATGCAGGCCGCCAGGGGCTCGCCTTCGTGAGGTTCACGCGGCTGATGCCGAGCGTCAGGTCATCGCCCACCTTGAGGCCGAGTTTCGGCTCCAGCGTCCCCTGGACCGAGAAGACCTTGTTGGTCCCGCTGACGTTGGCAGCGACGGTTTCGGGCACGCTGGCGCCCACTCCCCCGAGCTGCCAGCCCTTCACGGTCTCCACGAAGGCCTTCGGCAGCCTGACGGTCGCCTTTCCGGCATAGCTCCAGTCGTTCGTCGGCGTCGCGAGCTTCACCCCTGCCGCCGAGCTGACGGTGCGCGTCCAGCCGACGCTCAGGCTGTCGAGGGCGAGCTCCCAGCCCTTGCCAGCCTTGACCGAAAGGTTCCGGACGCTTCCCTGGACGTTCCAGCCCGTGGCTGACTTCTCGAGGGTTCCGGTCGCCCGGGCAACGGCGCCTTCCATCCAGGGCGGGGCGAACTCGAACCCCGCGACCCCCCGGGCCGTGAAGACCGGTTCAAGGCCGATGCGGCCGTCGAAGGTGATCGCCTTCAGCTCGTGGCTCGTCGTGAGCCCCATGGCGGCAGCAGGGATGCGCGTGCCGGCCAGCATCGTCCGGTCGCCGAGGTCGACGAGCAGTCGCGCCAGGGCCGGCGGGCGCGTGCGGTCCCCCGTCGGGATGATCTCGACGTTGCCGCCGGCGATGACTCCATCCGGGAGGCCCTCCCAGAGCTTCTTGCCCGCCGGCGCCTCGCGTGCGAGGAAGAGCTTGCGGAACGTGAAGCCCTTGCCCACGTCGGCGTCGGCGGCCTCCGCGCAGAAATTGTAGGAATCCTTGGTCCGCTCGATCCCGGCCTTCACGGTGAACCAGGTCGGCTGCCCCTCGACGACCGTGTTGGACTTGAACTGGCCCTCGGCACCGAGGCCCCAGACCGTGGCACCCTCGCTGCGGCCCACGGAGCCCTCCACCTTGATCGGCCGGAAGGGACCAAGCTCGAGGTTGATGAACTGGCAGACGAGCTTGCCTTCCCAGTTGTCCTTGTCCCGCTCCCAGGTGCTCCACGGGAATAGCAGGGAGGGCGTGAAGAGCTCCTGCAGCCAGTGCCCGCCGGCGCCCGCGGCCGAACCCGATGGAATCTGCGTCGCTCTCGCCACCAGAGGCTGGGTGAGGCTGAACTGGCCGACGGCGCCGGTGCCTGTGCCCGCGGCGTCGAGCATCTCCTCGGCGACCTGCGCTGCCACGGCGGTCTTCTCGAGCTCGCCTGCCTGGAGCTTCGAGCGGCTCATGAGCGCGTCGAGGACCAGGGTCAGCTTACGGGACGGGGCCGGTACAGTCCCGCCGCCGGCGGGTCCCTGCTCGCCCTCGAGGGTGATCGCGACGTTGCGCAGCAAGCAGACGAGGTCACCCTTGTCGACGGTGCCCTTCTGGAACGTCCAGCCGCCCGCGGCGGCGGCGCGCAGCTCCAGCACATTGCGCTGCTTGCCGCTGGCGAGCTTCTCGTGGGTGAACGCCGCGTCGCACTGGACCTGGGTCTGCTTCACGGCCACGATCTCCCCGAGCCTGTCGAGGCTGAAGTTCCCGGCGAACGCGAGACTGGTGCGGGAGGCGCCGGAGGCCTTCGCCGTGTGGGAGGCCGTCACACCGACGGACCGGGCGTCCCGGGAGGAGCTGCTGTAAGTCCCGCCGCCCTGGATCGACCAGTCGCGGCTTCCGCCCGCCGCCGCGGCGGCGTCGATGCTGCCGGACCCGGCAAACGAGAGAGTGTCCTGCTTCGAGAGCCCGAGCACGACCGCCGCGGCCAGGTTGAGCCGTGTTCCCGGCGCGGTCACCCGGTCCTTCAGGGATATCGCCAAGCGGCCGGGCAGGCCCGAGTCGATCACCGGCAGCGTGAAGCCGGCCAGTTTGCTCCTGAGACTGTCCAGCGCCGAGGCGATCCCCTTCACGTCCGTCGGCGTCGCGACTTCCTTCTTGAAGGCTGGCTGCATGGACAGCAGGAGCTCCTTGAGCTTGTCCTTGTCGTGGACCCGGAGCCAGACTGTGGGGCTGAACTTCAGGACTCGCGATGTCTTCGGGCCCGGCTCCACCACCATGGCGGTAGTCGGCAGGATGCCGAGCTCGAAGCCCTTTGCGACCCGCAGGTTGAGAATCGATCCACCGCCCTTGAAGGTCGCGGACCAGCGCCCCCCCAGGTCGACCTCCAGCCCCGAACCCGCGGCGAACGTCGCCGTCCGGGGTGTCGAGGCGTCTATTCCCGTGAGGGGCACCCAGAAGCCGAGGGCCTTCACCGTTCCGGAAACGACGTCGGCGCAGACGACGCGCTCCACGGCCCCCGCGGGGTCGAGCGCCACGGCATTGACGCGCAGCGTCCGCCTGGCCCAGCGCGGGCGCGATTCGAGGCGGCCTTCGAGAGCCAGGCCTGTCTCCAGCCAGAGGCCGGCTGTGACGCTCACGCCGCGGGTGAGGCCCGTGGAGAGCTTCGCGTCGAGAGGCATCGGGCCGGGAGCGAACACCTTGCCGTCCTGCGACTTCCAGCCCGCGGTGTATCGTTTGAAGAGCCGGGGATTCGTGGAGCCGCCGACGGGCAGCACGACGTCGAGGATCGGACCCGCCTTGCCGCCATCGCCGTAGCCCTCGCCGGCAGCCTCGCACTTCGGCAAGTAGACGAGGGAAACCGGGGTGAAAACGGGCTTCTGCGACGGCGGCGAGGTCGGCGCTTCGATCACCTGGAGGGGCATCGTCGTCACGCCATCGGCGAAAACGCCGCCTGCCGGGTTGATCCGCAAGTCGAGCGTCGCCAGGCCCGGTCGCGGCCGCACCAGGAGCCGGTGCTCTCCCGAGCCGACAGCGAGCCGCGGGACGGCGAACTTGTACGACGTCGGCTTCGAGGGCGCCTTTCCGTCGTAGGCGATGGTCACGACGGCTTGGCGCGGCAGGTCGGTGATTCGCCGGAGCGCCTCCGGCACTTCGGCCATGGCGACGGCCTCGGCGATCCGATCGTTGGCGTACTTGACCCGGAACGTCGAGCCGACCACGTCGATGGCCAGCGCCGTCTCGGCGTCCTTCTTCGGGACCGGCAGCTCCTGCGGATACTCCTTGAGCTTGTCGGAGGGTATGCCTGCCTGGATCAGAGGAGCCGAGGGAGTCGGGGCGGCCTCTTTCTTCGGATCAGTGGCGGGCTCCGGAGCCTTTGGAGCCGGCGACCAGTGGTACAGGGTCGAGGCGGAGAGCAGGTGGGACTCGATGAGGCGGGCCAGCTCGGCCTGAGTGTCCGTTCCCAGGGATGGTTGCTCCCAGGCCGCGAGCTTCTTCTTCAGCTTCTCTATCTCGTCGTTCCCCTTGCGCTGCTCCTTGGCTTCCTCCAAATCGGAGCGGACCTTCGCGATCTCATTCGCCCAGACCTGCTTGCTGACGAGCTCGCGGTCCAGCCAGCTCGCGGAGGCGACGTCCCAACACTTCAGGGTGCGGTCCTTTCCGAGGGCCGCCGCCGCCTTCGATACGCTCCCGTAGGCCGACGGCGTCGTGCCGGGAATGCCGACGAACTCCTGGGTCACCTGGAGCTTCAATGCCTGCTCGATCGTCAAGCCTTCCGGGGGCTGCCCGGCCAGGGAGATCGTGGTCGGAGACAGCACACAGAGACGCAAGGCGTGCCCCTGGAACGGCCGGCCTGCCGCCGGCGGCAGGGGCGCGGCCGGAATGGTCGCGACCCATCGGCGCGAGGCCTGGTCCCACCAGGAGACGCTCTCGAGGCGCTGCCATTCCGGACCGAAAAGCCCCAGAAGGTCTTTCGAGTCCTCAGGAACCAGGGGCAAGTAGAGAAAGTGCGTGCCGGGGCTCAGCGTCACGCGGAAGAGCGAGAGGTCGGCGCTGTAGCCGTCCGGCACGGACTGACCCCAGGTTCGGGTCAGCCCCGCGAGGGCCGCAAGCACGACGCAGGCCAGCAGAAACGCCCATCTGGTGCGTCCCGCGACGCCCCGCGCCTCGCCGGCGGGAGAGACCCTCGCAGGGGAAGTCTCGCCGAGGTGCGACAAGGGCCGCCCGAGCCGCATCAGAAGCTCCCCCCCGCCGAAGCTGGCACGAACTTCCCGAGGTACCGCAGCCGGACCTTGGCCGGGAACACCTTCCTGGCTTTCGCCTGTTCCTTCTTCTGCTTCTTCAAATCATCGTTGGTCACGACGTAGCGGAGCGACGCGCCTTTCCAGGAGAGCTTCTTGTCCAGGAGCCAGAGGGCCGACACCCAGATCCCGCGCCCCGACACGGGCCTCACGACGGCTGTCTGCAGCGACAGAGCGGTCGGCGTCAGGGTGCCGGGTTCGTCCATGAGGACCCAGCTCGTCAGCGCTTCCCGGGCCTTGCTCTCCGACGGAAAGTCGCACTCCATCTCGAGTCGCAGGTAGTCGAACCGATCGGCCCGGACCTCCGTGGCCAAGGGCAAGAGCGGCACGACGTTGGGCGTGCTCGGCGACACCTCGGAAGGATCTTGCGTCAACGTGGCGGCGAAGGCGTGGCCGTCCTCCTGGACCGGGACGAGCTGCGAGAAGGCCGGCACGGCGCCGGCTGCCGCGGGTTCCCAGCTCACGCGGTCGACCGTGGCGTCAGGGGCCGTCGACGACGACGCCTCGAACGAAAGGATCGTCAGGCCTTCCTTCAGGAGGTCTGAGCCGGCCGCGCCCGTCTTCGGCGCACGGAGGTAACGATCGCTCTTCAGATCGCCCCGGACCGACGCGTTCCCCAGGCCGGTACAGTGGACCACGGCGCTGACGGTCACCTTCTCACCGGGCTGGCGCTCGACGGCAGCGAGCAGGAACTCGCACGGGCTCGTGGTCAGGGTGGTAGTGCTGGCATAGTCGAGGCGTCCCGGCCAGGCGCCGAGGGTCGCGGACGGTCCCGGCTTGCCGTCCGGGGCCGCAAACGTGAAGGTGAACGGGGAGGCCGGGAGCCGCTCGGGCGCGAACTCGGCGACGTAGTAGCGCGCATTGCCGGCCGTGCGGACATCCGCGCCCGCCGTGACGGCTTCGCTCGATTTGGCGCCCGTCACGGTGATCGCGAAGGCGGCCGGCATCGTGTCAACGCCCACCCAGCCCCAGATCCAGATCGGGGCCGTGGTCGGGTCGAGGGCGCCGGCGGGCGCGCCGAGCGCCAGCGCGGCGAGGAGGAGCGCGAGCCACCGCGCCGCGTGGGGCAGGTGCTGTCGCGTATGGAGCGATGGGAGGGTCACAGGTCGTCGAGCTTGATTGGCGGCTTCACGAGCTTGTCAGGCGGGATTTTCGGCGCCGGCGGGAGGTTTCGCTGCACGCCGGCTTGCGAGGTGTCCGGCCGTGGCGGGAGGTTCGACGGCACGCCGGCAGGCGATTGGACGTTCGACAGGTTCGCGACCGGGTTGGCGGGCCGTTGCGGAGCTACTGGCTGGATTGGAGTCGCCAGCTCTCCGTCGTCCTGCCCGGAGCCTGGCCGGGCCTTCAGATCGAGCTTCCGCTGAATCCGGGAGATCTCGCGCTTGAACACGTCGACCGACAGGCGGACGAGCTCGGTTCTCTTGCTTGCGTCCGAAGGAAGCAGGAACGGCTCAGCGAGCAAGAGGCGTTCCCACGCTCTCTCCAGGAGCTTCTCCCACGAGTGGTCCTTCTGGAACTCCTGGTAGAAGGCGACCTTGATCTTGCCCTCGTCGGGCACGGCGCGTGACGCCTGGGCCAGTTGGCGTCCCTTCGTCTGGCGCCGCAAGTACTGAAATTCGGCCCACCGGAAGCGGAGCTCGGCGGCCTCGACCAGCGCCTGGTAAATGTGCCGCTTCGCGTTGTAGAGCTGGTTGTCCTTGGCGAGGGGCGAGGGGTCGAGCTCTCCCACGGGCTCGACGGGCGACCCCGTGGCGTTCCAGTTGAAGGTGAACATCGGTAGAGCGCTGGCGTAGGTCGGGGCAAGCGCCGCATGGACGCCACACCTCGAGGATGCCCCACCGCCGGAAGTCCCGGAGAAGAGAGTGTCGACGGCGTTTGAGTGGGCCCGAATGCGCCGGGTGAGCGCGTGATAATAGAAGGCATAGGTGTCGCCCTCGGTCGTCGCGGCGGACGCCGCCGCGGAGCTCGAGCCGCCCTGCGCCCATTTCGCGAGCTCCGACTGCCAGTTCACTCCTCCGAGGGAGCCGCCGGAGGTCTGCGGGAGCTTGATCGAGTCCGCCAGGTCATTGTCGGCATCCAGGTCCGCGAGGTCACACGTCAGCAGCGCGCTGTAGCTCGTACAGTCGGAGGCTCGCAGAGACTCCAGAAACCCGTAAGGTCTCGACGAGGCGGCCCCCATGCTCCGGCAGGCGGCCTCGCCGGCGTCGAGCTGCTGCCGCAGCGAGTTCCACGTGTCGGTGGTCAGGAAGACGTGGCTGGCGGCCGCGAGATCGGGCACATGCGGGAGCGTCGTCGATGCCGTTCCCCCGTAGCTGAAAGTGAGGGACCGCGGCATCGCGCTATCCGCCAGCAGAAGCCCCACTCGGCAATCGCCGCCCAGCACGCCGAGCGGGTGGGTCAGCACGTTGTCCTTGGCGCGATCGTTGGTCTTTCCGCGCGTCGTCGCCCTGCCGAGCCAGGCGAGATCCGGCTCGAGATTCGGATCTCCGCGGGACATGGTCCGGTTCGACGGGCCCTGGTCCAGCGCGTGATCCAGCGCGGCCTGCAGCCCCAGCTTCCGCTCGCCCCGCGTGTAGCCCACCGTCAGGACCTTCGTCAGCTTCATCGCCAGCAGCCTCAGCGCCGCCTCGTTCGGCTCGACGAAACGCGTCGCTGCCACTGCCGCCGTCGCGGAGCCGGCGGCCCCCCGGTAGTGGTTGGAGAGGCACTCCCAGAGCAACTTGTTCATCTCCAGGTCGGCCGGGTCCGACCCGACGTACACCCCCGGACCGGGCGCGAAGCGGTTCTCGTCGATCGCGTTGCGAGACCGGGTCGCGCTGGCCGCGACGTTCGCCGCCGCCACGACGCGGCCCGCCAGGAGCGCCGTGTCGAGGTTGTCGCAGAGCTGGAAGTCGACGGCGGCCCGCTGGACCGTTCGCAGGACCCACCACTCCCACATTGGCCCCGTGAGCCGCATGAGAGTCTGCGCCGCCGGGTCCGCCCTTGGTGGCACGTCCGCCTCGTCCAGGATCTTCTTCCATCGCCAGGCGTGGACGGCCTGCTCCAGCAGCGCGAGCCTCAGGAACGGCCGGGTCTGGACGGCCCTCGTGGAGAGGTAGAGGTTCATCGAATTCGTCGGCTGTCCCGTCGGCAGACAGAATCCGTCGAAGTCGACCAGCTTGCTCCCCGGCGCTGTCGCCGGAAAGTAGCTCGCGAAGTAGCTCTTTGTGACGTCGCCAGGTTCGTACCCCAGGTCCGTCGAAAACGACAACGTGATCGGCCCGGGCTCGGGAGCGCCGGCGGCGTAGAGGGCAGGCTCGAGGAAGGCCTTCTGGGAGACGTTCTTGGGCTTCAGGAGCTGCCCGAGCTGGATCGCCGCCACCTCGTCGACCGAGAGGCTCTGGACCCAGCAGGCGTCGTGGTCCTGGTCGGCGTCGGAGGCCGCCACGGGCGTTCCCTCGCTCGACTCCGCCGCTTCCGGCGTGCGGGCCATCACGAGCTTCGTCGCCGGGATGGCGGCGAGATTCATGTGGATGTTGCCGCCGTCCCAGACGGTACTGTCGGGAGCCGACACGATCTTCTTGTCCACCAGGCCGCGGACCAGGGCGGCCGCGGCGCCGTCGATCTTGTAGGGCGAGTTCAGCGTCACGGCCGGCCGCGGCACGACCTCCAGGGCCAGCAACTCCGTCGAGCTCCCGAGCACCGGCGGATCCTCGGCGAAGGGAATCGGGAAGAGGCTCGAGAGCCCTTTCGGCTTCACGCCCACCACGGCCAGCGCCAGCACCTCGAGCGCCGCCTTGAGGCTCGGCTGCTCGCCGAGAGCCGTCGACTCCGGCTCGAAGCAGTCGCCGGCCATGATCGCGAGGTGCTTCTGGACCCGGTAGGTCTGCATGCCCGGGATCACCAGCGCGAACGTTCGGGTCGGCCGCGGATCGTCCGTCTTCGACAGTCGCGCGACGCCGTCGGCGTAGCCCCAGAAGAAGTCCTTCGGGACGAGGCCGGCGTACTTGGCCTCGTCGTCGGCCCGGAAGAACCGCTTGCCCTCCTTGCCCACGACGCTCCTCTTGGTGACCCGGACCTCCTCGATCTCGACGGGAATGGTCAGCCTCCCTCCCTTCTGGCTCGCAGTGGGGCGGACCGTGACAGTCACGAAGAGCTCCAGAGGCGGTCCCTGGGGAAGCTGGAACGGCCCGGGAACCGCGGCGCCGCACAGCAGGAGTCCCAGGGCTGCTACGCGCAGGCCATCCCAGGGCCGAATGCGTGCTCTATTCACGGTCGTTCAGCAGCTGCCGCACAAGGGGGCTGATCAGCCATCCTGCACCGACGGCCGGCCGGCCCGAGACGAGCCATCCCTTTGGTGAGCCCAGCCGAACTATCGCACGGGCAGAAGAAGGGCCGCAAGTCCCCGCGGCCCGCCTGCAGGTCTGGGCCGTCGCGATTCTCGAGTGAGCGGACGCCAGTCAGCGCCAGGCTTGTGAGAAGAGTCTGCAGGCCCCTTCCGCCGCCGGGCGACTCCCTTCCCACGACGTCTGGTCCCGCGCTGCGAGCCGCGACGGGAGTGTAGACTCGCTGGTATGAGGGCGCGCCGAACGCGAAAGGAAAGGGTCCCGAAGATTCTCGTCACGGGGTTCAACCGGTTCGGCAAGCTCGAGTTCAATCCCACCGAGCAGATGATGAGGGAGGTCCGGCGCTCTTGCGAGCAGCTTGCGGGGTGCCAACCGGTTCGGCAAGCTCGAGTTCAATCCCACCGAGCAGATGATGAGGGAGGTCCGGCGCTCTTGCGAGCAGCTTGCGGGGTGCCGGGTCGTGGCCGCGGTCCTGCCGACGGAGTTCGACGCGTCGGGCCGGCGGCTGCGCGAGCTCCTGGGCGAGCACGAGCCCGACTCCTTGCTCGGCTTCGGCGTCTCGGCGAAGGCTGGGGCTTTTCTCCTGGAGCGGTTTGCCGTGAACATCGACGACGCCCGTGAGCCGGACAACGCCGGCCATGCTCCGGCCGGCCGGCCGATCGTGCCCGGAGGGCCGGCGGCGTATGTCTCGACCCTTCCGCTCGAGCAGATCCACCGGGCCCTGGAGCGCGCGCGTGTCCCGGTCGCCTACTCCAATCATGCCGGCACGTACGTCTGCAATCACGTGTTCTACCTGGCTTGCCACCAGATGCGCGGCCGCCCGTGCGGCTTCGTTCACGTCCCGCTCGAGTGGGACGTCTCAAAAGACGCTCCGGCTCCAGTGAGTGTGGCGAAGGGAGCCGTCGTGTGCATCGAGGCGCTCGCGGCGCACGGTCCTGGAGGTCCCTTGAACCCAGGCTGAGGGCCGCTGGCTCGGGGCGCCTAGCGTCCCAGCACTGTCCGGAGCGCCTGGCCGAAGCGCGCGCGCCAGGCCGGCTCGTTGTGTCCGTGGCCGTAGGCGATGCGGTGAAAGAGATTCTCGCCAAGCCGGTACTTGTCGCCTTTGAGGAGCGCGTCCCGCGCGTGGAAAGTGGCGGCGAGGCCGTCGTGAGAGCGCCCCTGGTCGCCCGAATCGAGGTAGAACGTGACGTCCCGGGCCGGTTGATTCTCGAAGTGGGCCAGGATCTCTCCGAGCTGGAATGACGGACTCAGGCAGAGGAGTCGTGAGGCAAACGCCGGGTGGTGCCAGCCCAGATACGCCGAGACGAGACCTCCGAGCGAGGAGCCCCCCACGATGCGTTGGCGGCGGTCCCTCGATACGCGGTAGCGCGCCTCGACGAACGGGGCCACCTGCTCGACCAGGAACTGGCAGTACCTGTCGGCGACTCCGGCCTGGCCGTCGATGGCCGAGTACGGCGGTACGTACTCGATCATCCGCGCCGGAGTGTTGTCGATGCCGACGCAGACGAGCGGCGGCAGCTCCCCGGCCAGGATCATCCGGTCGAGGGTCATCTCCACGTCCCAGCACCCGAATGGACCTCCGGGTCGGAACAGGTTCTGGCCGTCGTGCATGTAGAGGACCGGGTAGCGGAGCGTGGAGGAGTCGTCATAGCCGGGCGGCAGGTAGACGCGCACGGAGCGGCTGTTGCCGAGGGTCTCGCAAGCGAGCCCTTCGTGGGTCACGAGCCGGCTCGGCGACGCAGGCCGGGCAGGCGACGGAGGCCAGGCGGGCGGCGCGGCGGGCGGCGCGTCACCGGTCCGGGCTCTTAGAGCGGAGGGTGAGACGTACTGCCCGTTGGCCGGGTCCGAGAGCTTCTCTGGAGCATCGTCCCGGAGCACGAACCGGTAGCTGAAGGCCGTCCGCGGAGGCAGGCCCATCGCCAGCTTCCAGACCGGATACTCCGTCGGCTCGAGCTTGACGGCGCGCTCCATCCGGCCGCCGCCCAGCTCAGGGATGTCGCCAAGAACGAAGATGCTCTGGCCCCAGCGGGTGTCGGGGAACTGCAGCTCGAGCCCGAACGGCGCCGTCGGCCCTGCGGCGAGCGGGATCGAGACGAGCCAGAGCCAGAGCGCCCAGAGGGCCGTCCTCGAGACTCGGCCCAGCAGGACCCCGCGGAGACAGGTCCCGAGGAACCGGTTCACGTAGGTCTCCTCCGGCGGCTTGCGGCGCCCGACCCTCCGCTCACTTGGGCAGAGGAAGGGAGACACCTGCGCAGTCGGCTCGCGCCCAGTCCTTGCGGTAATCAAGGGAGACTCCGCCCACGTTTGGCCACTCCCCGTACCCGACGCTCACCGACGGAAAGCCGGTCCCCAGGGCGGCGACGGTCTGGAGGTACACCTCCCGGACCTGGGTGATGTCCGGCACGTAGATCGAGAACTCTCTGCCCGCAGCGACGGGCACCAGCCTGTCGAGGGGGCCGAAGCGGACCATGCCGCAGTGGGAGCGGGCAATGGCCTGCAACTGACCAATCGTCTTCCTGGACTCCGCCGAGTACATCGCGCCGGTGACGTCTTCGAAGTGGCCCGTCACCCAGCGGACCTCCAGTTTGGCCGCACCCGCGCTCCCGGCCCGGGCGGCCGGCGCCTGCGCGGCGACCTCCGAGCAGCAGGCTGCGGACAGAACCAGGACCCAGGCCAGTCTTCGACTCTTCATCATCGGCATGCTCATCTCCTTACTCGACTCGAGAACTCTACTTGCCGGCGGACGGCCGGCGCAAGAGGCGGTCGTCGGGTGTGCAGGGCGACGGACAAAGTCGGCGGAATGCGGGTACAGGCTCCGAAACCCCGCATGAAATCTGACGCACGCTTTTCGGGTTGCGCGGGGTTTCGGTGTACCCGAATTCCCCGGGTGACGAGCATCGGTCGTTGATCTGGCTGGACCCGGCTCCCATAATGGTGCGGACGTCAGGAGGCGCGCATGTCGGAAAGCCCGGGTCGGTTCGTCCTCAAAGTGGGCGAGATTTTCGCCATAGACAAGGGGCTGGCGAAGATCGAGGAAGACCTTCGCCATTCGCGCAAGGCCCGGATCTCCAACCTGCGGCTGGATCTAGTCAACAGGTTTCTTGGATGCATCGAGTCCTATTTGAGCGGCGTCGAGGTCTGCTGTCACGTCTCGGAGGACA
Source organism: Candidatus Wallbacteria bacterium (assembly GCA_016213845.1). GTDB lineage: Bacteria > Muiribacteriota > UBA6191 > JACPRK01 > JACPRK01 > JACPRK01. The sequence goes on from JACQZN010000003.1 coordinate 20,175, forward strand.
CGCGGTGCCTGGAAAAGCAGCCCGCCAAGGTGTCCACCTGCAAGTCCCAGTGGTACCAGAGCTTCCTGGGTGAGAAGGTGAACATGGGAGAGGTGTTGCTCCCGACTGCCCTGTACCACGTGCTCTGGACCGACGATAAGATCCACCGCGTCTTCGGCGTCAACGATCCCAGCTACATCAGCTTCCTGTCGAAGAAGAACTTCATGATGCGGCTCGAAGACGAGCAACTCTTCGCCACCGTGTACGACCGCGAGGCAGGGCTCTCGGTCATCAAGGAAAAGGCCAAGAAAGCCTCGGTCTTCCGGCTCCTGGTCTGCCCCCCGCGGCTCGTCAGGGACCTGATCCCGCAGGTGTTGAAGAGCGACTACCAGATGATCCTCTCCCGGCGGGACCCGTTGCTGGAGAAACTGGCCGAGGACCCCGACGTGCGCTTCGGGAGCGACGCCAAGATTTACATGGTCTACGGCGGGGAGGAGTGCAACGTCGGGAGCGTCCGGCTCAACCACGAGCTCTTCAGCATCATGTGGCGCGAGGACAAGGTCTTCAACGTGATGAAGTACGAGAACCTGATCTTCGCCAATTACTTCGGCCGCGCCTTCGACACCGCCTGGAAGTACTCCAAGAAGGCCAAGGGATGAGGATCTCGGGGGAGAGGGTAGGGGCCGCCGAACGGTCCGAGTGACGACCGCTTCGGGGGGATTCGGCGCGGTTGCCGGATCTTGGGCGAGTCCGGCCCTGGGTCTGGCGGCGAGGCAATGGTTGTTCAGGCTCTCGAGGGTCCAGGTTCCTGTCCCACGTCGGCTGCGGGCCACGAGTCTCCAGCACCCTGGCCCTGATCCGCTAGCCCGGGGCCGTTACCAGCGATAAACGACACTGGCCGAGACGGTCGTCACTTCGTTGCTCCCGTCCCAGGGAGTCGAAGCATCGTTCGAGTCATGCCGGATTTCCGGTCGCACCAGCAGGCGAGCGGCCGCCTGCCAGGCCAGGCCTAGCGTGGCGGACGAGTACCTGCCGGCGAAGCCCGTCCGGTTGCCGTGTTCGTCGTCGAAGCGCTCCAGGCGCAGCGCCGGCGTGAGGCCGGGCTTCCAGGCGAACGTCAGATACCCGACCAGTCCCTTCCAGCTCGTCTCTCCGATGCCGGGGAGGCTCGACTGCCAGCCTGCCAGCCCCTCGACGATCGTGGTCAGACGCGCCGTCAGCGGATGGGTCCAGACCACGTCGACGATGTTCGGATTGTTGAAGTTTCGCGCGACGTCGAAGCTGGAACTGCCGAGAATGCTCCCCACCGCGACGACGTCCGCCGCGGCGGTCACGGGTTCCGTCCACGCGACTCCGGCGAAGAGCATGGGCCGGCTGGCATCGTCCAGGAAGACGTCGCAGCCGGCCAGAGCGCCAAGGGTGTAGGTCCACTCGCCGGCGGTCTTCGTGGCCAGCGCGCCGGTGTGCGTGAACGGGTTGTACGTGAACGAGTGGCTGTGAGAAGCGAGCGGGTTCGACGGGGCCGCGATCGCCTCTGCGCCGTACGGCGAGTTGAACCGTCCGAGCTTCAGCGTCAGCCCCTGCTCGGGCCAGCTGCCCTCGACGTGGAACTGGACCGGATCGAATCCGTTGTGGCCGTCCTGCCGATCGAAAAGGCCGCGGGCACGGGTGAAGCGGTAGTCGGCGCCGTTCACGATGCTCTCGGATCGAAACCCCCACCCGGAGCCGCTGCCCGGCACCGGCAGCTCCACCTTCAGCCAGAGCTGCTGCAGCATCGCGTCGTCGACCTGGTCGTTGAACGAGACGGGCCGCGCGCTGGTCCGGGCCGAGCTGGCGGAGTACGACACGTCGATCCATCCCGAAGTGCGAAGCTCTCGGGCAGTCGATGGGCTCGGGACGAGCGCAATGGCGAGGACCACCGCAAGCCAGCGGGGCCCGCGGCGCGCGGTCGCCGCCGTCTGGGCGCGGTGAGCTGAGGTTCTTCTCATGGGGACTGGGCACAAGGGCCGGGCGCAAGGCTACTCCATCGGACCCTCAAGCAGGCGTCAAATGGCGCTCGCCGCGTATCAAGAATCCGTCAAGTGGGCTCTCCGGGTAACCGGGGAAACTCGCGTTCGGCGCTCGAACCGGTCGACACAGGCGGCTGGGCCTCGGCTCGAGGGATCCTGACGGCGGCCCAGGTTCGCAGGATCTATACTCGACTCGTGACTTCACCCTCGCTGCTCCTGCCGGAACTGCTCACCTTCGTCTTTGTCGGATTCTCAGCCTGGAAGGCGATCCGGCTGCGGCAGAAGATCGCCGTGCTGGACGAGACCCCGACGACACCGATCGGCCGGATTTCGACGGCCGGCTACTTCGAGGTGAAGGGCAAAGCCGTTTGCGACCATCCGGTGAGGGCGCCCGGCGGCAACCTCGAGTGCGTCTACTACCGTGTCATCCATCGCCGACGGATCCGGGAGTCCTATGTGGACTCCGACGGCGATCGCCAGACCCGAACCCGCACCGAGGAGTCGGTGACCGATGAGCAGCTCGTGCCGTTCTCCATCCAGGACCGGACCGGCAAGCTGATGGTCGATCCGCTGGGAGCGGAGTTCCGGCCACGCCAGCTCGATCGCGTCAGGCACGACGTTTCGGGCTCCTACCTCAGCGGGCTAACAGCGAGCTGGGTCGGCGGCAGCGAGCCCACCACGACCGATTCGGAGGCCCGCGTCGAGGGCATTCCGGTCGGCGCCGACCTCTACGCCATCGGCCGAGTCCTGCGTAACCGAAACCAGCTCTGCCTGCAACGGGACGCGGAGGGGGCGAAGCCTTACATCCTCTCGACTGACAACGAGGCGGCCGTGGCGGGGACGCTGGGCACGCAGGCCCTCTGGTGGACGGCGGGCGCGGCCATGGCGCTCGTCGTTGCGTTCATCCTGCCGTTCATGAGGTGAGGCCGCGCCGGCGCGGCCCTCTGGAGCACGTCCTTCTCGGGCCAGTCGCGGGCGACGAGTCGCTAGCCAGCTCGCTAGGCGCTCGACAAGCGCATGGGCTCCCAGGTGCTCGAGGAGATAGCCGAGCCGCTGAATCGGCGCCACCTCGCCAGCTGCTCTGGAAGCCTTGATCAGTCGGACCGGGTCCATCGACTCGACGAGTACGCTGCCGTGTCTCCGTTCCTTCACGCAGTTCCCATACATTCGCAACAACTCCGCAACATCTCGGGTCGAAGTTGGGAGAGCCGGCGAACGAACGGTCCCGGCACTGCTCCAGGAGGTCCCAGATGTTACTTGCCTACGAGGCCGCTGGCCGGCTCTCGAGCCCATTGGTGTCCCTATCGCGCCGCCAGGCCGTCATGCTGGCCGCCGTGCTGGCGCTTTCCTCCAGTTTCTACGGATGCATGACCGACGAGACGGCGTCGGCCTCGACACTCGCAGGCGTCGTCACCGACGAGCTCGGCGTGCCGGTCGATAACGCCGTGGTGATGGCGACGTCCGCTTCGACGCCCGACTCTATGGTCACCGCCTCGCTGGCCTCGACCACCACCAACGCCAGCGGCAAGTACAAGCTCGTGGTGCCCGAAGGAGCGACCCGGATCTCGGTCGTGAAGGACGGCTATGCATCCGCCGCGGGCGAACTGGCCCAACGCGGCCCCAGAGGGCAGATGCACTTTGACCTCGCCGGACGGGGCAGCCCGCTGCAACGGATCGATACTGACGGTGACGGGCTCGTCTCGCAGACCGAGTGGAAGGGCCCCTCGGAGGAGTTCCAGAGGATCGATACCGACGGTGACGGCCAGCTCAGCCAGGCCGAACTCGAGACCGCCCGGCTCGAGCGGCGCAACCGCCATCCCGGCCACGGGCCGATGGACCAGGACGGCGACGGTCTGATCTCCCGGTCCGAGTGGATGGGCCCCGCGGCACACTTCACCGAACTCGACACCGACGGCAACGGCCAGCTCAGCCAGGCCGAGACGCGGCTGGGCAAGCCTCGGCGGGTCCGCCCCGACGCCGCGGGCGGCGCCGGCAGCGGGCAGTAGCCAGAGAAGGCGCTTGCCTGCCTCAGGGCCCTCCGGGTTCGGGGGCGGGCAAGTGTCTTCGAAGACCGGGGCCTCGGTGGCCTTCGGATGCAACGCTCGCACACCTCGGGCCCAGGGCGCTCGACACGAGGGTGCCGCCGGCGGATGCCGGCTGCGCCCCTCCCTGCAGTCGATTGCTGCCGGGGCCCTATTGCTTCGTTGCCGCTTCGCCGGCGTGCAGCGGCAGACGGATCGTGAAGACCGAGCCCTTGCCCGGCTCGCTCTCGGCTGAACAGGAGCCACCGTGCAGCTCCACCAACTTCTTCACGATCGCCAGGCACAGGCCGGTGCCTGGGCCGCG
>JACQZN010000004.1 GCA_016213845.1 Candidatus Wallbacteria bacterium
CGGACGCCTGCGCGCTCTTGGACGCCAAGAACGAGCCCGCCTCCGAGCCTGGCCAGGGCCGCCACATCGGCTTCGTCGCCCAGGAGCTCGAGGAGTCAGCAGCCAGCCCTTTCAAGGTGCCGCGCGACGCGATTCGAACTGAGAGCGTGATGGCCATTGAAACGTCTCATTCGGCGAGCAGTCTGGCGGTGGAGACGTGAGACTTGTGCTTGAACCGGGTCCGTTTTGCAGTGGGCTTCTTTGGGCCCCGGACGGCTTTTCGAAAGCGCTGCCAGTCGCTGTGGGCCGCCCATGCGAGAAGGCGCTTGGCGAGCGAGCGAGGAGCCATCGTCTGAAACGGTGCCCAGACCTCGTCGTCGAGTACGATGTCGATGCCGTCATGGGCCGATCGCGCCGCATTGACGATCGCGAAATCGCTGAGGGGCATGTCGGCGACGCGCTGGTCTGCACGCTTGGCTGCGTCCATGGCGGCACGCACCACCGCGAAGACGTTCGCCGCGACGAGGGAGACCCCGAACCCGAACAGGGCCGCCTTCGGATAGCCGAGTGCCGCGATCTCGCTCTGCAGGTTCCGCTCGACCCGCGCGAAGAGCGTCTCGATTGTCCACCTGCGGCGGTAGAGGTCGGCAATGGTGGCGGCATCGATGCTCGCCGGCAGCTCGGTCAGAATCGCCATCTCGGTGTCGCCATCGCGGGTCGGCGTATCGAGTCGAATCACGATGCGGCGCGCGCGCAACTCGGCGCCGTCCTTGCGCAGAGTGATCGACTGCTCGAAGACGGCGCCGGTGTCCGTCCTGCCGCGGCGATGCTGTGTCCCGCAGGATTCGACGGGAAGGTTCGCGTGCTGGCGAATGATGAAATGCGCCGGTCGGTTCGCCAGCCCGAAGAGGAAGCCGAGCGTGCAGAAGTTGCGGTCTGCGATGTACACGTCGCCCGGCTCCGCGCCCGCGATGACCGGCTCCAGCAGGCTGCGCTCCTGGGCGTGACCGTCCTCGCAGCCCACCATCTGAACGACGAGGCCAGCCTCGGGCTCGAGCACGACCAGCGATTGACCTGGCAGCGGGCCAGCCGCACACGCCCAGAGCACCTGGAGGCGACGCTCGGTCGCGGCGAGATGATTGCCGTCGAGTACGCGAATGCGGTAGCCGGCCAGCCACTGCTCGGACGTGCCGAGACCCTCGACGACCGGACGCAGTCTGGCAGCCGAGTGGGCGACCAGCGCCTCGGTCGTCTGCATCTCCACTCCGCCCAGCTTGTCGTACACAGCGGTCAGCGAGACGGGGACCTGCTCGCGCATCGCCCGGTACGCGGCGTGCACGGATGGGTGCGCCCCGCAGACGACGAGCGCCGTCAGGTCGACCATCGTCGAGAACAAGAGCTTCCTCTCGTACTGGCGCCCGGCATGCTTGGAGAAGAGGGCGTCCACGGACGCATGGTCCAGGGCGTACTCGAGCGATGCTCTGGTCATCACGGCTACCGGAGCCTTCTTCGCGAATCTGTCGAACAGGTCAGCCATCAGCATGCAACCCGGCTACAGGATGTCGCCGGTCATGGACAACTTTCTGGACGAGATTTCGCGGGTTTGGCACCTTGAAAGGGCTGGCTTGCGTACCTGTGGGATCCGGGCCGGAACTCCCGGTACAGGATCTCGTTGATGAGCAGATCCCGCCCGTGGGCGTCGGCCACCGACTGCAGCTCCTGCTCCAGGAGCCGACGCTGTGCCTCGTTGCCGATCGCGAGTGCACGATCGCCCTCTCGATATCCGGGTCCTCATTGCGATTGCCGCCGTCCGCTGTGTCTCGCAAACTCCCCATCGGGTGCCTCCGGTGCATGGATTCTCGTTTCCACAAAACCCATGTTGCCCACCGGGGGCGCCCACTTCAACCGTTCCTCCCGTTCCTTCACTTGCCCCGCGTCCCTGCTCTGCTGCTCTCAGAACGATCCCGACCCTCCTCGCCCTTGCGCAGGTCCGCGTTCGAGTAGCAGAACGCGCGACTCGCAGCGTCCTGCGCGAGGAACGCGAGGACGCTCGGCTGCCGCCGTGAGCGCATCGTGACGTAGTGTTTCTCGACTGTCGGATGCTCGCCGA
>JACQZN010000005.1 GCA_016213845.1 Candidatus Wallbacteria bacterium
GGTAGGCCCCCAGCAGCCAGACGATCCCCCGCGTGGGCAGGCCGCCTGGCAATAGCAGCGGGGCCACCGCTCCGAGTGCGACAGCTCCCGAGACCGCCACCATCGGCACGGCGTCTCCGCCCCGGCAGAGCAACTCCCGCACGGGTGCGCCGAACTCGCCGGAATTGAGCCGCAGGTGGCCCGGTTCGATAGCCGGGGACAGGAACCAGAGATGGCGCAGCTTCTCGGCCGTCGAAGTGTTCTCCGGCCTGGGCATCTGCTCGAAGGCCTGCTGCTTGATCATGAAACGCATGTTCCCCAGGCAGGCGAGGACGAGCGCCGCGAGAGCAAGCTTCCGGTATCCCAGGTCCCGAGCCACCCACTGCAGGGCTCGTGCAAGCCCGAGAGCCGTGATCGCCGCGCAGTTGGCCAGGTAAACGGAGCCATAGAGCAGCTTGCCCCAGTAGACTTCGTAGGAGGAGACGATGGCGAGCTGTGCGGCGAGCATCAGCGCCAGCCAGCGCTCCCGGGCCCCCAGTCGAGTCCAACCCAGGAGCAACGCGAGCCAGGCCGGCGCGAGCAGCGGCATCGTCACGAAGATCCCGTCGGTGTCGCCGAAAGACTTGCGGCCGAAAAGCAGTCCCACGAATCGCGACAGCGTCCTCCCGAAGCGGTCCTTCGTCACCGCCGTAGTTGTCGACGAACGGCCGGCCCTCGAGCAGAGTCCAGAGCAGAAGCTGGGCCGACAGCCCTAGCAGCGCTCCACCCGCGTATCCGTACAGCGCCGCAATCCCGAGCCGGTGCCGAGCTTGGGCCCCACGTTCGCTCCAGACGAGCCAGGCGCTGTCCATCAACGGCAGCGCCAGGAACGGGAAGTTCTGGTAGCGGGTCTGCACCGCCAGACCTCCCAGCAGGCCAAGCAGCGTCCAGCCGGATGCGGAGCGATCCAGGCGCGTTGTCCACCAGAGTCGCAGGAAAGCGGTCACCAGGAAGAAGGACGGCGCGTGGGTGCTGGCATCCCAGAAGCTCGTGACCAGCATCAGGTTGGTGCCGAATCCGACGGCCAGCGTGGAGGCCAGCGCCAGCCTGGGGCCGACCGTCTCCCGGACCATGCGGTACGTCAGTAGCAGCCCCCACGTGACGTACAGGAAGCTACCGGCCCCGACAGCCGCCACGTAGGGCCAGGAAAACCCGTTGGCGGGATAGCTCCAGCCCGCGGCTGCCAGCGCGTTCCTGAGCGCCACCCCCAGCAGGAAGAACGGAGCGAGCATCACCGAGGCCCCCGTCGGCCCGACCGGCTCCAGCGGATTGGGACTGTAGATGCCGTACGAATTGTGGAGCTTGTAGTCGTTCAGCATGTCGAGGTCGCCGTCGAACCACCAGCTCCGCACGTAAGCCAGGTAGCTCATGTTGTCCTCGAGCAGCATGGGCTGGAAGAAGAGGAAGAACTGGATGGCCATCGCCAGGAGCAGAGCCGGTTCGTGGAGCCTGGGCGGGCCGCGCCAGGCGACCCAGAGAACCGAGAGCGCGGCCAGGAAAACGAGGGTGGCGGCGGCCAGGAGCGTGGACGGGACTGCCGGGATGTTCGCTGGCAGAGCCATGCCGGTGTTGCCGAGGTCCAGCGACACGCCCACCAGTTCGTCAGCGACGTGGCTGCTCAGGTCGTTCCAGCAGACCGTCAGGCCGCCGGGAGTTCGGGCCAGCAGGTCCCACGGCAGGCCGGCCGGTGTGACATGGGCGGGCTCAACTCCTTCCGGCAGTCTCAGCAAGAGCGACGACTTCGCGCCATGGCTGACGAACTGCCGGACCCGCAGCTCCAGTCTGGGCCGTCCGGAGCCGTCGTAGGGTGTCCGCAGGAGACCGCGGACCAGGGTCTCGATGGTCAGGCGGCGGGTCTGGCCCGGGGCAATCGGCGGAGTAGGGTTGACGAAGAGCCGCAGGCCGCGGCTCTCCAGGCGGGCACTGGAGCGAAGGAGCCGGTCGGCCTCGTCGGTGACCACGAACGGCGAGCAGGCAAGGACCGGGAAGTTGCTGAGGACTTCCACAACGGTGGAGGTGCTCGTGTTGTCGATGGTCAGGCGGCGCTGCCAGCGGCACGAGCCGTCCCGGGCCAGCGTCAGCACGTCCATCTGGACATCCGCCTGGCGGCTGCCGCTTCCTCTGCTGAAGGTTGGCTCTCCCAGGCGTCGGCTGCCCTGGAAGGCGTGGGAGATGCCCAGGAACAGGCCCAGGAGCACCAGCGCGAGGACTAGCCCGCCCGCAGCCAGGCGCCCCCAGGTCAGGAGGCCGCGAGGAGCTGTTGGAGTCGATCGCTCCACGCAGTCCGAAAGCGGCGCCACGCGGCATGCCAGCAGCGTCTTGACGGCGATGAAGCCGTCCTTCCATCGCATCTTCTTGCCCTCGGCCACCGTGCGGGGGCGGTAGTCGATCGGCACTTCCAGGATGTGCTCGCCCGCGCGGCGGAGCTTGGCGGTCAGCTCCGGCTCGATCTCGAATCCGCGGGCGGCCAGCTTGAGGGGTGCAATCGCGTCGCGCCGCATGACCTTGTAGGCCGTCTCCATGTCGACGACGACCTGGCCATAGAGGACGCTGGTGAGGAGAGCCAGGACGCCGTTGGCGACGCGGCTGGTCCAGTGGCTTCCGGGCACGCTCCAGTAGTTTCGGCGACCGTAGACGACCCTGCTCTTGCCCGCCAGGATGGGCTCCAGGAGCTTGGGGTACTCGGCGGGGTCGAGCTCGAGATCCGCGTCCTGGAAGAGGATGATGTCGCCGGTTGCCGCCTGGAGACCCATGCGGATGGCGCTGCCCTTGCCGGCGTTGGCGGTGGCGTAGCGGACCAGGACCCGAGTGCCGTTGCCGTTGGGGAGAGTGGGCTCGAGGCCGTGGAGGAGCTCCGCCGTGCCGTCGGTGGAGCCGTCGTCGACCACGATGATCTCGCGGTCCATCTCGACGGGCGACGACGAAGCCCGCCGCACGACCTCTTCGATGGTCCGGACCTCGTTGAAGACCGGGATGATGATGGAGAGCTTCAAGTCAGGCGGCGGAGTTCACTTGTGGGAAGACCTCTTCGATCGGGGCGAAGCTCCATCGCCCGAGAATGCTCTCCAGGACCCGGGCGGTGCGCGACAGGTTCAGATAGTGGATCGCGGTGGACATCGGCCCCATCCAGACGCGCGGCTGTCCGGTATCGAGCTCCCATGGATGCAGGTAGAGCACGGCGGGACGGCCCAGGCTGGCGAGGCGATCGATGCCCCAGTTGAGCCACGAGAAGGGTAGCAGACGCCAGTAGATTCCGCCGGCGATCGGCAGCCGCAGCGGGCCCAGCTCTACAGCGGACGGCGGAACTTCATGGAGACCTCCGGGGAGGCGATGGACCTCGAGGGGGGCTCCGGATACGCCGTAGAAGGGGTTCCAGACGGGGAAGAGGCTGCTGTCGTAGGTGAAGCCTGCCTCCTGGATGACGGCCTGCGCCCAGGCGGTGCGGCTTCGGAGTGAGAACCACGGGGCGCGAAATCCGAGCACCGGCTGGCCCGAGAGATCCTGGAGCAGCTTGCGGCTTTCGGTCAGATGGCGTGCGAGCAGCGCGGGGTTGGAATCGTCGAGGCATCGGTGCTCCCAGCCGTGGGAGCCGACGCGGTGGCCGGCGGCAGCGATTCTGCGGACGACCGCGGGTGTCCTGGAGGCGACGGTCCCGAGCACGAAGCAGGTTGCCTTCGCCCGGTGCCGCTCGAGCAACTCGAGCAGGAGATCGGAGGCCTGCTCGATGCGCGACTCGGTGCCTTGTAGACGGGCGGGGAGACCCTGTCGACCGAAGGCCTCGTTCCAGTCCTCGACGTCGACGGACAGCGCGTGCTGGCGAGGAACGGTCAAGGGGGCGAGGGTGGCGCGCCGCCGGGCGATTCCGGCGGCGCGCGGACCGGTTCAGTTGATGAGATGGACCTTGGCGCTGTCGCCGGTGTCGGCCTCCACGACCTGGACGCATCCGCCCAGATCCTCGTCGTAGTGGAAGCCGATGTTCCCCTGGAGCTGGATCTCTTCAGCCATGATGCGGCCGTGGTACTGGCTCACACCGTTGGTGTTGACGTTGTAGCCGGGGGCGTAGATGTCCATGAAGACGGTGGAGTTGCCGGCGAACTTGATGCTGTGGGCCGAGCCGTTGCTGTGGCCCGGGCCGTCGTCGCAGGGGCCGGCTTCGGAGTGGTGGTAGTGGCCGTCGGCGTGGCCGCCGGGAAGGCCGTCGTCGTGGCCGTCGTGGGAGCCGCCTCCGCCGTCGCCGTGCTCGCCGCCGCCGTCAGCCAGATTGATGGCGCCGGGCCGCATCCACGCCGGCACTTCGGGATTGGGCATGACGCCCAGGGTTCCGAGGAGCTGCCACTGAGAGCCGGAGCCGGGCAGGGCGCCCAGCTGAGTGGGCTCCTGACCAAAGAGACGCTTCAGGCCGGGCAGCATTGCATCGTGATGGCCGTGGCCGCCCCGGTGGCCCACGCCGGAGGACTGGCAACCCACGCAGCACTGGGTGCAGCCGTTGATGCCCGTGAGCTTGAGCCAGCCCGGGCGCATCGGCTGGATGTCGCTGGTGATGTCGCCGTTGAACTTGGCGTCGCCGTCGAGCGTGATCTCGACGGGGCCCGCAGTAGCCGGGTTCCCGATAATCCGGAGCTTCGAGGCCCCGGCCATGTCGATCTCCTTGAAGTAGTACTTCTTGCCTGCGGTGAGGAGGATCTCCTTGTTGGAGCCGGTCTGCTTGAGCTGGAAATTCGGCGGCAGCAGGGCATCGCCATCGAAGCCTCCGGAAACGGTGCCGTTGTCATTGGAGGTCGCCGAGGCAGAGCCGATCGCGGGGTCCAGGTTGAAGTCGGAGACTGTTTCGATCACGACGCCGTCGGTGACCAGATCGCTATCGCCGTTGAAGTACTCCGTGGTGACGCGGCCGTCGACGAGTCCCGAGCCGACGATCTCGGTGTCCAGGCTCGACTGGGTGTCGCCGTGGTAGCAGAAGCTGCCGGTCAGGTCGACCAGGCGGTTGCTCATGCCGAGCAGGTTGCGGCGGGCGTAGAGGCTTTCGCCGTGGCCGCCGTGGCCGCCGTGGCTGAGGTGGCCGTGGGAGCCGGAGCCGCTGCCGTCGTGGCCGCCGTCGTCGTCGCCGTGGGAACCGGAACCCGAAGAGCTGCCGCAGCCCGGGTTCACGGCCTGGCTGGCGTAGCTTCCCAGGCCCGACCTGTAGCTGTCCACCAGGGGATTCCCCTGAACCTGCAACCGGACGCAGCCGAAGAGGCCGAGGTTGCCGGGGCAATCGGGGTTGATCTTCTTGTTGATGAACCCTCGAACGGCGATCGCCTCGAGGCCGACATTGACGGTCCCGATTCCGATCAGGTTCATCATCATGGTCTTGAGCGGATTCGGCGCGTTCAAGATCAGCTTGACGACGTCGCCCTCGGTGTTGGACTCGGTGCGCCGCGTGTAGAACGGCGTGGGGAGGCCGTTAGCTGCCTCCAGCCGATTGACCTGATCTTCGATGTAGGCGATCTGCTGATCGTGGGTGAGGGCGCGATCGGTGCTCCCCAGGACGATGAGCGCGATGATGTCCTCGGTGAGCTGGCCCATGCCCTTCTGTGTGTAGAGGTAGCCCGCGTCCAGAGCCAAGCCCATGCAGAGCATGATCGTGAACATCGCGATGGCGTAGAGGACGATGGCGACGCCGCCGCGGTTTTGACGTCTGTACATGGTGCTACCTCCTTGGTGCGACCGGTTGGGAGTGCCGGCGCCTGGAACGCTGGCTTGCAGAGACCAATTAAGCAATGATTGGGCCAAATGAAGAGGTGGGTCTGGCGCCTCGGAGAGGGACGGAGGGAGAGTTCGGTCGATCGTGTGCGGTAAAATTACCTCAATCACTCAGGAACTTCGACCCGTCATGCGGAAATCGACCCCAGTCGTCATGACGTCAGATTCCGGATAGACCCGGAACGCAGTACGCCTTGACGCGTGACTTGATCAGGATCGTCTCTCCGAACGGGATCATGACCGGCATGATCCAGTAGTGGACGTGTTCCACCGTGAGCGTGCGTACCGTCCGGGCAGGTGCTCCGAACTCCATCGAGTTGGGCGTCTCCACGAGCGTGACCTCTGCGTCGAGAATCGGCATGATCGAGCCGTGGGAGGACTTCACGATGTTTCTCAGTTGCGTCAGGTCGTAGATCGGAGCGCCCGACGAGTGGGCCTGGACCATCGCGCGAGCGCCCTCGCGGCACGCCGCCTGGGTCGCAACGTGATCGTAGAACAGAAATCCGAAGTCGACGATCACCGCGATGATCAGCCGGGCAAATGCAATGTTGTGGCCAACCCCTCCGGTCAGCCTCGGGCGGGAGCCACTGCGGAGTTCACGTAGTTGACCCGGCGCGGATCTGTCACGCCCTCCAGCACGGCTTTCATGATGTGGTACCGGCTCATGTCGAGCTGGTGGCCGGCCTGCGCTCCCGGTGCGACACGGGTCTCCGAGACTTTGCCCTCCGCCAGCGCCACGGTCACTCCCAGCGTGTCGTCCGAGAACCGGGCCAGTCCGGCGCCCGGCTCGAGCTCGAGCAGGTACTCCCGGCCGTCGATTCGCCCGTACATCCTCTGCGCAGACGTTGCGGTATCGGCCACGTAGAAGCCGTCGCGATCGGCGTGGCGACGCCAGGCCTCCAGGCTTCCGAAGAAGCGCGGCTTCACGATGTAGGGCCCCCCATCCTCCGGGCAGAACGTATCGCAGTTACCGCACTCGTTGCAGAAGTCGCTGAAGTTGGCTATCTGGTGGGCCTTTTCGAGCCGGAACGTGAAGATCCCGACTTCTTCGACGCCTTCCGGTCCCACTCTCAGGTTCCGGTACTGCGCCTCGACCGGTCCCACCTCGTAGCTGAAGTTCGCGTCGTTCGGACATACCGGGATGCACTTGTCGCAGTTGATGCAGTCGAACAGATGGAGCCGCGAGCCGATCTTCCTCGGCAGGGCCGTGTTCAGCGCCTTCCTGTAGCGCGGATCGGCCTGCGTCCGGGCGACGATCGGGCGCATGTTGGCCAGTGACGCCTGCCGCGCGGCGCGGTCGCGTAAACTCTGGAGCGCTGGCTGGACCGAGTCGCGCCAGGCCTCGGCCGGCACCAATGGCTCCAGGGCCGCCCGCGCATCCTCCAGCGGTCCTGTCAGGTTCACGCTGGCCGAGTCGAGCGCCTCGCAGAGTCTATTCTTCAGCGTCTCCACGACGCTCTTCGCCGCCACCGCATCCTTCGTCGCCGCCCTTCCTTGCTCCGGCCCGAGCCAACGAGCAAGCTCGTCCACACACGACTGGAGCGCTCGCTTCCCCTCTCCCTCCGCCTTCAAGATGAAGTCCTGCACGTTCCGGACGCCGGCCGCCTTCATCCGTCGCTCCAGCTCGCAAAGGTATCCCGACAATCGCCCGTATCCGCCCGTCTTGAGGAGGTCGGTGCAGGTCGTGATCGGGGTGAACCCGCACGCCACGGCATCCGTGAAGTTGGTCCGGTCGATCCCGGCGCTGAAGCTGACCGGCAGATCGAATCCCAGGGCCTGCCGGAAGACCTCGGCCAGGGTAAGGCTGATCACGTGGAGGGGTGGGCCGGACAGGTACATCACCGGCTCGGAGAAGACCTTCCCTCTGTTCTCCACGACCAGCGTGTTCGTGAACTTCACGCCGACGGTCCGGCCAACCTTTGCGGCGTCTGCGGCCAGCCGGCGAACCATATCGAGGGCGTCGGCGAACTGCAGGTCCTTGTCGAACGCGTCCTGGGGCGTGAGGATGTCGGTGTAGCCTAGGATCTCGTGGAGCAGGTGATCGACCCTGGGCTTGCCCAGCAGGGTCGGATTGAGCTTGATGACGGTGTCAATTCCGAGGTCGAAAACGAGATAGCGGACGATCTTCTCGATCTCGTCGGCCGGGCAGCCATGGAAAGTGGAGAGCGTCAGGGTGTCCGCGACCCGAGTGGCAAAGGGGTGATCTCGGAAGTGGGCCCACTCGGTAGGGATGTGTGCGCGTTGCTCATCGACGATCGCGTTCGCGTCCAGAAGGCTCCGAATCCAGCCTGTAACTTCGGGGGACTGGATGCCCTTCAGGTCGTAGCCGACCGACATGTCGAAGACGGTCGCGTGTTTGTCCTCTGCGGGGCGGGGCCCCAGGGTGCCGGCGGTCCGCAGGAGGTCGAGGATCATCGAGGCCTTCACGTACTCCCGGAGCGAATCGGCCAGTCGCAACTCCTGGGACCATTCGACGTTGTAGCCGACGTTGCCTGCCGAGATGCAGGGACGAGGGATCTGAAGCCGGTCGTTGATCTGAACGGTCTTCAGCTCCACCACGCGGGCGCCCGCGAGCCAGGCGAGAACGATGTTTTGCGCAAGCTGGCTCTGCGGTCCGGCGGCTGGCCCGACCGGAGTCGCCGCGGGGCGCCCCAGGAATCGGATTGACGTGTCGAGCCCGGCGTCCCCTCGATAGAAGTGTTTCGACTTCAGGTCGAAGAGCGAGTCCTGTGCTGAGAGCTCGCGGTGGATGCGGGTGAGCAGCGTGCCCAGCGAGGCGGGGTACAACTCGGCCATCGGTTCCTCCCGGCCGCTGCTGGAGCGGCCGGCCTCATCTTAACAGTCGCGGCGGGCCGGCGACTATACTGCGGGCATGGCGGCCGAAGGTCCCGGGCAGCTGCGATGTCTTCCGCTGGACGAGGTCACGCGCCCGGCCTGGGACGACTACGCCAGGGGTAAACGGGAGGCCTGGCTGCCGCATCTGGCGGACTGGTCGCTCAAGATCGTTCCGGCGCTGGGGCACGAGTGCCGCTCGTTCATGGTGATCGACGGCGAAGGTAAGGTGCGGGGCCTGGTGCCGCTGGGACTGCGGCGTAGTCGGCTGTTCGGAGCCTCTCTGGTTTCCGTGCCCGGCGCTTCCTGGGCCGGTCCACTGGCTGAGGAAGGGGGGGCGCTCGAGGCGATCACGGAAGAGTTGGTCCGGCAGGCGCGCGAGGCTCGGGTGAAGTTCGTCGAGATCCGGGATGGCGAGCGGCTTCCGGAGCCCTTTGGGGTCACGGCCGGATACCTGCGCTTTCCGATTTCCCTGGGACCTGGCCTGGATGCGCCCGTTCCTGATGAGCGCACGCGCAGGCGCCTGAAGAAGGCGCACAAGGCAGGCGTGCGGGCGGTCCTTGTCAGCCCGGACCGTGACGAGTTCCACGACATCTACGCGAGAGCCATGGCGCGGCTCGGGTCACCTGCCTTGGGACGCGAGTTCTTCCGTGCGCTGGCCAGCGCTTTCGGCGAGGAGTTGCGCGTGGTGCTGGTCGAGGCAGGTGGGGCCGTTGTAGCGGTCGATCTGGTCGGATTCTGGAACGGTCTGGGATGCAGCCTCTTCGCCGGTGCCACCGATGTTGGCCGAGGGGTCCAGGCAGACTTGATCGCCATCGAGGCCGGCCTGGCCGCTGCGGTCAGTCGCGGTTGTCACACCTTCGACCTGGGTCGAAGTCCAGCGGGCTCCGGCGGGCAGACGTTCAAGCTGCACTGGAAGCCGCAAGCCGTACCGCTCGGCTACCAACACCTCCGAAACGGTTGTGGCGCTCCTCCCGACCTCAACCCGGACCGCGTCCTGTGGCGGGCCGCCCGGACCGTCTGGAGACTCTTTCCGCTGTGGTTCCAGGCGAGGTTGGGGCCCTCGATTGCCCGGCAGCTTCTTTGAGTGGGTAGCGGCCTCAGGTGGGTTCGACCGCGTAGGTGGGGAGTTCTGCCGCACCATTCTGCCTTGCTGTCGCCTTACTGCCGGGCCGGGGCCTCTCCCTCGGTACCCCACTTACCATGAAAGAGCGCTAGCGGGTTCTTCGGGACGGCAGACCTCTTGCTTCAAGATGGGCCGTGAAGTTCGACAACTCGGCGCTGGTCCTGACGTCGGAGGACACTTGGCTGCTGGTCGGCTCAGGGGGCGAGGCCAGGAATGCGAGCCACGGTGACCTTCGCCTTGATCTTCAGGCCGTCGCCTGCCCAGAGGAAGAACGGGAACAGCAGTTGATGGGTATGCTCGACGTAGATGGTCACCGACCCGAAGTCGCCGTCGAAGTTCGTGTCTGCGGGCTGGGCGAAGATCGTGATCTCGTTAGTATCGGAGATGGTCGTGGCGCCGGCTGCCCACTTGATCGGGCTGATGGGTCCGTGGCCGGTGGAGATGATCTGCTTCACCTGGTCGTTGGTGTAGACCGCCGTTGCGTTGTCGTCGTTTCGGGCCTGCATGGCCGCCCGGGCGCCGTCGCGAAGCCCGGCCTGTGTGGAGATGTAGTCATAGAGATAGAATCCGAAGTCGATGATTGCGATCAGCAAGAGCAGGAGAAACGGCAGGACGATGGCGAACTCGGCCAGCGTCTGACCCGTGGACCGGACGCCCCGCGCTGGTCGCCTTCCCTCGAGGGCAGCACCCCACCGATTTCTCATCAAATCCTCGCTTCGCATCGAACCCGCCCCTCCGAACCCATAAGCAAATGATACACCAGCTCAACACGCCTCGTACCCCGTCCACAAGCCGCCGGGCATCCAGGTCGATTTCGGGCCGGCATCGGCCGCCACAGCCCCGTGACCGTCGAGGCGGCATCCTCATCCTGATGCTGCTGGCCCTGGCCGCCTTCCTGGCCGTGGCCACCCTGGTCATCGACATGGGTGTTCACTACCAACAGAAGGCGTCGTTGCAGATCCTGGCCGACCTGGCCGCCGTGCAGTCGCTGGCCTCCACCGACCCCGACTTGACCTACGCCGAAGAGGATACGAACATCCGGCGGTTCGTCTCCAATCTCTCCGACGCCAACGGCTTCTCGCGGGAGTTTTTTCGCGTGAAGACATACGCGTGCAACTCGGACGGAGATCCCTGCGGCTACGCGACGACGGATCATAGTCATACGAGCACCCACGACACGGAGCACATCGACTGCTCGGGATCCTCGAGCGAGCATTCACACGACGATTCACACGACGACAGCCACGACGAGCACAGCAGTCTGCTGCCCCTGCTGGCGCCCGACGGCGGTCCGATGGTGCTCTCGAGCCTGTCGCACAGCCGGCCGGGCGCTGCGATGCTATTGAGCGGCATCGGCTCGATGCCCGTCCCAGGCCTTCCGGCCTGGCAACAGCCAGGGGCCCTCAACCTGGCCGACGCGCACGACGGCCACGGCAACGAAGACACTCATACGGGTCATGAGGGACACGGCATGACGACCACGATGTCGACGCCTTCCTCGGCCGACATCTGCCGGGTCGAAGTGAGCGCCACGGTCGAAAGCCCCTCCTTCTTCGGGCATATCTTCAACATTCAATCGCTCAGCATCGGCGTCTACTCCGCCGCCGAGCGCAACGTGAGCGTTGGGGCCTCGGTGCGGCCGACTTGCGCCTTCTGGGGACGTACCGACGTCAAGATCAGCGGCACTCCTTTCCTCGACAGTTACAACACCAACAGCGGCGCCAGTTACACGTCCCAGAAGATCAACACCGACCTGAACGGTGCCGGTTACGCCCGCGAGATGGCCGTCGGGTGCAGCGACAGCACCTTTGACTACAACGGCGACATCAACCACCACGGCGGCGCCTCGGCTGTCGGACAGCTCACCATCAACGGCAACTCTTTCGACATCTTCGGTGACGTCACGACGGGCGGTCCGGCCTCCCCGACCCCCTTCACGGACAACGTTCACGACACCCTCTATCCTGCCGATACCCACAGCATTCTCAAGGACCAGTCCGTCACGGCGCTCAACCCGCCCGACGTGGACTACACCGAGGCCTGCAGCCTGCCGCGCGTCACGACGTACTGCCCCAAGGCGACCGCCACGGCCAACGACAACTCGGGCCACATCACTGGCTGGTACAACTCCAGCGAGCTGACCTCGAACAAGAAGCTCACCAATGGTACCGGGAGCGGTTCCGCCACGTCATGCGACGGTACCAGCGATCGCAAGAAGATCTGCCTGGACGCGGGCTACACCTACTACTTCAAACAGCTCGACCTGAGCAACTCGTGCACGCTCGTCATCAAGGGGACGTCGACCTACAAGACGATTGTCTACCTCGATGCCGAAAACAGCTGCAGTCGCACCTTCAAGATAGCGGGCCAGACGTCGTTTGCCTCTGGAGCCAAGCCTGCGGATCTCCTGCTCTACATGGGCTCCAGCACGCAAAATCTCCCCGAGGCCTGCTCGAGCGGCAAGCCGGCCATCCAGATCACGGGCGGCGGTTCGCTCTATGCCGATCTGTACGCGCCGGGCTACGACATGAAGCTCACAGGTAATGGCGGCATCTACGGCCGAGCGTACGCCAACACGCTGGAGATCGGCGGGACCACCTATTTCCACTACGATGAAGCGTTGGGCCAGGTGGGCGGCGGCTCCTCGTCTTCGACGACGAAGCAGCGTGTGATCCTGGTGGAGTGAGGCTTGAGGCCAGGCTTCAGGGTTCAGGAGTCAGGCTTCAGGGTTCAGGCTTCAGGAGTCAGGTTCTTGGGGAAAGGGGGGGGCGGGGCTAGGGCTAGGGAAGGGGCGCGCCCTATGGGCGAAGTCGTGTCCGCTTGGCCCCTACTGACTACTGACTACTGACTACTGGCTACTGGCTACTCCCTTCCACCTTCCTCCGACGCGCGCAGGATTGACATCGGGGCCTGCAATCACTATCCTTCTGCGACCTGCCCAAGAGCCGCGCAGACAACAAATGCGGCCGAATGACCCATCGGGGGTGGCAACATGGTTCGCGACACGGCAATTCATGACATCGGAGAGAAGCTCGCAGAGGACATCGCAGAGGTGCGGTACTCGGCCCTGCGTGAGCTGGCGGTGCTCGAGCACGTGTTTGTGCTGAAGCCGCGGCTTCTGGAGATCTGTCTGTATGATTCGTGGGGCCCTAACCGCTCCGAAGCGGTCCGGGCCCTGGCGGCGCTCTGGCCGGACGCGGATGTGAAGCAGGCTTTTGCAGCATGCCTGGACGCCGAGCCCTACGTGGCCAACACGGTGGTCGAGATCCTGGCCCTCCGGCTGGATTCGGAGGCCATCGAGCTCTTGCACCAGCGGTTCCGGTCGGCCCAGAACGCCAAGTTGCGCTACAGCATCCTTCAGGCTTTCTGCAATGCGCGGGAGTGCATTGCGCGCGACTTCGTCTTGAACGCGCGAGGGCACGTCGACGAGGACGAGCGCGTTCGGGCCCTGTCGCTGTCTCTTCTGGCCAGGACCGGGGATCTGGCGCTGAAGGACCTCTTCGTGGCGCGTCTCAAGGATGACAGCCAGCGCGTTCGCGCCGGCGCAATCGAGGCGCTCTCGGAGATCTGCTCGCCCGAGGAGCTGCTGGAGCTTCTGCCACCCTACCTGGACGACTCGAGCAATCGTGTCCGCGCCAACGCCATGATCCCGCTGCTCAAGGCGGGATACCGCATTGCGGAGTCTCGCCTGCGAGACATGGTCGCGCACACGTGCAATCTTTTCCGTTCAAGCGCGGCATACGTGCTGGGGGAGATGGCGCCGACGGTGCAGGTGGTCAGCCACCTGGACGACCTTGCCCGGGACGCCGATCCGGTGGTCCGCAACCGCGCGCTGGCGTCTGTAGAAAGGCTGGGCCTCCGCCCCCCGCCAGCCGGCGCGACCCCCGCCAGCCAGAGCATCGGCATCTGACGACCGTTTGCTCCGGCGGAAGCACGTCTTCCCAGCCGACCGAGGTGGTCCCTGACTCGGCCCGGAACTTGCTTCTTCCTAGCCGTGTGTTCACGCTGGCATTTCGGGTATAGTGGTCCAAGCATGAGGAGAGCGAACGGCCAGAGCCTGGCAGAGATGGCGATCGTCGCGCCTTTTCTGCTCCTGATGCTCGGAATCATCATCGACTTCGGCTACTACATCCACGACTTCCTCGGAACGCACGCCGGGCTGAGGCAGGCCGCCATGGCGGCGATGCAGGGGCGAGGCAATCCGGGCGCAAGACCGACACCGGTGTACAGCGCCAGCCAGCTGCTCACCCTGATCCAGAGCGGTCACGGTCCGGTGGCACAGATCCAGTCCTCGGAGGTGACCATCACGTACTGTTGCACCAGCGGCCGGGCCTACACCGGCTCGATTGGCTCCGTCACCCGCCCCGACACCGCCTGGGGCAACGCCGACGGTAGCAGTAGCTTCGAGGATACCGACGACTTCGTGGGGGTGCAGATCCTGATCCAGCACGTCCACAACTTCCTGCTTCCGATCTACTTCGGCTCCGGCGGTCAGACGACGATCAAGGCCCAGACGAAGGTCTACATCGTCCCAGGTTTTGCACCATGAGGAAGTTGCTTGGGCAGGGTCCTTCGACACGACCGCTGCGCGGTCTGCTCAGGATGACCCTTCGACAAGCTCAGGATGAGCGGGGGGGCGAAGATTGTGGTTGCCTTGGGTTGGGGGGCATCCTATAGTGACTGGGGGATCCGGCGTGACCTTCGGGCATTTATGAGCTTCGAAAGACGACGAAAACGCGGCGGGCAAGCGATGATGGAGCTGGCCATCCTGCTACCGTTCATGTTGCTGATCATGTCCGCGATCATCGAGTTCGGGTTCTACATGTACGACTTCATCGGCGTCAACGCGGCCTTGCGCGCCGGGGCCAGCGCCGCCGTCCAGTGCGCAGCCGACGGAACACCGGTCCACGACGACAACCAGCTGCGCCGCGTCATGCACGCGGCCCACGGGCCGGTGAACGAGCTCCTCCCTGCCGAGATCGATCTGGTCCCGCTGACAGCAGATCCGGCGTTTGGCGGTGCCCACACCTCGGTTACGGTGACCATCGACCACCGCCACGACTTCATCTTCCCGGCATTCCTGTTCGAGGGCCGCGGCTCGATCCAGATCCGCGCTGCGCTCAAGACGCTACGGATACCCGGCACCAGCTCGTGAGACCGACCATGCGCGAACTTCTGAAGACCGCCATTTTGGATTCGAGCTCCGATGCGATCCGGGCCCGCAGGCGCGGACAGTCGCTCGTCGAGCTGGCCCTGATCCTCCCCTTGGTTCTGGGCATCCTCTTTGCCATCATCGACTTCGGCTACTACCTGTTCGTCAATGTCAGCGTGAGCCACGCCACTCGCGAAGGCGTCCGGATCGCGGCCATGAACAACCGCACCCGCGCGCAGATTCGAGCCTGGATTCGTCAGACTGCTCCAGGCGTGCACATCCCCGACAGTCCCGAGGCGATCAGCATCACGACCAGCGCCGCCGACGCCGAGTTCACCGGCAACCCGCCGAGCGTCACCGTAACCGTCACGTTCTCGCATGACTTCCTCGTGCCGCTGTTCATGATCGGCCGCCAGAGCGCCAACGTGTACGCCACCTCCAAGTCGATCGTCCAGACGTTCGAGACCGCGCTGACCATCACCTTCTGAGAGCGACCATGCCGAGTATCCGAGTTCCAGCCAGAAGAGCCCGCCACGGCCAGATCACGGTGATCTTCGTCGCTGGGCTGATGACCTTCATCGGGATGCTCTCGCTCACCGTCGACGTCGGCTTCTTCTACGCCGTCAAGGCGCAGCTTCAAGCAGCCGCTGACGTCGCCCTCATCTCCTCCATGAATCAGCTGCCGGCTGGCGCCGCGTTCGACGAGCAACACCGCCAGCTCTCCCTGGCGCTCACGCGCTTCCAGCAGGCTAACTTCGGCCCCGGCGGCACCACCGGCGTGTCGGCCACCGCAAACACTTCGGAGCCCTGGCGTGTGTTCGAGCTGAGCGCCTACATGGACACCTCGACCCGGACCCTGGCGCGGGCCGAGATCTCCTGCCGCTATAACCTGGAGACCTCCTTCGCCCGAGTCTTCGGCCTCGATTCCGTCGAGATCGGCGTCTTCAGCGCGGCCGAAACCGTTCCCGCGGGCACCGCCAGCCGGGAGCGACTGCTGGCACGCCTGGTCGAATAGGGTTGCGCTCGGGCCCCGGGCGGGTCCATTTGGGGGATGCGGGCGGAGTTTCACGCCCTGTTTCCCGCGCTAGAGGGGACGCCTTACGGACCCGGAGCGGCTCGGGCAGGGAGCGAGACGAAACTGCACGCAATTCGCTCCCGGATTCTCTGGACTTCTCGGAATCTGCGGGTCTATTCTGCCTCGAATCGCGAGGTTCCGCGCCAACAGCGGCCTTGCTCCTCACGGGAGGCCTCTCGCCTCGAAAAAGGTAGCGCCATGTCAGACGCCGACAGCCCCAGCTCGAAGGAATCCCCCGAAGCTACCGTCAAGGTCGACGACACTCGTCGTCCTCCGCGCGGCGCCTACGTCATCCCGATGTTGCCGCTGCGGGAGACCGTCGTCTTTCCCTACATGGTGATTCCGCTCTTCGTCGGACGCCCCAAGTCCCTGCGCGCCATCGATCGCTCGATGGAAACCGGCCGCGAGATCCTCGTGGTCAGCCAGAAAGCGGCCACCATCGACGAGCCGACCGTCAACGACGTCTATCAGGTCGGCACAGTCTGCCAGATCATGCAGATGCTGAAGCTCCCCGACGGCATCATCAAGATCCTGGTGGAGGGACTCTATCGTGCTCGCCTCAAGGACTACGTCGAGACTACGGAGCTCTTCGAGGTGAACGCCGAGGAGATTCCCGACGACCCTGCGAGCACACCCGCCCTGGAAGCGCTCAAGAAGCAAGTCCTCGACTCCTTCGAACAGTACATCAAGCTCAACAAGAAGATCCCGGCCGAGATCCTCCAGGTCGCCACGAACATCGACGACCCGGGCCGGATGGCCGACGTCGTCACCGCCCACCTGAATCTCAAGGTCGAAGTGAAGCAGGAGATCCTCGAGGCCTTCTCGAGTCAGAAGCGGCTGGAGATCCTGCACGAGCTCCTCAACAAGGAGATCGAGATCCTCAACGTGGAGAAGAAGATCCGGGGCCGGGTCCGCAAGCAGACCGAGACGCTCCAGAAGGACGCCTACCTGCGCGAGCAGATGCGGGCCATCCAGAAGGAGCTCGGGGACAGCGACCAGACGCTTGCCGAGATCGAGGAGTACAAGAAGAAGATCAAGGAAGCCAAGATGCATCCGGTGGCCGAGGAGAAGAGCCTCTCGGAGCTCGACAAGCTGTCGAAGATGGCGGCTTCCAGCGCCGAGGCCGGAGTCATCCGCAACTATCTCGACATCATGCTCGAGCTGCCCTGGTCGATCTCCACCAAGGACCGTCTCAACATCCCTCGGGCCGAAAAGATCCTCAATCAGGATCACTTCGGCCTCGAAGAGCCCAAGGCGCGCATCCTGGAGCACCTGTCCGTCTGCAAGCTCAAGCGCACCATCAAGGGGCCGATCGTCTGTCTGCTGGGCCCGCCAGGCGTCGGAAAGACGTCGCTTGCGCGCTCGGTGGCGCGCGCCATGGGCCGGAAGTTCGCTCGCATCTCCCTTGGCGGCATGCGCGACGAAGCCGAGATCCGCGGCCACCGCAAGACCTACGTCGGCGCCATGCCCGGCCGCATCATCCAGACCCTCAAGCGCGCCGGCTCCAACAACCCCGTCATCCTGCTCGACGAGATCGACAAGACCGGCAGCGACTTCAAGGGCGATCCAGCCAGCGCCCTCCTGGAGGTCCTCGATCCCGAGCAGAACAGCACGTTCACCGATCACTACCTGGGCGTCGCATTCGACCTCTCGCACGTGCTGTTCCTCACGACCGCGAACCAGCCGCACACGATTCCCGAGCCGCTCCGCGATCGCATGGAAATCATCAGCCTCCCCGGCTACACCGAGGAAGAGAAGGTCGGGATCGGCGAACGGCACCTGGTCCCGAAGCAGATTCAAGAGAACGGCCTCTCCCGGCGGGGCGTGGAGTTCAGCCGCAAGGCGCTCATCCAGGCTGTCCGGTACTACACGCGCGAAGCGGGTGTACGTGAGCTGGAACGGAAGATCGGCGCCATATGCAGGAAGATCGCCAAGGAGATCGTCAGCCGTAAGAAGCGCAACAAGATCCGCCTCACCGAGAAGTCGGTGCGCAAGTACCTGGGCGCGCCCAAGTACCAGTACGGCCGCACCGAGGAGAAGGACGAGGTCGGCGTCGTGATGGGGCTGGCGTGGACCCAGGTTGGAGGCGTTCCGCTGCAGATCGAGGCGATCGCCATGCGCGGGGCGGGCAAGCTCATGCTGACCGGCCAGCTCGGGAAGGTCATGCAGGAGTCGGCCCAGGCGGCCGTCAGCTTCACCCGCAAGAACCACGAGCGATTTTCCATCCCCAAGGACTTTTACAAGAAGGTCGACCTTCACATCAACGCGCCCGAAGGCGCGACCCCGAAGGACGGTCCGTCGGCCGGAGTGACGATCGCCACGGCCGTGATCAGCTCGCTGACCAGCACACCCGTTTCGAAGGACATCGCCATGACGGGCGAGGTCACGCTCAAGGGCAAGGTCCTGCCCGTCGGAGGAATCAAGGAGAAGGTCCTGGCCGCCTTCCGGCTCGGAATCCGTACCGTGATCCTCCCCGCCGAGAACCGCAAGAACCTGGAAGAGATTCCCAAGAAGATCCAGCGCCAGATGAGCTTCCACCTGGTCCAGCGGCTGGACGAGGTCATCGCGCTGGCCTTCGTACGCAAGAACGGCGCGCCCGCTCCCTTGCCCTGGCTATCAGAGCGCCCTCCGCGGCGGCGAAAGCCCGCGCACACGGGAGAGAAGTCGGCGGAAGAAGAGTGAGTGAAGGAAGCAGCCAGTAGCCAGTAGTCAGTAGTCAGTAGTCAGTAGGCGCAGAGCCTCCACGCTTACCGCCTTGCCCCAGCCCCAGCCCGTGCCCCAGCCCCAGCCCCAGCCCGAGCCCTTGCCCCCTGCCCAAGGCTCAACGCCGACGTCTTGCTCCTGACTCCTGAAGCCTGAGGTCTGAGCCTTCCTCCTCAAGCCTCGAGCCTCGAGCCTCGAGCCTCGAGCCTGCCACCTCCCTAAGGTCGTGCCACCGAGCGCCGATACCCATGGCGAGAAGTGCACGCGCGATCGATAGGGTTCGGTCTGGCTGCCTGGCTGCTTCTGGCAGGGGCATGCCTTGCTGCGACGGACGATTCGGGCAGGACTGATCCTCAGGTTCTAGACGAACCGGTCGCGGAAGTCGACAGCGAGCTCGAAGAGGACTCGGCCGCCGTTGCGAGTTCGCTGGCGGAGTATGTGCGCGAGTACTCGGCGCCGGCCATTGCGAAGCTCGAGATCCGCTGGGAGCTGGAGGTCCAGACCCCCCACGCCGTGGTGCCGTCCCGCGATCGGCAGAGCGTGCGCCGGCTGGCGAAGCGCGCCGAGCTGACCGCCATCGTGGACCGGGCAGCTGCTTCCGAGGTCGTCCGGGCCTTTGACGCGCAGCTCGCGACCTTGCTCTTTCAGCCCCTGCGAGCGATCTACCCGAACGCCCACCTGATGGTGGTGGTACACGACGGTGTGCGCACCCTCAGCCGCGCCGAGTGGGACCCTCAGGACCAAGAGCCGTCAATCCGGGCCGAGGCCGTTGGTGAGGAGTGAGGCTTGAGGAGTGAGGCTTGAGGCTTGAGGAGTGAGGCTTCAGGTTCAGACCTCAGGGTTCAGGCTTCAGGGGGCAGGCTCGAGGCTCCAGGGATGAAGGCGCGGGCGCGGGCAGGGGCAGGGGCAGGGGCAGGGGCAGGAGCAGGAGCAGGAGCTGGGTCGCAGGCGTGGACGCACTGCGCCTACTGGCTACTGACTACTGACTACTCTCTTCCACCTTCTACCTTCTACCTTCCATCTTCCATCTTCTATCTTCTTCCTACCGCCTTCCCCTCCAGGATGTAGTACGCGTTCGTATGCACCCGCTTGCCGTCGCGGGTTTCGAACACCAGCTCCTGGGCGGACTTGTCCACCTCGCCGCGAAGCTCGAAAAACTTCAACAGGCGGCCGTCGGGATTGTAGAGGCTGACCACGGCGCCATCACCTGGGTCGTAGTGAACGGGAGGCAGAAGGGGTGGCCCGACGACGGGCGAGGGAGGGGGCGCCTGCGCCTCGCCGCTGATGCGTCCGAGAAGGAAGCAACCGGCCAGGAGGAGAATCGCGATCGCGGCGAGCAGGACGTCCTTGAGCATCGGACGACCATCATACAACTCACGGGCCGATGAAGACGATGTCGTCGGTGTCGGGCTTCGAGTCCGAGGCTGCGTCTGCCTGTGGCGGCGGCGGGCGTTCCCCGGCGGAGCGCGAGACCCGCTGCCAGACGTAGCGCTTCTTCACTTCGGAGTAGTCCGCGAAGCTGGCCGCAAATCGCACACGGTTGTAGCGCCAGAAGCGCGGGTAGTCGATGTGGTCCAGGTCCGAGAGCAGCCGCCCGACCACGGCCGCGTCTTTCAAGGGCATGGCCAGCTTGACCCGGGCCTCCTCCGAGAGCTGCGCCAGCCGCGCGTCGTTGAGGGCCTCCTTGGAGCGCAGGAGCGACTGCAGCGAGTTGAGCTCGTGCCAGGTGCGCGGCAGGGCCGCCCGGCGCGAGGCCACGGCCGAGCCGCGCTGCGATGGCGGAAGCACCGACGGGTCCACGCCCGCAGCCAGCAAGACCTCGTCCTCGATCTCCTGGAGCCTCCCCGGCAGCAGACCCAGGTCATAGCGGAGGTATCCCAGCTGCGCCAGTCGTTGCGTGATGTGGGGGCTCGAGAGCTTGATGGGCGACGCGAGGCCCTTGTAGGTCTCCTCGAGGCCCGGCTTTGCGTAGGGCGGCGGGTGCACGAGCAGATCTTGAGGCTCGCCGGGGAACAGGTAGACGGACCCGAATGCCGGCGCGCAGAAGGCCCCGACCCGCTCCGCTAGCGGCGGCACCGACAGCGTCTCCAGCTCCCCGTGCAGCGCGCGCAGCTCTACCACCAGCTCCACCATGCGCTGCAGGTAGTCCCGCGATAGGTAGTTCTCGGGCTTTCCCAGCTCGCGGTTCATCTCTCCCAGCCGAGCCAGCTTCTCTACGCTGCCGCTCGACGTGCGCAGCTCGATTCGGACCCCTTCCACGGCCGACAGATCGGCTAGCGTCTGGGGCGGCGCGGGCTCCACCCTCACGAACCCCGCGATCGCCTCCGTCCGCGTGACCCGCTCCAGGAAGGGGCGCCCCTCATTCAGGAGCCGATCGAGTAACTCACTCTCGAAGCTGAACCGCTCCGACGTGTGCAGCGCCTGCGCTTGTTCCGGATCGGCCACGATCCAGGGCGTCGCACCTCTCGGCAGCGGCTGCGATGATGCCGCCAGCGCCCGCATCAGCTCCGCCGACACGCCCGCCCGGTCCACGTCGAAACAGTCGCCCTCTAGCCTGGCCCCAAGGCTCTCGGCCGCCTTGCGGTACCGCTCGGCCCGCTCGCCCTCCAGCCTCCAGGTCCGTCGGGGCAGCGGCAACAGCCCGGGCTCTGCGACTGTGCGGGGCTCGTCCGTCACGCGATCTGCCCTCGCCTGTCCACCGTGAAGATCGTCGCCGGCTCGCCCTTCTCGTCGGTCCCTCCCAGCCGTTCCTTGAGCTCGGGCGGGCAGAGCACGTAACGCGTCCGCTGCTCGATCAGGTTGCGCGGCCGCTCCTGGCTTTCGCCGATCAGCTCGTCCAGGAACCCGCCCCTGGGCATCCCGCTCTCGATGATGACCCGCTCCAGCGTCAGCTTCAGCAGGAACGGGTGCTCCGATGCCTCGAAAAGGTGCTGGAGGAAATTGGAGTTGGCGGACCCGGGGGAGTAATAGGGTCCGATTGTGTAGCGGTCCACGCTCTTGGGGTGGATGCCGTCCCGGAAGTAGAGCGTCTCCACCGACTCCGCCAGCGTGCGGGAGAGCTCGGCCCGCAACCGTTCGTGAAGCGTCGAGTCCTTGCGCACTTCTTCCAGCGGACGTGTCTCCTTGTCCTGCGTGAAGAAGCAGGAACAGTAGCGGAAGAGCCCCGCGCGCTCGTCCCAGCCCCGCCACCCCAGCCGGTAGAACCGCAGCATCTCCGTCTCCTTCAGCAGGATCGGGTGCAGCACGCGGAAGTCCTCCGCGATCTCGGCGCCCTGGATGCGCAGCATGTGGTGCCGCCGCGCCAGCGCCGCGTGCTCCTCCGACGGGAACTCGCCCCCGAAGATCCGATTGCGCAGCTGCTCCAGCAGGTCGGCCTCGTTCACTCCCGCCCTCAGCCCGCGCTCCGCCGCGCGCCATTCGCTGAAGAGGTAGTACAGATCCTCCGTGCACGGAAAGCCGCTGTCGTCCCGGTCGATCTGGCCCCTCGGCAGCAGCCCGTCGACCCGGTAAAACGGCGCCAGCTGTCGCATCGTGTTGGCCAGCAGGCGGCTGTAATGTGCCGCCGCCGCCTGGTTGAGCCGCTTGGCCAGCACCGCCGTCAAGGCCTCGAGCCGGCCGGCCAGGATCAACAGGTGATCCGTCTCGGGCGGCGGCGGCGCCTCCTCATCGTCGGAGATGACGAGCAGCTGGTCCATCGCCCGCCGCGCGCTACTCGAGCCGGCGCCGGATGACCCCGGTCGCCTTCCAGAACACCGCCGCGTCGAAGAGCAACAGCACCGCCGAGGCCTGCGCCAGCAGCACGCCGTCGGGCACGGGCCGAAGCATCGCGTCCCGGGCGACCTCAGTGGCGTACGTCAGCGGGTTCATCCAGACAATCGCTTGCATCGCGGCGGGCATCACCTGTCGAGGCATCAGCGCCGTCGAGAGGAAGAGCAACGGCTGCGTGATGAACCCGGTCACGGCGAAGAACGCCCCGTGGTGCGGGAACAGGAACGCCAGCATCAGCGACAGCACCGTGAAACCGACCGAAAGCAACAGCGATATCCACAGTATCACCACGAACCCGGAAAGGCCGCTGGCGATGCGGACCCCCATGAGGAACGCCACCAGGAGGATGAGCAGCGACTGGGCCAGGCTGAATGCCGACGTGAAGAAGAACCGGCTGGCCACGAGCGACCCACGGCTGGATGGAGTGACCAGGATCTTGGCCAGCATCCCGCTCTCGCGGTCGAAGAGCAGCGGCACGCCGCCCATCATCGCGTTGCCCAGCACCGTCAACGCGACGATGCCTGCGGTCTGAAACGCGAGATAGCTGTCCGTGCCGAAGACGTCGGGCCGCCAGCGCGCCACGCCACTGAAGACGTTGCCGAAAAGCAGCAGCCAGAGCAGCGGCTGCATCAGCCCGAAGACGATCATCATCCGTTCGCGCGAGGCCTGCAGCACCCAGCGCCGCGTCAGCGCCCGGGTCTCCTGCCAGAACGCAGGCGTCGTCACCGGCACCACCGCCGGCCCGAGCTCCCCTGTCCGTGTCGCATCCGTCTGCATCGGCCCACCTAGTCTCGCATCGAGCGGCCCGTAAACTTGAGGAAAACATCGTCCAGCGTCGGCCGGCAGTAGTGGAAAGCTTCCACATGCACTCCCGCGTCACGCACGGCGTCGAACACGCCCGGCGCGCTCCGGTCGCCGGGCTCGACGTAGACCAGCAACGGCTCGCCGTCGACCACCTCGCGCACGAACGGCAGCCCCCGGAGCCGTGGCCCAACGACGGTCCGGCCGCGCTCCGCGTCCGCCGCGGAGAGCTTGAGCGTCACGACGTCTCCGCCGACACGCGACTTCAATTCGGCCGGTGTACCGAGTGCCTGGATGCGGCCGCGGTCAATGATGGCGATCCGGTCGCAGAGCCGATCGGCCTCTTCCATGTAGTGCGTCGTCAGCAACACCGTGGTGCCTGCCGAGCGCATCCGCGCGATGTAGTCCCAGATCCGCGTCCGTGTCTGGATGTCGAGGCCCAGCGTGGGTTCGTCCAGCACCAGGAGCTTGGGCCGGTGCACGAGCCCCGAGGCGATGTCGAGGCGCTTCTTCATACCGCCCGAGTAGGTCTTCACGCGATCGTCTGCGCGATCGGTCAGCTCCACCAGCGCCAGCACCTCCTGGATGCGGGGCGGTTGCGCAGCCAGCGGAATGTGATAGAGACTGGCCTGCAACTCCAGGTTCTCTCGCGCGGTCAGAGACTTGTCGACAGCGACTTCCTGTCCGACGTAGCCGATGCGGGCGCGCACCTCGTCGGGCGCCACCATCGCGTCGATGCCGTCGACCAGGATACGCCCCGAGGTGGGCTGGGCGAGCGTGACCAGCATCTTGATGGTGGTCGTCTTGCCGGCACCGTTGGGGCCCAGCAGCGCAAAGATCTCGCCTGCCTCGACCGTGAGGTCGATGGAATCCACGGCGAGAATGCCGCCCTCGTAGACCTTCGTGAGGGCCTCGGCGCGGACGATGGATTGGCTGCTGGCGTCACCTTTTGACATGAGCCCGCCAAGTTAGCAGGAAGCGACG
The DNA here is from genome assembly GCA_016213845.1 of Candidatus Wallbacteria bacterium. Taxonomy (GTDB): domain Bacteria; phylum Muiribacteriota; class UBA6191; order JACPRK01; family JACPRK01; genus JACPRK01. Next base: position 24,202 of record JACQZN010000005.1, read on the forward strand.
CTCGAGTCAATGGCGATCGGCCCTGACGCCGGAACTGGCGCGGGCAGAGCGGGCGCTCGGTTGACTTGGGGCGCGCAGTGTCGTAACGACAGGTAATGGTCATGAGGAATCGACGGGCACGCTTTCAAAGCAGCGACGAGAGGGGCCGATGACTGAGCTGCCGGCGCGGCGCGTGCTGGTCGTCGACGACGACCGGCTGGTGCAGGAGCTGCTCGTGAGCGTGCTGTTAGAGGCCGGCTTCGCCGTGGAGCGCGCCGCCGACGGCGCCCAGGCGTTGGAGGCCTGCGAACGCTTCGAGCCGGAAATCGTGCTGCTGGACGTGATGCTGCCTGGGGAGAACGGCCACGAGATCTGCCGTCGGCTCAAGGCGCGGGGCGGGCCGCTTTTCCTGCCAATCCTGCTCATCACGGCTCGGGACGACCTGGCGAGCAAGCTGGCCGGTTTCTCAGCCGGCGCCGACGATTACCTGGTCAAGCCGTTTGCGCCGGCCGAGGTGCTGGCTCGTATCGGTGTGATGTTGCGGCTCAGAGATGCGCAAGCGACCATCTTGCGGCTGCAGTCGCGCAAGGAAGAGTTCCTGAACATCGTTAACCATGACCTGCGGATGCCGGTCGCGACGATCATCGGCTACTGCCGCTTCATGCTCGAATCGCCGAACGGCATCTCGCCCGAACAGGCCGACATCCTGAGGCGGATGACCGGGACGGCGAAGTTCATGGAAGGGATGATCGCCTACTTCTTGGGACGGGAGCGGACCGACTGGGGCGAGCTGGAGCTCTACCCGACGCGGGTGCGGATGGACCTGCTGTTGAGGGAGAATGTGCGGCGGAGCTCCGTGGTGGCGGAGGCGAAGCGGATTGTGCTGGGCTGCGAGGCGGCGGCGGGTTGTCCGGTCGTGTACGCCGACGAGAACAAGCTCCAGCAAGTTCTGAACAACCTGGTGTCCAACGCGATCCGGCACTCGCCGCAGGGCGGGCGAATCACGCTGGCGTGCGCGCCCGAAGGGGATGGGCTGCTCGTGAGAGTCGAGGACGAGGGGCCCGGCATCGCTGGGGAGCTCCGGGATGAGATCTTCAATGGCGATCTGCAGGTGAAGCCGGCCGAGGCGCGAGGAGAGACGTCTGTCGGGGGCGAGGGAGAGCGGCCTGCCGTCGAGGGGAGCGGGACTTCGGGGACCGGGCTGGGGCTGGCCATCTGCCGGCGGATCCTGGAGTTGCACGGCGGCCGGATCTGGGTGGAGCCGGGTGTCTCGGGGAAAGGGGCCCGGTTCTGCTTCACGGTGCCGCCGCAGCCCAGGGGCGGCCGCGACCGCTGACCGGCTCAGGCGGCGTTGCCTGAGCGACGGTAGCTTGCGGGTCGGATCCCGTGGCGTTTCAGCAGTCCGTAGAGTGTCTCGCGCTCGACCTGTGCGGTCTTTGCCGCCTGGCGGACGTCGCCTGCGTGCCGGGAGATCAGCTGGCGCAAGTAGGCGCCGACGCCCTCGGCCTCCACGGCGGCGCGGGCCTCCCGGTAACTCAGGCCATCGAAGGCGCGGGCCGACGCGGGTAGCTGGGTGGTGCGACGCAGAGCCGGGGAGAGGCACTCCTGGCCGATGCGGCTGGTGCGCGCCATGACGACGGCGCGGGCGACGACGGCTTCGAGCTCGCGCACGTTTCCGGGCCAGTCGTAACTACAGAGTGCCGCCAGCACCTCGGGGTCGAATCCCTCGATCGACTTGGCCTCGCGCTCGCAGCGCGCCTCGAGGAAGACCTGTGCCAGCAGGGGAATGTCCTCCGGCCGCTGGCGCAGGGGGGGGAGGTGGATGGGGAACTCGTTCAGTCGGTAGAACACGTCGCGCCGAAAGCGTCCGGCCTCGACCTCGCGCTCCAGCTCCGTGTTCGTCGCGGCGATGATGCGGACGTCCAGCCTGTTGCCGTCGATGGCGCCTACGCGGCGCACCTCGCCGTCCTGGAGGAAGCGGTTGAGCTTCACTTGCAGGTCGCTGGGGAGCTCGGAGACCTCGTCCAAGAAGAGCGTGCCGCCCGCGGCGACCTCGATGAGGCCAGGCTTGGATTCATGGGCGCCCGAGAACGCGCCCCGGGTGTGGCCGAACAGCTCGGATTCGAGGAGCTCCCTGGGGATAGCTGCGCAGTTGATGGGGACGAAGCGGCCGGAGGAGCGGCGGCTGGTCCTGTGGACGACGCGGGCGACCAGCTCCTTGCCGGTACCGCTCTCGCCGGTGACGAGGACGGTGATGTCGCTGGTGGAGACGCGATCGATGAGGGAGAAGACCTCGTGCATCGAGCGGGACTGGCCGACGATGCCGTTGTAGGACTCGCGCAGATGGAGGCGCGCCTCCAGGTTGCGGGCTCGGCGGGCGAGGCGGGTGTGTTCGACGGCGCGATGGGTGGTGGCGCGCAGCGCCTCGTCCTCGAAGCCGGCCTGCAGGTAGTCGTAGGCGCCGCGCTTGATGCACGCGACGGCCTGGGAGACGCTGCCGTAGCTGGTGAGCAGGACGACGGCCAGGTCCGGATCGGTCACGCGAACGGCATCGAGAAGCTCCAGTCCGTTCATGCCCGCCATGCGCACGTCGGACAGGATCACGTCGACGGTGCCGAGGTCGGTCTGTCCGAGAGCGTCGCGGGCGTTGTCGAAAGCGAGCACTCGGTATCCGTCTCCGAGGCTGATTGGTACCAGGTGGAGGCGATCGTGCTCGTCATCGACGAGCAGGACCACGGGCTTGGAGGGCGGGACTGCGGTCACAGGGAGATTATTGTAATGCAGGGCGTCACGCCTGTCCAGCGGAACTTACATCTTCCGGAGTGAGAGTTCTCCCAGCGTTCACTGGAAGGATCGGGCGACTGGAACCGTTTTCGCCGGGGATTGGAGTCGCTGGTTTGTAATAGGGCAGGTTACTGCTGTGTGTCGGAGAAACGCTGTCGGACTCCGGGGATCCCGGGCTGGGTGGGCATTCTCGACCGGTGGGTGGGTTTCTGGCCCTTTGATTGCTTGAAAGTGCTCGAAGGGACCTTCGATGCACGTCATGACAAGAGCAGAGGAATCGAAGCGGCGCCGGGGCGTACGCCAGAAAGTGGACTCCAACGACCGGATGCGCCAGATGATTGCTGGGATGGCGCACCACTACAACAATCTACACGCCATCATCCAGGGGCACGCGGATCTGTTGCTCGAGAAGCTGGCGGAGAAAGATCCGGCCCGGCGGGACATCGAGACGATGCGCGCGGCGGCCGGACGAGCGGCCCTGATTACCCATCGGCTCACGGCAGCCGCGGAGAAGCTGGTGCTCAGGCCGGCCAGGTTCCGGATGAACGATCTGCTGGAGGCGCTGCGGCTGGAGCTGGTGCGCCTGGCGGGACCGGGCAAGCAGGTGGAGATCCGGCTCTCCGCGGAGGACAGCTCGGTGATGGCAGATGCGCCTCACATCCGGCAGGTGGTGCTCGATCTGGCTCGCAATGCCTTCGACGCCATCGACGGCCAGGGGATGCTCACCATCGAGCTGGCGAACCTCGACCTGGACGATTCGCCTGAGCTGGAGAAGCTGACGCTGGGGGACAAGCCGTTTGTGACCGTTTCGATGACAGATACCGGCCAGGGGATGTCGGACGAGGCGCTGGAGCGGCTCTTCGAGCCGTTCTACACGACCAAGCAGTCGGCCGGAGCTGCGGGCCTGGGCCTGCTCGCGTCGCGGGGCATCCTGCGGCAGTCCGGCGGACAGCTCTGGCTGCGCTCCACCAGTCCCCGTGGCTCGACCTTCACGTTCGCCCTGCCGCGCTCGCCGCAGGAAGTGGACCCGGACCGGCACGGGGATGGGGCGGACGAGGAGTCGTCGGGCGAGACCGAGAGCGTCACCGTGTTGATCGTCGAGGACGATGACACGCACCGCAGCTTGATCCGGCATGTGCTCCGGCGCCAGGGATGGGAAGTGCTGGAGGCCAAGAACGGCAAGGAGGCGCTGATGCTCTGCGATTTCCACCGTTCCGACGTCGACCTCATCCTCTCGGACATCACGATGCCGGAGATGGGCGGCATCGAGTTCCAGGACCGATTGGTGCAGCTGCACCCGCAGATCCCGATCGTCTTCATGTCGGGCTATACCTACGAGATGCTGACCGACCGGGGTACGCTCCTTCCGGGCACGGAGTTCGTGCAGAAACCCTTCAACACCGGCGTGCTGCTGGATACTCTGCGCCGGTCGCTCAGGCAGCGCTGCCGGTAACCGCGCCCGCGCGCCGCCACTCGGCCAGCCATCGGACCAGGGCGAAGCAGGCTCCGAGGAACAGGCCCAGCGCAAAGTAGAGCCCCAGCGCGAAGGCCTCGGGGCGGAAGGACGTCACGCCGACCGCGGCGCCGCTGGCGATCAACAGCCCGATCAGGCGCAGCCTGCGGGACGCGCGGGACTGGCCGTGCAGCACGAGCCCGAAGGCCAGGAGAAGCGCCAGGGCGAAACCGAGCGAGCGGTGGGCCCGGCTGGTCTGACGCGCATGGAGTGCCAGCTCGACGAACGGCGCGGCGCCGGCAGGATCGACGATGTCGCGGGAGAAGTGGTCGACGGCGAGCAGCTCGGGGAAGGGGACCTTCAGAGGGGGCGTCGACTGCTCGAACATCCGGCGGCCAGACGCGGCCGGCTCGCCCTCCCCGTTTTCGCCCGCGTAGGCGACTTCGCGGTACACGGGGTCGGACTGCAGGCTGCTGGCCACGACCGTGGCTTCCAGCTCTCGAGGCAGGGCAACCTCGAGACGCAGCGTGCTGACGGGAAGTTGCGCGTGCGGCAGTGTCAGTCCGAGCCGGCCGCCGTCGGCCAGTGCGGGACGCGTTTGGAGCCAGGTCAGCTCGACGGGGAAGGCGGCAGCCTGCGTGTTCAGGACGCCCGATTTCTCGAGTGGCACCAGGAGCTCGTCGGTCCGGGCGGCAGCGGGCGTCACCGCGGTGCCGGAGACGAAGCAGTCGAGCACTCTGGCATCGGCCGGCATGCGCACGCGCAGGAACTGCTCCGAGTTGTTCTTGACCAGCCACCGCGCGCGTCCCATCAGCTGGCCGTCGCGGGCGGCGTGGAGGGAGAAGCTGGCCAGGTCGGCGACCGCCGCGAGGAGACGGATCTGCTGATAGCGGTTGACCTTGAGCTCGAGCGGCGCCGAGGCGTCGCCCGGGCGGGCGCCGTGGCGCGTGGCGGCCAGCAAGAGCGACAGCGGGCGCGCGGCGAGCCGGCCCAGCTGGGCCGGGGGCTGGGACGGGTCGCCCAGATGGGTTCCCGGCGGCAGTTTCGAGGCTTCCAGCAGAAAGTTTCCGGGCGAGGAGAGGCCCAGGGTGACGTGCTCCAGGCTGGCGCCGGCGACGGCCGGAAGGCCCAGCTCGAAGGCGGCGGAGGCCTCGCGGCAGACCTCGAGCATCAGGGTGAGCTCCACGTGCCCGGTGACCGGCGACTTCCACTCCACCAGCAGCCGCTGGCCGCCCGGGACGGCCTCGACCGACCAGTCGGCGAGCTCGGGGGCCCGGACGTCGACGACCGCCATTCCTGGGTGAAGCTCGATGGCTGTCCGGGCGACGGGGCGTCGGCTGACGTCGAGGGCGATGGCGGCGTCGATTCGCAGGACGCGGTCGGAGATCTGGCCGGCGAGCCAGGTGCTGGCCTCGATTCGCGGCCGGACTTCGAAGGCGGGCGCCTCCTGGGCGGGCGCCGGCGCCGGCGCCGCGTTGGTCCAGTCGAGCCGGAGCTCGTCGGCGGCCGGGAAGCTGAATTCGGAGTTCCCGGAGGATTCGACTCCGCCCGCGACGAGGAACTCCCGGTAGCCGTCCTGCGTGGAGGCTAGCGCCACGGCGTTGATGGGGGCGCGAGGGACCGGGAAGGCCAGCTTGAAGCGGTTGCCGTCGCGAGCGACCGGAACCGAGAAGCGCTGCACGACCGTGGCATCGCCCCGGAGGTCGAAGAGGAAGCGGCCCGGATTGCCGGCGGGCAGCACCAGGGCGCCGGTCGGAGCGATGACGGCGGGCGTTTCGACCGCGTCGACGCCTTCGCCTGCCAGCGCCACGGTCCGCCATCCGGCGCCACGGCTCCAGAGCTCGTATCGGGCTTCGACCGTGGCGGTCGGATAGCCCGGGGTGATGCTGTAGCGGGCGCGCTCCACTCGCGAGACCGGAGACTCTGCCGGCGCGGTCGTGGCGGCCTTGGCCGTGGCCTGGCCGGCCAGCCGGGTGAGCCGCTCGAGGTCCGAGCGCGGCATGAGCAGGCCGGGGGCGCCGGCGGCCGGCACGGCTGGAGCGAAGAGCCGCACCTCCAGCTCGTCGGCCGGAAGTGGCGCCGCCGTTGCCGCCCAGGCAAAGAGGAGCGTCAAGAGCGTTCGAGTCGAGATGTCCGCGGCCCGCTCGCTCTCCAGACCCTGCTCGAAGCGCCGCAAGAGCCGCTCCAGCCCTGGGCCGAAGAGGACCAGCGCCAGGCCGGCCGCCGCGGCGGCAGTCCATGCCACGAAGCAATCTGCCGCCAGGGCCGGGGCGCGGTCGTCCAGCGCCAGCAGGATGCCGAGCAGGGCGCCCATGGAGGCGACATCGGCGACGGCGGACCGGCGGCGCGCGGCCGGGAGGACCAGCACCAGCGCCAGCACCGCGCCGACGCTCCAGCAGAGGGCTCGCAGCTGCTGATAGCGCCCGGCGGAGTGGTAGAGGACTTCCAGTCCCGGCGCCGCGCCCTCGGGAAGGAAGCCGCGCAGCAATAGCGTGTACTGGCCCGTCTTGGGGATTCGGAAGTTGATCGGGTTGGTGCGGTCGTCGCGTCGGACGCGAGAGGCGGCCGGCTGACCCTGGGCGGATTCGGCCGGAGGCAGCGCCACGCCGTAGACCCGGGCGCCGACCTCGCCGATGGCGCCGTGGACGCGGCAAGCGATGCCGCACCCGTCGGGCGTGGTGAAGTAGTTGGCGCCGCTGGCGGGCCCCTGCCCGGGATCGGACGGGATGCACTGGAGATAGCCCTGCTGCACCAGCTCGGCCAGGAAGCCTGCGTCCAGCTCCTTCCTGCAGGTGTTCTGGTCGAGGTTGTACATCTCGACGGCCCCCGCGATAGTTTTCTGGTTGGCGAAGCAGGCGCGGGTGTTGGAGCGCTCCCGCGCCGCCCGGAAGTTGGGGACTGCGATCGCAGAGAGTCCGAGCACCACCACTGCGCAGCCGGCGACGGCGGCGAGCGAGCCCCTGGAGATCAGGCCGCAAGCGGTCGCCCCGTCGTAGCCGCGACGCGCCACGCGCAGGACCCAGACGGAGGCCATCAGCAGCATCGCCAGGGCCGCCAGCCGGGCAGCGAAGTCGTAGAGGAGCCGATCGAAGAGCCACTTGGCGGCGGCGACCAGCACGAACTCCGACTCCTCGCCGCTGTCCTCGAGATCGCCCCGGAACTGCAGGAACCTGTAACTCTCGGGTGTGAAGACCTTCCAGGAGTAGTCGGCGACCGCCACGTCGACGACCGGAAGGCCGTATCGCAGCGTGCCGCTCTCTGCGAACCCCGCCGGCAGGTCGAGCTGGTAGGTCAGCTGCACCGGAAAGGCCGCCAGCTTGCCGCCGGCGACGGAGGACCTGGGCACCGGGATCAGGAACTCCCCCTTGGCGCTTCCTAGCGCGGGTGAGCAGCTGTCCGTGCCGACGAAGCAGCTGGAGATGCGGGCTGCGGGGTCGAGCTTCACGGCCAGGACCTTTCGGGAAGCGTTGACGAGTTGAAGGATGATCTTGGTGAAAGTGGTGGCCTGGCGCGGCCCGGAGGTGCCGGCCTCGGGCTCCTTCTCGGCGAGGATGGTGACGGCGTTGGCGTTTTCGACCAGCGCGTCGAGCCCGCCGGCAGCGGCGTAGCGCTTCACGGATAGCACCATCGGCCTGGCGCCCGGCGGCACGCGATAGGCGAGCAGGATGGGTGTGGTCGAGTGGGCGGTGAGCGAGCCGGGCAGATCGCTCGGCTCGAGCTGCTGGGCGGCCGCGCCGGCCGGATCGGCAGGGGCGACCTCCAGAGTGCAGAAAGAGGAGACACCGAGGACGCCCTGCTGGCGGGCGGCGCCGGCGACGCGCGGGACCTCCAGCTCGAGACGGTCGGTCGAGCCCATCTGCTGATAGCCGGTGATCAGGATGGAGCTCTCGCCGCGCAGCGGCTCGCGAAGGTTGATGCGCACTGTGCGGGCGGTCGCTGCCCCCGCGGCGCTCCAGTCGAGAACGAGCGGGCCTGCAATGTCCTGGATCTCGAAGGCGGCAGGGAGCGCGAGGTCGACGTGCGAGGCGCGCCCGCGCGTGACGACCAGGGCCAGCTCATGGCGCACGGAGAGGGTTTCCTCGCCCAGCACGAAGAGCGACGCGGTGGAGGCCGAGACTCTCGCCGGCAGTTGGGTTGCGGGGCGGGCGCGCGGGGCCTCGGGCGCGGCCTCGGCAGTTTCGCGGGCGGCCTGGCCGGAGGCGAACCACCCGACGCGCAGCTCGGGAGCGGCGCCCAGCGCGGCGCGCAACGCGACGCCTTTCGCGGTCGAAGTGACGCTTGCGGGCAGCGCGCGGCCGGCCGTGATCGACGCGCCGACGACCGTGGGCGGCAGGTCCATCTCCAGACTCTTGACCGCGAAGTCCGGGAGCCGGAATCCGAACGAGCCGCGGCCGCGCTCGAGCTGGACCTGGGCCGAGAAGTCGACGACGAGAGTCAGCGGACCTTTTTGGTCCACAACGGCGTGGACGGGTCCGCCCGGCTCTTCGGGGGCCAGGAGCCTGACGGGGACGGGGCCGGTCGCCGAGCGGGCGGTGGCCGACGAGATGCCGACGTCGGGAAAGGCGATGGGCAGCAGGACGGGTCCGGCGGAGAGGACGTGGTAGCGGAGTGTGGCCTGCATGCGGGCGCCGGTGCCGCCGGGCTCGAGCCGGCCGCGGTAGCCGGCGTCGACGGCTGCGGCGTCGAGCGGAGCGGTCGTGGGGGCGGGAGGCGCCAACGCCGCGAGCTCGCGCTTGCGCAGGGTCTCCACCAGCTCGCGATAGCGCGCGGGCTCGACCCAGACGAGCGGGTCGGACGTGAAGGCGCGCTTGCCGATGTCGGCCGGGTCGACGGCGATGCGGGTCTCGCGCAGGCCGGCGTCGGCCGCCGAGGCGAGCAGGGCCGAGGCGAACAGGACGGTCGAGGCCAGGGAGCTGAGGGAGCGCATGGGGACCTCCGGGGGGTTCGTCTGGCGGCCGTGTCGCATGCCGCCGACCTGAAGACGGCGCTGACCGCCGCGGGTTCAATCTGCTAAGCTCGCCGCCGTATGGCCGAGCTGAGCTTGCCGGTCGCGATCGGCCCGATCGCGATCTTCCGGAAAGGGCCCGCGGAGCTCCTGATTCGCTGGGTCGACGGGCACGAAGCCGTGTTCTCCTTCCGCCACCTGCGGGACAAGTGTCCCTGCGCCGCGTGCGGGTCGAAGCCCTCGCACGGGCCCAAGCCTGCGGCGCCGGGGGGGCTGCCGATGATGCCGGTGCTGGTGAAGGGGGCCGAGGGGCCGGCCGACCTCGTGTCGCTGGCGCCGGTCGGCCGCTACGCTGTGAGCTTCACCTTCGGCGACGGGCATTCCTCGGGCATCTACAGCTTCGAGTACTTGCGCGGGATCTGCCCGTGCCCGGCTTGCGAGGCGCGGCGCCGAGAAGGATGAGCCCGCCGGCCGCCGATCGAGTACGCAGGCTGGTCGAGTCGCTCGAGGGCGTCCTCGGCAAGCGCTGGGTCTTCCATCGGGACGAGGAGCGGCTGGCGTACAGCTACGACGCGTCGCTGGCGCGCGCGCGGCCCGACGTCGTCTGCCTGCCGGGCTCGACGGCGGAGGTTGCCGCGGCGGTGCGGGCGGCGGTGCGGGAGGGTCTGCCGTTCGTGGCGCGGGGGGCGGGGACGGGGATCGCGGGCGGGTCGGTGCCGGTTGCCGGGGGGCTGGTCATCGGGCTGGCGCGGCTGAACCGCATACTGGAGATCGACCTGGCGGATCGGTATGCGGTGGTGGAGCCTGGGGTGGTCAACCTGACGCTGGACCAGGCGCTCGGGCAGCAGGGGTACTGCTACCGGCCGGACCCTTCGAGTCAAAAGGTCTGTACGCTCGGAGGCAACGTGGCGAACAACTCGGGGGGGCCGCATTGCCTGGCGTACGGCGTCACGGCCAATCACATCCTGGGCGTGGAGGTGGTGTTGCCGGACGGGAGCGTCACGGAGCTGGGGGCGCGGCACGTGGACCCGCTCGGCTACGATCTGACGGGAGTCTTCGTCGGGTCGGAGGGCACGATGGGGATCGCGACCAAGGTAGTCTGCCGTATCGCGCGGTCTGCGGAAGGCGTGAGGACGATGCTGGCCAGCTACGCGCGCATGGAGGACGCGGCAGCCTCGGTGTCCGCGATCATCGCGGCCGGGATCGTGCCGGCGGCGCTCGAGATGATGGACGGCCCGATCATCCGGGCAGTCGAGGAGTTCATCGGCGCCGGCTACCCGGTCGACGCGGCCGCGGTCCTGCTGATCGAGGTCGAGGGATTGGGTGAAGGACTCGATGGAGCCGTCCGGTCGATCGAGTCCATATGCAAGGCGCGCGGCGCCCGTCAGGTGCGGGTAGCGGATTCGGAGGCCGAGCGTCAGCGCCTCTGGGCGGGACGCAAGGGGGCGCTGGGGGCGGTCGCCCGCCTGAAACCGCGCTACTACCTGCACGACGGCGTGGTCCCCAGGACGCGCCTGCTGTCGGTGCTGCAGGCGATCGCCGACGCGGCGGCGCGCCACCGTCTCACCATCGTCAACGTCTTCCACGCGGGGGACGGGAACCTCCACCCCCTGATCCTGTTCGACCCGGCGGACGCCGACGAGACGCATCGCGTCCACGTGGCAGGGGAGGAGATCATGCGCGCCTGCGTCGCCAGCGGCGGCACGCTCTCCGGTGAGCACGGCATCGGACTCGAGAAGAACGACATGATGGACTGGGTCTACTCGCCCGAGGACCTGGAGGCGATGCAGCGCGTGCGTTCCGCGTTCGACCCCGAGGGTTTGGCCAACCCGCAGAAGGTGTTTCCGGCGCGGCGAGGGTGCGCGGAGCTGCGCGCGGACGGCCACGGCGGGCGGCCTGCCGGGGAGATGTGGATATGAGCGCGTCGGAGCTAGCGCCGGCCGATCTGGCCCAAGCCGCCCGGATGGCGCAGGAAGCGTCAGTCGCGGGGCGGGCGCTGGCACCGCGGGGCGGGAACACGCGCGGCTGGATGGGACGGCCGTCGCGGCCGGATGCGGTCGAGATTTCGACCCGGCGGTTGAGCGGCGTGGTCCACTACGAGCCGGACGATCTGACCGTGACGGTGCAGGCGGGCATCGGGTTTCACGACCTGCAGCGGCAGCTGGGAGCTCACGGCCAGTGGCTGCCGGTAAACCCGCCGGCCGCGGCGGGCGCGACGATCGGCGGGCTCCTGGCGGCCAACGCGTGCGGTTCGCTGCGGGGCCGGTTCGGCGCATGGCGGGACCTGGTGCTGGGGATGAGCGTGGCGCTCTCGGACGGGCAGGTGGTGAAGAGCGGCGGCCGAGTGGTCAAGAACGTGACGGGCTACGACGTGCACAAGCTGCACGTGGGGGCGCTCGGGACGCTGGGGCTGATCGGACAGGCGAGCTTGAAGATCCTGCCGCTGCCGCAGGAGCGGCGGATCGTGCTGGCGTCGTTTGCGAGCACGGCCGACGCTGTGCATGTGGCATGCGACATCGCGGGCTCACGTCTGGAGCCGGCGGCCGTGGAGATCCTCCGGGGGCGGACGGACGATCCGTTCGGGCTGCGGCTGCCCTCGATGCGCGCGGGTGCGCCGGGCGAGTGGGCCCTGGCGGCGGCCGTAGAGGCCGGGGCCTGCCTGGCCGTGCGGTTCGCAGGCGCGGAGCCGTGCTGCGCGCGCGGCGTGCGAGACGTGCGGGCGCTCGTAGCGGCCAGCGGCGGCGCGCACTTTGCCGAGCTGCTGGCGGCGGACTGTGATGCAGCCTGGGCGGCGCTCGACGACCTGCCCGTCGGCGCGGGGGCCGTGCTGCGGATCGCCGCGACGCCCGGCACCGCGGCCCGGCTGGTGAGCGAGGAGGTCGCAGGCACCGGCGGCCGGATGGTCGCCGACGTCGTGAGCGGCGTGGTCCACCTGCTCTGGGACGACGCGGTGGGCCCCGAGGACATGGCTGGGCGGGTGGAGCGGCTGCGTTCGGGGCTCGGTCAGGGCGCCTCGTGCGTCTTGCTCAAGGCGCCGCCCCAGGTCCGGGAGCGGGTCGACGTCTGGGGGCCACGGCCGGTTTCTTACCCGCTGATGCTGGCGGTCAAGAGAGCGCTCGATCCCGGCAATGTCTGGAACCCCGGACGATTCGTGGGGGAGATCTGAGCCGGCGGCGGCGAGCTGACGCGATGGCCTACCCCGACTTCACCCCCGCCCGGGACTGCGTGAGCTGCGGGCTCTGTCTGCCGCACTGCCCGACCTATCGCGA
>JACQZN010000018.1 GCA_016213845.1 Candidatus Wallbacteria bacterium
CCAGGGCGAAGCCCTGGGTTACTGGCAGGTAAAATCCTGAGCCCTGCAAGGGCGAGACATCAACCGGCGCCCCTGGTGGTGGTGTTATGTCTCGCCCTTACAGGGCTCCCTGGGGGTGTGGCATCGGGTACCCAGGGCTTCGCCCTGGGCTGGAATGTCCCGCCCCTCCGGGGCTCCGGGCTGCCCCCATGCGGAGATCCTCACCCGGGCCGCAAGCAGATTCGATCACTGGGCGTCATCAGGGGCTCCGCACCGGTCAGGTAAGTGATCGAGACCGATCGACATTTTCCGAAAGAGGCCCTGCGCAAATTCCCAAATCGTCTTTGGGGGCTTGTGGTAGCTGCCCTTGCCGCACACTGACCATCAGCGAGCGGCGTTGAAACCCCGAACGAGTTGACCCGGAAAGACGCCGTCGCAGCGGAGGTCAGCGATGGCGTCACGAACTGGAGAGCCGAAGTACTCGGCAGAACACAAACGCAAGGCGATCGACCGGAGCGCGGAGATCGGGCCGGCGAAGGCAGCGCGGGAGCTCCACATACCCTTGGGCACGCTCACCTGCTGGACATTCAAAGCCCGGCAAGCGGCTGCACGCGGCGTGGACTGGCCAGCGCGGTCGGATGAGCGGCCAGGCGACAGCGAGGTGACCAACGAGCCAGACAGCCCTCCCGATGAGAAGGAGGCGAAGAAGTCGCGGCGCGTCGCTCGAAGGTACACGCCGTCAGGTACACGCCGTCTGAGAAGGCCGAGGCGCTCGAGCACGCGGCCGAGCACGGGGTCAGTGCGGCGGCGAAGAAGTACGGAGCGAGCCGGTACAGCATCTACGACTGGAATCGGAAGGTGGAGCGGGCCGCGGCGGGCGAGGGGCCGTCGCCGACGAGCGGTCCGGCGGCCGAGGAGGTGGAGGCGCAGCGGGACAAGGAGATCCTCGGCGAGTGGCACCGGCACCCCGGGTTGGGACCGAGCCAGGTGCGCAACCAGCTCCGGCGCAAGGGTGTGAAGGTGGCGGTGCAGACGGTCCGGCGGGTGATGGAGGACGCGGGCTACCGTCCTCCGAAGGTCCGGAGCCAGCCACACGACGAGCGGTTCGTGGCGGTTCGTCCGAATCACATGTGGCATCTCGACTACGTACACCGTCACATCAACCGGGCCTCGACGCACACGCTGATCCTGCTGGACGACTGCTCGCGGTACGTGGTGGGGCACGGGGTGGACGACGCGGAGCGAGCCGACCTGGTGATCGAGACCTTCGAGGAGGCGGTCAGAAGGCACGGCAAGCCGGAGATGGTGCTCCACGACAAGGGGTCGGCCTTCTGGTCGTGGCGTGGCATCTCGCGGTTCACGGCGTTGCTGGTGGAGCTGGGGGTGGATCAGATCGCGGCGGAGCACAAGGAGTGGAACGGGAAGCTCGAGGTGTTCAACGCCAACCTCCACAAGGAGCTGTTCGACGTGTATCGGTTCTACGACGTGGCCGAGATGCGGCGGAGGCTTTCGGCCCACCTGCACTGGTACAACCACGGCAGGACGAGTCACGCCCTGGGCGGGCTGCTCGCGCCAGCCGATCGGTACTACGGCCGGGCCGAAGAGGTGCTGGCCCGTATCGAGGCCGGTGCTGGCCGTGACGGGCTCGATGCCATCGACCTGCGGGACCGGTGCCTGGAGCTGTTCAAGGTGGTCAGCCAGGGCGGGGTGCCCGAGGTGTGGCTGATGGGCCAGAAGGTGCTCGAGCTGAAGCCGTAAATGATGCAGCCCCCCGCGGAGCAGGGTATGAAGGGATTGAAAACTCTTCGCTCTGCTTCGAGGATGGGCCATGAACGCTGTAGCCGAAACCAGCCCGGAAGTCTCCCCCCTTGTGACCGCGGGGCTGCTTTTCGCCGCCCGCAGAGAGCTGATCCGTCTCGGGCTGCCGCATCCCACGATCGAGGAGGTCCTCGAGGCCACGGGCGCCGGCCGGTCGCGGGCCTACGTGCTGGCCGCGATGATCCCCGACGCCGTGGCCGCCCTGATCCGCCCGCCGGGGCGACCGCCGGCTCCGCACCCGGTGCCCCAGGTGGATCACGAGCTGAGTGGTCAGGTCATCGCCTACCTCATGGACCACCCGGGCTGCGTCACGGGCCGGGGACGCCGCCGGAGCTACAGCACTGGCTTCCGCTGGCTCGTCCTCGACCTGATCGAGGAGCACCCGGAGCTCGACCTCACCGTGGCCGCCGCGTCGGTGGGGGTCCCGCTCCCCCCGCTCCGGGACTGGCTGCGCGCCGGACGCCCCGAGGCCCAGCCGCCGGACGACGTGACCGTTGCGGCGGACGAGGCGGCCACGGCCCGCATCGAGACCATCCTCCACGAGTGGGAGCAGTGGGAGGGAGACTTCGTCCCGTTCTGCGACCACCTCCGCGAGGACCTGCGCATCCCCTATG
>JACQZN010000019.1 GCA_016213845.1 Candidatus Wallbacteria bacterium
CACACAGGCTCACGTAGTCGCGCTCACCGGGTTGATGCTCGCGATAGAGTACCCCGTCAATCAACAAGTCGCGTCCTTGAGCCTCCGCTATCGACTGCAGATCGCGTTCGATAAAGCGTCGCAGGGCCTCGTTCGCTATCGTCAGCGCAGCTCGCTCACGTTCTGCAAAGGAACAGTCAAGCCCCACCGTCGCATCGACCGCGCGACGGAGTGCGGCCACGACGTCAGCAAGATCCGTCTCACTTGCACCATTCGCTTCATCTGCATCAGCTGGTCCCGGGTCATCTTGCATCGGCTGCCTCCGCGTTGCTCGAGATAGTCTCACGCATCACGCGGACATGCTGACCCAAGCGACAGCGTCCGGCAACACCACCGTCACTCTCGCGCCACAGGACGGCGGACGGCTGACGCGCTCACGTGCGCTCCGTCGTCGATCCAGACCCGCACCGTCCTGCCCGAGACGCGCTCGCCCTGTCGCCGACACCCTGGTGCCACTGCCTTTGACCGCCACGATGACCACACGTGGGGGACCGGCACGCCCAACGACGGTCGGCAACCTTGCACTTCCACGTAGCACGCCGAGTGCGCTCAGAATCGCTTCCCGAGCCGCGTCAGCTCCAGCTCAATTCTGTCGCTGTCGAGTGAGAACTTCCTGACGAACTGTCGCAGCGTCATGTCCGCCTTTCGCTGATTGCATGTCGCGCATATGTAGACCATGTTGCGAGGCGTAGAAAGTCCGCCATGCGCAACCGGATAGATGTGGTCGGCGTGTCCCTTCCCAAGCAGCGGTTCTCCGCAGTACGGGCAGAACGGCGAGATGTCCAACTGGGCCCTGATCGAACCGGCGATGGCTCGTGCTGACCCACTGTGGGCAGCGGCCAGGGCTACAATGCGTTGCCGTTTCTCTGCCGCCGGAAGGAAGCGACCGAGGACTTCAATGCGAGCTCGCGTCACTTCAATTCGTTCCAGAATGGAGTTCTTCCTCGATGCCGGCGTGACCAGTGCACCTGACAGTTCGGCGTGCTTACTGGTGAGTCGTCCAAGGCGAGACTCAAGGGCAGTGCGCTGGTCGTTGGCGATGCTCGCGGCGAGCAGTCTTCGAACGTGTTTAAGTTCGTGTTCAACCAGGTTCAACTTCTCGGCAGCCTCGGCGTGCAGGGAGTCGTACTCCCGAAGCGATACCTTGAACCTCTGAGGCTCGCAAGCCAAGTCCGCCTCAGCCGTCGCCAGGTCTGCCTGAAGGTCCTTGATCTTGCGGGTGAGCGTCGCAAGGGTCATTCTGCGGAATCTCTGGAAGTCCTTTCCGGAGTACCCAGCAAGCTGTTTCCGGCGAATCTCGGCACATTTTCTCTCAAGTTCCTCTGGCGAAAGGGGATTGCCTCTTGCGGGCACAGTCTGTCGCCTCCCATCGTTTCGACGAATCGGAGCCAGGTGGCTCGACACCGTGTGCGATTGTATAGCGCGGAGTGTCGAACGTCCACGGTCGACGGTCGGGACGACGTAACCGTTCACGGCAATGGAGGAGCAGGAGCCGGGAGCAGGGAGGGATGCTGGGTCTTGGCAAGGTGAGCTCGGAGGGAGTCGACGAGGAAGGTGAGGACGTCACGTCCTTGCATGCGAAGTGATGCGTGCACGGTGAGGATTCGCTCGACGTAACGGGCGCCAGCGTCACTGTGCGTTCCGTACGAGAGCTTCCGGAGGATCACCGCATGACGGATGGTTCGCTCGCCCAGATTGTTGGTGGGCTCAACTCCTTCGTGGAAAGCGAAGGTCCATAAGGCCGGCTCCAAACGTAGTAGGTCTTTGCAGGTGCCAGCGGTTGGTTGGTGCGAGCAGAGTGCTCCGGCCGCCAGAAGTTCGCCGAACGCCCTGCGGATCGTGACAACGTGAAACTGGAGCGTCTCCCGCGAGATTGTCCCGCTTCGAGCCAGATGCCACCAGGTGAAGAGCTTTCGGCGTTGCCGCTCGAGGCGCCGCCCGAGTCTGCAGGCTGGCCCTCCGGCATCGATCACGGCCTGGATGTCGCGTTTGATGTGAGCCCAGCACAGCTGACGGCGCTCGATAGGCCACCAGTCGTAACCCTTGTACCGATCGGTCACGAGGATGCCCAGGGCTTTCCCGAGCAAGTCTCGAGCGCAGGCGGCGCTACGCGACATCTGAACGAGGAAGATCGTCAGTTGCCCGGTCGTCGCCATCCACATGTAGGCTCGTGCTCGACTGATGCCGTGATACCAAGGGGTCTCGTCGGCGTGCTTGACCGGTTGCTTCCGCACCTCTTCGTGGGCCTCTGCGACGGCAGGCGCTACCGACATGCTGACCAGGTGCTCCGAAGCCGGGACTGAACCATCGGCCAAGGACACCTTGAAAAGGTCCCACATCACTTCTCTGACCTTCCGCTTGCTCAACCGGCAGACGCCGCTCAACAGCGAAATCACTCCCAGAGCCCGGAGCCCAAGGAACTGGTATGCCTCTGCCGGCATCGGGGCTGTCGTCTTGCAGTCACATCGTGGACAGACCACCGTGTACTGGCGGTTCTCCGTAACCTCGGCCCGTGGCTCTGGGATCTCGGTTGTTTGATACCGCTCGAACGTCCCCTCAACCCCCTCAAGACTGCAGCCACAGCTACAACAGCGTTCCGGTCGATACTCGTGGGTCTGCTTGACCTGGTCCTCAGGTACCAACGGGCGAGTGTGCCTCTGGTGACCGGGTTGTCCGCCGCACTTGCGTCCCGTCTTCTCCTTGACGGGTGCCGAAGGCGCACCGGGCGGGTCAGACGACGGCGGCTTCGACGAGTTCTGGCTGTTCTGGCTCAGCTTGGCTCGCAACTCGGCAACCACGCCCGAAAGCTCAGACACCTGCTGTCGAAGCGCTGCAATCTCGGCTCGAGCCGAGACCAACTCCTGAGTAGCTCGCGAGAGCATCTTCCGAAGCTCCGCGTTCTCCTGCTCCAACTGCCGTAACCGGCTCTTGCCGCCCATGCATAATTATCCAGCATGGGAGCCATGGGTCTGTCAATACCCCCCTACCTACTTCGCGATTTCATGACGATCGCGACAAGTTATGCCAGTTTCTGCCGTAGTCGGAAACAATGCCGTGAACGGTTACCAAGCTGAGCACATCGACGATGATGACGGCATCGCCACGCTCGACCGCGCCGGCAATACCGCGGCGTCCCCAGGCGAGGCGGACCCGCTCGGGCGAAGCTCCCGGCGCGTGACTCGAATTCATGCTCATCCGACCTGGAGATTCCGGGATGATCCCTGTCCCGCCTCGTCCTCCGGTACCCGGCTTCAGCGCAGCGTGATGGCGCGAAGGCCTCGCAGCGCCGCGCGCCACTCGCGCGTTAGCGGCAGGCTCCGCGTGCCAGGCCTTGACAGCCGTTCGAGCGCGCGGTCGACGAGGCGGCTGAGTTTGCTTTGCTTCACTGCTCGGATCACGGCCATCCTAGCACGGCAGGGTCGCCGGTTCGCGCCGCTTCCCGAAGGCCCGGCGCACGGTGGTCAACAGCTCGCGGTTCGAGACCTCTCGGATTCGAGGCCTGACGCTGTAGGAATTCATGCCCGAGGGGATCCGGACAGATCTGTAGGAGCGATTTCGGGCAATTCCCGCATCGAGAAGGGCCGCGCCGAGATGCCGCGAGGAGGGCCTGGTCTCTCCGGACGTCTGTCGTCCGGGCTCCCGGTGGGCCTCGTCGCCTTCAACGGAGCGCATGACCCCCTCGCTTCGTTCCCGGTCTTCGGCGGTGCTCGCCTTCGGCGGCACCGACCCCGACGGCGACCCTGTGGGCTACTCGTGGTCCCGGTGCCCGGCCTCGCCCGTCACCGTCACGCTCTCCAACCCGCTGTCGGCCCGGCCAGCCCTTCTGCCAACACCGCGCCGCTCGCGCACTGCTTCGTGCTCGCTGCTTCCGACGGCAGGGGCGGCGTGGCCACGGACACCGTGACCGTCACAGGCAACACCGTGCCGGCGGTCTCGGCGGGCGCCGGACGCACGGTGCTGCCGCTCGGCGTGGAGACGTCCAGGCGGATCCGCGTGGTGGCGAACGCTCCAGGCAAGCCAGTGCCTCGCGCGGCTGAACGAGCCTGGCCCCTACGAGAGCGAACTGGCTCTGGAGGTCTGCCCTGCGAGCCTGGCCGGCTCGGGCGCACCGGACTCAGGTTCGCCCGCCTCGCGAGCTGCGCCCGTACTTCTGAAGCCAGGGGCTCCGCCCCTGGACCCGCTCGCCCCCTCCGGGGGCTGACCCGCAGCAGCGGGGATTCGAGAGGGAACGGGAGTCTGAAGTTCGCCAGGGGCCGGCCCAATCTTGGAGCGGCGGTTTTCCGACCCCGGCCCCCCCGGACCCCCACGCCCTCGCTTGCAGCTCGTTTGCAGCTCGAGCTGGCCCGGTCTCTGGCTCGACGACCTGATCGAGCATCCCTGGCAAGCGAGAGCCGCCAGCGGAGACTGGACCGAGCTGCTGACGACCGTCCTGCGGCACGACCTGGAGGCCGAGCCTGGCGCCTCTTTCCCAACGGCCTTCGTCTGGCACCTGACGTGGGTCTGGCGGCTGGGATTGCAGGTGGATTCCCTGCACGTGAGAGTGGCCTTGCCTCCGCTCAGGGGATGGCCCTCGATCGCGCTGGCCCTGCTCGAGGCGAGGCTCGGAGCGCCCGAGACTGCTGCCACCGCAGCCCGCAAGTGCCGGCAGGACCCGGACCCGGAGGTGCGCGAAGCGGCCCGTGTGGTGCTCGCCCTGCTCGGCCGCCCGCCAGCACGGCCTCGTCGAGCCGGGTGTCGTCTGAAGCGCTCGACTTCCTGCTGGCTCCCCGGGGTGGACTGAGCCGGCCTCGACGACTCGAACGGCGGCGCTCGCCTACTGGCTTGGTCGCCCTCGACCGTGTTCGGGTTCATGCGTGTGTCCCGAAATCCGGCGCCGCCACCGTTGTGGCAGAATGGGCTCCGGAGGTGCCACGATGCGGCCCATTGCGATGTCCGTTCTCTTCATGTTGACGACCCTGGCTCCCGGCGCCGCTTCGGCGGAGGCCGTTGCCGAACCCGAGCGTCTGGCCTTCGAGCGGCTCCAGGCGATCGCCGCGAGCAACCCGGCCTACGAGGTCGCCCTGGGCCGCGAGGTGGCCCAGCTCGTGATGGGGCTCTGGGACCACCCCGTCTACCGCCATCCCGTGGCGACGGTGCTCAACCTCGAGGGCGGTCGCCTGGACCGCATCTTCAACCGGGCCACCCTCGAGGGCGAGGGCGAGCGCGAGGCTCTGCCCAACTTCGGAAGGGTCGATGCGAGGCTGCTTCGCGGCGGGCAGCCGACCGCCGCGGGCTTTCGCAAGCTGCGAGACCTGGGCGTCCGGACGATCGTGAGTCTCCGCTTCGAGGAGCCCGACGAGGCGGCCACCGTCGCCGACCTCGGGCTGCGCTATCTCTACCTCCCGGTCCCCGACACTGATCGGCCCACCGACGACCAGGTGCGCCGTTTCCTGGCGCTGCAGCGCGAACTCGACGCCGGGCAGATCTACGTGCACTGCGCTTGGGGAGTGAACCGGACCGGCACGATGGTCGCCCTGTGGCGCATCCAGCGCGGCTGGTCCCCCGAGCGGGCGCTGGCCGAGGCCGAGAAGTACGGCTTCGACGAGAGGCGGCTGAAGGCCGATCTCCCGGCGGCGTTGATCCGCGGCTTCCGGCGACTCGACCCCGCGCCGTGAAACGCCCATGTCCGACCCCGGACTGTCCGCCATCGTTCGCGCCATCCCCAGCCTTGCGGGATTGCCGCAGCGCGACTTCGAGATTCTGCTGGCTACGTGCGAACTCGCCCGCTTCGAGCCCGGCCAGGAGCTGATGCACAAGGTTGCGATCAGGGTCGAGCCGGGTCCTCCCATTCAGGAGCCGTAGCTGGCGACTGATTCGAGTCGAGAGCTTTCGACGCTCCGCATCGGAGACATCTTCGGACGTCGGGTGGAGTTGGGCGCGGACGTCCCGGTTGCGCAGGCCAGCGATGACAAACTCCCCTCGGCTGATGGCACTCGACGACCAAATCCACTCTCCGGCCCTCCCAAGACCCCCCGTTCGAACTTCCTATGCTGCTCGCCTGAAGGCGGTCGCCGAGCTGAAGGCGGTGCTGGAGAAGGATACGGCGAACGCGCGCGCGAAGGAAGTCCTGCGGAGCCTGCAAGAGGCCGGAGGCGGGTTGCGAGAGAGCAGAGGTAACGCTAGGGAACGGCCTTGCTTGGCTCTATCCTTCCAACCATGAGGCTCCTCTGCTTGCTGGTCTTGCTCACCGCCGGCTGTGGCAAGCCGCCGCCGGCGGCGGTCGTGGAGTGGCTCGAGAACCAGGTCGAGATCGACGGCACGGTCATCGCCTGCGGAGCCACGATGAAGCCGGGCAACCGGCTGGACGTCTTCCCCAAGCGCGCGGCCTTTCAGCCGGTGACGGGCGCCAGCCGCGTGCGCTTCCTCGATGGCACCGTGGTGCTCCTGCGCGCCACCGACAACGACTTCGTCCGCCTGCAACTCGTGGCTGCCGGAGAGCATGACGCAAGTGTTTCGCTGCTCGACGGGCGCATGGGCTTCTCGACTGCCGCAGGGAGCGTCCTGACGGTCTCCAGGTCAGGTCGCAGCATCGAGTTCAGGGACTCCGCCGGCATCGTGGTGGGCCTCCCCGGCGGCTTCAGGGTGGGAGTTCTGCGGGGCCAGGCCAGAATTCCCGCGGCCGGGCAACTGTCCGCCGTCGAACTCGGCCCCGAGCAGCAGATCGAGTTCCTGCCCGATGGGGCCACCAGCGCCACGACCCACTTCGACTCCGGGGCGATGGGTGACCTCGACCCGGTGGTCAAGGAGCCGTGACGGCCCCTTTGGAATCCCCGTGGGCTGTCCGCCTTCTCTCGAGATCGATGGCCCGGCGGCCAGTCGGGCAACGAAGGCCAGGTTTCGTCCGGCCTGCACGACCACAGGGTGACCATCGTGGCCGCTCGCGCACCGGTCTCGGCCTGCGCCTCCTCCAGCGCAAGGAACTCGCGGCGAGGGAGGGCCCGCGAGTGAGAGCACGACCTTGCCCACGGTCGCCCGCGAGCGGAGCGCCTCCTGCGCCTCGCCGGCGAGTTCGAATGGAAAGACCCGGCCGACCACCGGCGCCAGGATGCCGCTGTGCCACAGCCGCTCGACCTCGCGCAGCGAGTGCCCGAGCACTTCCTCGTGGAGGAAGAGCTGGACCGTGTTGAAGGTCGAGACGGTGCGGTTCTCGTGCAGCATCTCCAGGATGTCGAGGCGCGGCCGGGTCAGGTACCGCCAGGCCAGCTCGAGCCAGTTCGGACGGGGCCCCGCCGGCATCATCGAGGCGGCCCCGAAGGCCACCAGATGCCCCATCGGCGCCAGAAGGCGATAGCTCTTGCGAAAGACCTCACCTCCGACCGAGTCGAAGATCAGGTCGACTCCGCGGCCTCCCGTGGCCTCTTTGATGGCCGCCTCGAAGTCCACGGCGCGATAGTCGACCGCCACGTGAGCGCCGTGAGCACGCGCCACCTCGAGCTTGGCCGGCGAACCGGCGGTAGCGAAGACCTCGACGGCTCGCGTCTTCAGGAGCTGCAGCATGGCCAGACCAACTCCTCCAGCCGCTGCGTGAACCAGGACCCGCATCCCGTCCCGGACCCGCCCGAGCGTGAACAGCCCGTGATAGGCGGTCATGGAGACGGCCGCGAGCGCGGCCCCTTCCTCGAACGACGCAGCGGCCGGCATGCGCAGGCAGTGCGCGGCGGGGGCATCGAGCAAGGAGACGTAGCCGCCGAACCGGGTCACCGCCACGACCCGGTCTCCGGGAGCCAGGCCTGTCACGCCCTCGCCCGTTCGCAGGACCACACCCGAGGCCTCGAACCCGGGGACGAACGGAGGGCTGGGGGCCTGGTCGTAGAGTCCGAGCCGTTCGAAGACGTCGGCGAAGTTCACGCCGGCCGCCGCGCACTCGATGAGCACGCGGCCGGGTCCGGGCTCGGGCACCGGGAACTCACGCTCTTGAAGGACTTCCGGGCCTCCGTGGCGGGTGATGAAGATAGCGCGGCCAGTGGGCATGTTCTAGGCCGGGCCGCTCGAGGCGGACCGGAGAGGCCTTACGGCGGTCGGGCGTGCTCGGCGAGGGGCGCTCATGACGCCTCACCAGCGGCGCAGTTTCAGCAGCATTGCCGGATGGAGAAACAGGTCGAACAGGATGGCGGCCGCGCACCCCACCGTCATGTAGAATCCGAAGAGGATCGCGGTCACCGACTCGGACGCCAGGCTGGACATGAATCCCAGCGCTACTAGCGCGGACGATATCATCATCGAGCAGCCTACCTCGCGGAAAGCCTCTCGCAGCGCATCCGGGAGCGAACGGCCGCGCGAGACCAGCCGGTCGACGTGCACGATGTAGTGGATCGTGTCGTTGACCGAGTTTCCGACAGCCAGCGAGTTGAGGATGCAGAAGGTCTCGTTCAGTTCTTGTCCCATGGCCCGGGCGGCCGCGAACATGGCCAGCAGTGGCAGGATATTCGGCACCATCGCGATGGTCGATACCAGCAACCGGCGCGTGAAGGCCAGAAGGACCAGGTAGACGAACAGCATCGAGGTCGCGAGATTGGTGAAGAAGCTGGTCGCCACGGCGCCCATGATCTCGCCCCAGTAGGCCATCGTCCCCGACACGGTCAGTCGGGCCCCGTCGAGGCACTCGAGTCGCTGCCGCCGCGCCGTCTCGACAATCCGCGCTCCCAGCGCCAGCAAGCTGTTAGCGTCCTCGAGCCGGGTCTGCACCGCCAGCCGGAGCTTGCGGCTGGAAGGCGAGTAGAACTCGTCGAAGGCGCCCACGTCCAGGTACTGACGGTAGAGGGCCTCGCGCCGCGCCTGCTTCCAGCGTTCCTCGAGACCGGGTTGGAACACGAGCCCCGCGAGTTCGAGTTCGATGAACCCCTTCAGCTCGGCGTAGCTGTCGACGCGCACG
The DNA here is from genome assembly GCA_016213845.1 of Candidatus Wallbacteria bacterium. Lineage (GTDB taxonomy): Bacteria > Muiribacteriota > UBA6191 > JACPRK01 > JACPRK01 > JACPRK01. Next base: position 8,951 of record JACQZN010000019.1, read on the forward strand.
ACGCCGGGGAGCCCCCCGATCGCCTTTGCCAGCTTCTCCAGATCGCGCTCCAACGCCGGGCGGATCAGCATCTCGTCGAGCCGCAGGCCGCAGGGGACGGCGCAATCGATGGTCGTGATCGGGAAGCCGCGCCGGTTGCAGAAGTCCAGCGTCCTGGAAACGGGGTGCTCGGCGACGAAGTACCGGTACCAGTTGGAATTGAGCCGCTGCGGCGCGGCATAGACAGCCAGGGCAACGACGACGGCCCCCCAGAACGCCAGATTGCCTCGACTCCAGACGAGACGCTTCCAGGTCCCCATCCAGCGTTCGGCCAGGGCCCGTTCGAGACGGTAGTACAGGCAGGAGGAGCCCGCGTCGGGCAACCGCTGGAGCAGCAGAGGAAAGTAGACGACGATGACCACGTACTCGACCGCCACGCCAATGCAGATGGCGTAGCCGAACGCCTCGAGGAGGGCGAGGTCGGTGTAGCCCGTCACCACCAGGGCCCCGAAGGTCGTCAGGCTGGTCAGGAGATTGGGGATCAAACCGTCGCGGAGAGCAGTGGCAGCGGCCCGCCGGCGCCCCATCCGCGGTCGCGCGGCGTGAAACAAGGCCAGCAGGAAGACCACGTCTTCCAGCCCGTTGACGAGGGTCAGGATGGGCAGGTTCCCCGAAAGGCCGTTGATGGGCACGCCCACGACGACCATCATCCCGAAGCTGAGGAGGATGCTCACGCCCAGGACCAGCATCGCCGCCGCGGCGACGCTGAAGCTCCCATAGAGCCACCAGAAGGCCGCCAGCAACACCGACATGCTGATCGCCGACAGCTTCCCCTGGTCGCGGAACGTGCTGCGGATCATCTCGCTGTTCAGGTAGTACAGGCCATTGAGGTGATAGGCGACCCCGGTGCGCTCGCGGAACCGCTGCAGGAGTTGCTCGATCCTGGACAGCAGGCCGGTCATCCGGTGCGGATCCTCGTACTCGACGGTGGGCCGCACGATCATCGTGTAGACCGACAAGGCGCGATCGTAGAGATAGCCGTGCCAGCGGTCGCTGAAGGGCGGAGCTGCCAGGACGCGGCGGGTGGCCTCCTCGCTCGCCAGTGTCTCGGCCCCGAGGAGCGGCACCAGCCGGAGATGGTCCGATCTGACCGCCGGGCGCAACAGATCGACAGCCGAGAAGGCGCGTCTGACGCCCTCGAGTTGCTCGAGCTGTCCGGAGAGATCCCGAAGCTGTCGCAGCACGGGAGCCGTGAAGGTCCTGGCGCTCTCGAAGTGGATCAGCAGGGAGTCCCCGAGATGGAACTCGCGATCGAAGACCTCGAGGCGCTGACGGGCCGGGTGGTCGACCTTGAGAACGCTCTTGAAACCGAAGACCAGCTTCAACCGTGGCAGCGACCACAGACTGGCCAAGCAGAGCATCGAGAGCAGCACCCAGAGCGCCCCTTCGTGGCGAAACAGCCAGCAGGTGAGCCGGCTCGACCAGGACGGTCCGAGACTCGGCGCAGAGGCCACAGGGGGCTCGCTCCGAAGCACCTTCATCTGAGCAGTGCGACGTGACGGCTGCGCTTCATGGTCGGCCTCGCCCTCGGATTGACGGTCTCGTCAACTCGTGGCTCGAGTTGACCGCCGGAACTGCCGCGTCCAGTCTTGCTGGCGCCAGTGTAACTCGGGCGGACCATCGTTCGGGAAGGGGAACACTCGGATGCGGGCCCGTTCAGCCGGTCGGGCACGAGCCGGCCCGCAACGGCGCGCGCACCAGGAACTTCGGGGCCCTCCACGGCGCCGATTCCCGAGGCGGTGCCGGGCTCTGGTCGGCCGTGAGGGTGTCGCGCCGAGGCGGGTCACACTTGGCTGCTTCCCGGGAAGTGCTTCGGCTTCGCCGGCCGATGAACATCGCGGGGATCGCTCGCTCCGGGGCTCGAGGCTCGGGGCTCGGGGCCGGACGAAAGGCAATCGTCGCCAGTAAGAACCATCGCGTGCGAGACGACTCGCGCAAGTGATGGAACAGGACTCGCCGAAGTTGCGGCGCATGCAGTGCTCCTTGAAAGCCAAAACTCCCCGCGTCGTCCTGCATGGTCTGCACCGAGAACGCGCGGCTCGGCTGCGCGCCCGGGCTCGATGTGGCCAGCCTCATCGA
>JACQZN010000006.1 GCA_016213845.1 Candidatus Wallbacteria bacterium
TTCACGAGCACGCGATCGGTCGTGTCGTTCTACGAGGACCCCGACCTGCAGGCGAAGGCGGCGAGTCCGGAGGAGGAGGCGGTGCCGTGAATGGGTGGGGCCTCCTCGATGCACCGCGCGGAGGGGGAGTGATAGAGAAACGTCTACCGCGTCAGGATCCGGTTGGCTGAGTCCTGACTGTGCCAGGGGTCAGCGCTGCGCTGGCGTGGCGCTGAGCCTCGGCGACCGGCTGCGCGCGGCAGCGAGAATCCGGCTGCCCATGGCCTCGGAGCGGACGAGGCGCCTGTCCTGCTTGGGCAGCGAGGTGCTGACTGCCTCAGGCGAGTCGGTGGCGGGCTCTTGTTCGGAAAGCGAGTCGGCAACCGAGGCCAGACGGCGCCTGTCCGCGTCGAGATCGGCGAAGGCGCGCGCGAGCTGCTCGATGGTGCCGCAGACGATCTCGACGTAGTCCGGGCACAGGAGGTTGCGTGAGAGAGCGGCCTCGGGGGGCAGGTGCTCCAGATCATCGGCCAGGGTCCTGCGTCCGCTCCGGCGGCGTTCTCCCTGCTTCATCTCCCTGTAGAAGCCCTCCAGCAGGTTGTTGGTGCGGGAGACCAGGCGTACGCCGCCCCCGGCCTCGGAAGGCAGGGAGATGGCGTGTCCCCACAGGAAGGCGCCGTGGCGGACGAGGTGCGCCAGGGTCTGGTCGATGGCCTGGCGGGCGTCCTGGGCCGGTCCCCGCTGGGGGCGACGTTCCTGGAGCGAGAGGGTGAACTTCTGCACGGCGGCCCGGATGTCCTGCAGCTCCTGCTCGGAGGCTCCCGGTGCTCGCGCCGACACGTCGCTCTGGGCGGGGTGCAGGCGAAGGGCGGTACGCAGCTCGTCGAACATCTCGGCGCGACTCCGCAGCGTTCGGGCGGCCAGGGTAAAGGAAGCCTCGCGCGGGACCGGGTCCAGGATGCCCGCGAGCCGCCCGAGAGCCCGGCGGACTTCCTTGTCTTCCGGTGGCTTGCGGAGGAAGGCGTCGAGGGCTCGGCGGGCCCGGACGCAGCGGTCGTGCAGGTCGAGGTAGGGCCTATCGAAAGGGAAGTCCGCCCCGGTGGAGTCGGCGGGGTAGTCGAGCACCCACTGCGCCAGGGCGCGGACGACCCCGAGGGCGTCGTGGTTGCCCTTGGGCAGGGCGTGCTTGTCGTCCTGCTCTGCCATCCACGCCGCCACGGCCTCGCGCACACGCGGGATCTCTTCTCCGAGCTTCCGCCCGATCTCGCGTGCCAGGCCGCGCAGGTTCGGGCGGACATCCGTGCTGCGGAAGAGCTTCCGGAGCGCATCGTGGCTGGGTTCCAGCAGGTCCTTGCCGACATCGGCCAGGAAGTGGGCGTGGCAGGCGAGGATCGGAATGGGCAAGCCCAACTCGGCGACGAGGTCGGTGGCGGCGGGGATCATGGCTCTGCCCAGGTCGCGGACGATGGCGCACGGCGGGCCGAAGGCGCCGACGACCTCTCGGAGCCTGGGCAGGATGGCGTCGGCCCGTTCGGTGGGGATCTTCCACGCGCCCAGGACCCATCGGCGCCAGCCCGCGTAGGCGACCAGCAAGGTCCCGCGGCCGTTCTCGCCGGTGGCGTCGATGTGCAGGGGCCAACCGCCGTCCTGTTCGAGCGCGGCCCGGAGCTTGTCGGCGCGCGCCTCGTGCAGGGCGCGCAGGTACTCCCCGAACAGGTGGACGAGATCGCTTAACGTCCCCGTGGACAACGAGATCCCGTGCTCGCGCAGCAGGAGGTCCTGGATCTCCTCGCGCTGGCGGTGGTGGAGATGGCGTTCGATGCCGACGAAGACCATCACGTCATAACCGATGGACCGGCCCGGCAAGAGGGACTGCCGCAGGGTCTGTGCCCGCCGGGTGACCAAGGCGCCGCTTTGCTGACGGCATCCGGCCGCGCACACATGCACTGTCTCGCATGCATGGAAGGCCCCGTGGGTGAGCGTGTTTCCATTGTGCTGAATCGATTTCTGCACGGGCATCGGCCCCTCACATCGTGGACAGACTCCGGGCTCCTCGCGCACGACCACCTGGGTCCCCGAGATGCTGTGGATCTGGCGGCAACAGCGGTCCCGCAGGCTCCGACCGCAGCTCCTCAAGTACTCGAGTGTTTCGAGCGTGGCTCCGCCGTTTTTTTCCAGGAACAAGCTGAAATTCGGCGTAAACGTGTTCCACCTGCTCGGCGGTCACCCCCTGCCCTCGCGCCGACAGCCGAGCCGCAACCACGGCCCCCGACGCCAGGCCCTCGCTGGCATGCAGTGCCTCGACCAGCACCGCGATGACGAGTTCGACAGGGAGCGGCTCCGCTTCATCCACACCTGTGGCGACCACCTGATGGCGTCGGTCGACCTGTTCGGCAGCGCGGGTCTCGTTCGCGCTCACGTAGAGGTAGAGCCGATCCAGGCGCTCGCGTCCGATCCTCCGCTCGCGCAGCAGTTCGAGCAGCGTGTTGTGGACACGCACCCGGACCAGGGACTCCAACTCGGGATGGGTCTTGCCCGCGTCCGCACCCTCGACGAGATCCACCACCGTCCCCTTGAGAGTGCCAATCCGCGAGAAGCCGACGCCCTGGTGGAACCACAACCCGTGCTCGTCGAACTCCGGGATGTCGGTGAGCGTGTAGTAGCGCCCGGAATGGGTGAAGCTGGACAGGTAGCCAACCTCCTGCAGGCGCCGGAAGACGCTCATCCGAGAGCTCGTCTCCAACGTGCGGAAGAGAACCTGGAGGTCGGCGGCTGGCTGCCGTCGGAACAGCTTCTTGAGGGCTTCGTAGGCAGCATCTTTCGGTAGCACCTGTGCCTCCTGATACAACTGGGACTCCATCGCCTCTTTTCAATCCTTGTTGTATCAGGTTTTGGGGAAGAAAGCAAGCCCCGCCTCGCGAAAGAAACGATTCTAACGTTCCACGAAGCAGGAGCGCAGGTACATTCGGGACTTCAAGATGCCGCGGGAATCCGCTTTATAACTGCCTATTCAGAAGCCCAACCGTGGACTGACGCGGTAGAGAAACGTGGTCTGTGCTACCTGCGCGTTGGAACGGGTTGGTTCACGCGCCACTGACACCTCACGACGCGGTTGACTACGGGGGGGCGTCCGGGTACGTCCTGGGCAGGTCGGGAGGCGCTTTGAACTCGGCCATGGTCACAACACCGGCCAAGGGGGGGGCGATGGACGCCCCGGCGTCCGGGGTCGCGGACGCGGCGGACCTGGCCATGGTCACAACACCGGCCAAGGGGGGGGCGATGGACGCCCCGGCGTCCGGCTCGATCAGCCGGCTCGCAACGGCCTTGGTGGCGAGCACTCGGAACGGGCGAATTCTGGCCGTTACACAGGTGTAACGCCGCGTGTTTTTTTTCGCGCGGATGGAGCTTCGCGGCATGTGGCCGTCGGCACTCCCCCGGAAACGGCCCTTCGAATCGATGTAACGAGTGGCCGTTCTTATGACCGGGGCCGCGGACCTCGCCCATGCCCCCGACGCCGATCAGGCCCAGGTCGTCGTAGCGCGAAGCGAGACCTTCGGCGGCCTGGGGGGACCATCCGTGGCGCTCCGCGAGCGCGGTGACCTCGGCGTCGAGCATGGGAGACCTCCGACGCCGAGAATACAGCCTGTGCGCCAATGTCGGAGCCTTCCTGGTCGTGTGCCGGACG
>JACQZN010000011.1 GCA_016213845.1 Candidatus Wallbacteria bacterium
GAGGCCTCGATTGCCTGGACGGCGCTGGATGGCGCCACCGAAGCGAAGGCCTGCACGGCCCGACAGGAGTGGGCCTGGAGCCTCGCCGGGCTTCTGATCGTCGTGGCCGTGTTGGTCCGGCTGCAGCTGGCCGACCCGTTCTGGTTCACGCAGGACGACAACAGAGTCCAGTTCTTGCCTAACGTGCTCTTCGGATGCCGGGCTGCCCTGGCCGGCCAGCTTCCAACCTGGAGCCCCCACGAGCTCCTCGGAACGCCGCTGATGGAACCCGGACACTACCCACTCACCTATCCGCCGCTCTACTTGTGCCACTTCGTCGCCCGAAAAATCCTCGGCCAGGAGCAGCAGATCTTGCAGGTCTGGGCCTGGATTCACCTCACGCTTGGGTACCTGGCTGCCTACGTCTTCGCCCGGTTCGTCGGCATCCGACCCGCGCTGGCCGCTGCGGCAGCATCCTCATTCGTGCTCTCGGGCTTCTTTCTCATCCTGGGACGAGCCTGGACAGGGCCTACCCCCGTCGCTCTCTGGCTACCGATCATGTCGCTTCCCGTCGCCCTTTTGCTCGCCCGCGAGCCCGATTGGCGGTTGGTCCCTTTTTCGGGCCTGGCGATCGGAGGAGCGTTTCACTCGGCGAACACGCAGTTCTGGGCCTATTCCCTCGTCGTTCTGGCAGGGACTGCCGCGGTCGCCGCCACGTCGGAGAGCTTCCGAAGGCAACGGCTTCCCCTCCTCCTCTCGGGTCTACTTCTGGGACTCGCCATCGCCGCGCCGGTCTTGATCCCGCAATTGGACTGGGTGTTCCGCCTGCATCGCAGCGGGGGGGTCCACTGGGGTATTCTCTCGTTCTTCCCCAGGCTGCTCTTACCCTCCCCTCTCGTCGACGCCTTTCATCGGGACGGCTGGAGCTCCCGAGGGGACGCCCTGGGACACCTGTTCTACTCCGGAACCGTCCTGACGCTCGTCGGGTGCGCAGCATTGGGCTTGCTCGTCGGAGCCTCGCTCTCCGGGCTGGGCTGCCGGATCCTGCGGCGGAACATCTGGCTGACGACAGCAGGCCTGGCCATGCTGCTGGCGCTGGGGCAGGACGGCCCGCTCTGGTGCCTGCTGGCAGCCTTGCCGGGCTTCTCGATGTTGAACCACCCGATCAAGCTTCTGCCGCAGATGACCTTCTTCCTGTCGGTTGGAGCCGCAATCATCCTGGAGCGCCTCCTGACAGCGCGCTCCTCAGGTGTCGCGGCCGAGAGGACTCTCTTCGGCTGCACGGCCCTGCTGCTCCTCTTCCACGCCAGCCCCTCGCTTCCCCCTTTCACCGAGTGGCGCTTCCCACTCCCTTACCCGCCCCTGCCGGGGCTGGTAGCAACCGAAGGCAGGCCCGGCGCAGTCGGCGCCGAGGCGCGTTACATCCCGCTGGCGCAGGCGTGGGACAGGAATCCCGACAACCTCTGGAGTCTCTCCTTCGGCTTGCCGGCCCACTACGGACTGCTGTCGGCCGACGGCTACAATCCACTGGTCCAGGCCTCGCCCGAAAACGTCCTCGCTTGCCAGAGGATGATCGCCGATCCGCTGGCGGCAGCGCGGGCCTACGGCATCCGGTGGGCCCTGCAGCGGCGGGGATACCGCCCGCCCACGGTGTTGCGAGACCTGAGCGACGCGGCCGACATGACGACCTCGAAGTACGATTCGCCCCTCCTGGCCGACAGCGTCTTCTCGGCCGGAAAGTTGGTAGCCGAGACCGAGGGCGTCCGCGTCTGGGAGCTTCCGCGGCCCGACCCGCTCGCCTTTGCGCGCCGCCGGCCCGAGCTGGCCTTGCCCGTGACGTTCCGCGCCGACGGGGTCGACGTCGAGCTCTCGGGAGCGACGGCCGGCTCGCCCGTGGTCGTGAACGTGCTGATGCGTCCCGCCATGCGGGGACGGATTGACGGCATCGAGGTGCCCCTGGCGAGCGACGAGTGGGGACGGGTGGTGGCCGAGCTGCCGGCCGGGGCGCGAAAACTCGAGCTGCGATACTGCCCGCGCTGGCAGCTCGGGTTTGCCGCAGCGGGACTGCTGACGGCGCTGGCCCTGGGGCTGGCCGGTTGGCTCGCCCGCAGACGTCCGCAGGACGCCCCCGCTACCGCCGGCCTCCCGCCTCCTGGACCTTGAGCAGCCCCTTGCGCGGGTCGACGGCCTTCACGCGGACCTCCAGCAGATCGCCCACCTGGTACTTGCGCCCTGGGGGAGGGTAGAACGGGATATCGAAGAGGTAGTCCGTGAGCTGCACGAGATAGCTCTCGTCGCGGACTTCCTGGATCACGGCCGGCGTCGGCTCGCCCACGCGGCCCGACAGGTACTTGAGGAGCCAGTACTTGTTCGACCAGCGCTGCGTGTTGTGGGCGGCCTCGACGGCCGATTCGGCGCCGCCGATCGCCTCGCGCAGCGCATCCTCGGTGTAGCCGGAATCGCCCTCACCCAGCGCCCGGCGGAGCTGTCGGTGCATCACCAGGTCGAGGTATCGCCGGATCGGCGACGTCATCTGGGCGTAGCTCTCCAGCCCGAGACCCCAGTGGGGCCCCGGGGAGGTCTGCACCTGGATCTTCTTCACCATCGTCAAGAAGCGCCGCGACACGGCACCGGCACCGGCAGCGATCTCCTCCTGGGGTGGCGGCTGCACGCGATAGACGGCCGCCACTGCCCGCCCGGCGCAGAAGACTCCGGCGCACTGGTTGGCCAGGATCATCAGCTCGCTGACGACCACGTCGGCGACGCTCTCGCCCTGCCGCTTCTTGAGGGTGATGGTGCCGTCGGGCGCGACCCGGATCTTCAGCTCCGCCCGCTCGAAGACTCGCGCTCCGCGCCCGATACGCTGCTCCCTGAGCTTGCTCGCGAGAGCTCCAAGCGGAGCCAACGGATGCGCCGGGTCCTCGAGCATTTCGGCCGCCTCCTCATACGTCGCCGCCCGCTCCACGCGCAGCACCGACGGCGAAAAGAAGAACGACCGGAGGCGCGCCTCGGTGTCGACGTCGGCGAAGAGCGAGAGCGCCAACCTGGGCTGGCCGCTCAGCAGGCTCGCGGCCTCGTGCGAGATCGCCTCGGGAATCATCGGGATCGTGCGGTCCGGAAGATAGACCGTCGTCGCTCGGCGAAAGGCCTCCCGATCGAGCGGCGAATCCTTCGGCACCGCAGCCGAAAGATCCGCGATGTGCACGCCGATGCGGAACCCGTCGGCAAGCCGCTCCAGGCTGAGCGCATCGTCGATGTCGCGCGTCTCGGAGTCGTCGACGGAGATTGCCGGCAGCTCCTGCAGGTCGAGCCTGGGCAGCCCACCCGGACCGCAGGTGAGCTGAGGAGAGCCGCCCGGGACGTAGAGACTCGCCAACGCTGCGGCGGCTTCGAGCACGACCGGGCTGGCCGCCAGCCCCTCGTTGGCCGCCGCCACCAGCTCCGGCGAGAAGCCGGTCGGGATGCCCTCTTTCAGGAGCATCAGGTTCTCGTCCGGCCCGAAGTCTCCGATCTCGACTAGGAAGCCGAACGCGCCGTCGGGGACCTCCTCGCCCAGCTCGTGCAGGAGGCCTGCGGCTTCGGTGTAGCCGGCGAAGTCCTCGCGATGGATGGCCAGCCCGCGGAGCAGGTCGATGTGCCGCTCGAGCCCCTCGGGGCGCGGGGGAGTATGCCCCAGCCGCGCGGCGCGGAACCAGGCGAGAGCATCGCCGCGCTCCCGCTGGCGGCGGTCCTGCTCGGCGAGCTGGCGGCGGGTCTCGGCCACGGCCTCGGCGGGCTTCGGCACATAGAGCTCGCCCTTCTTCTTGAAGTAGAGCGGGTCGTCGTGGAGTGCGCGCAGCAGGGCACTCTGGTGGTCGGAGCCGGTCGACTCGCCGAAATAGGTACGGGCCATCTCCTCCAGCGTGATGCCGTCGGTCTCGGAGCCGGAGAAGAACTCCCAGAGGTCCGCGAGCTCGATGGAGCCGGCCACGCCGAGCACGCGATCGCGGATGGCGGCCAGCCGCTCCTTGAGGTGCGGATCGGAGAGCGTCGGGTCGAGCATGTGGCTGGTCACGTGCGCCACCTTGTCGGCCGGGTAGCTGAACTCCTTGCCCGACTCGGTGAGCAACCGCAAGCTGGTCCCCTCCAACCGCTTGCAGATGGCCAGGAGGATACCCTTCTTGTCCTTGAACTCTATGACGGCGCCGGCTCGCAAGGGTGCAACGGCCATTCTTACCATGGAAATCGGAAGGCGCACGAACTCTTTGCCTCGATGCGGAGAGGTGCGGCCGCCCGGACATGGCGGGGCGCGCCAGGGTCTCGACAAGGTCGCGAGCCCGGAGGCGGAAAGCGGGGACTGGCTCCGGAAGCCCGCTTGAAATCTGGCAGTCGTCCGGTAGGTTGGCCGGGCTTCCGGCGCCTGTACCCGCTTTTCGCCGACCTTGTCCGTCGCCCTGCGGGGCGCGCAGCCCCCTCTTCCGGCGGGGGCGTCGGTCGTGAGAGGATTGCGGCCATGGCCAGCACTATCTCCGTGCGCGGAGCACGGGTCCATAACCTGAAGAACGTGTCGGTCGATCTGCCGCGGGAGGCGATGGTCGTCATCTGCGGCGTGTCGGGCTCGGGGAAGTCGTCGCTCGCCTTCGACACCATCTACGCCGAGGGGCAGCGGCTCTATCTGGAGTCGCTGTCGTCGTACGCGCGGCAGTTCCTGGGGCAGCGCACGAAGCCGGACGTGGACGAGATCTCCGGGCTTTCGCCGACGATCAGCATCGAGCAGAAGACGGGCGGCTCCAACCCCAGGTCGACGGTCGGGACCATCACGGAGATCCACGACTACCTGAGGTTGCTTTACGCCGCCGTGGGGGTGCCGCACTGCTACAGCTGCGGCCGGGAGATCCGCCCGCAGACGGTAGATCAGATGGTCGATTTCCTGATGGCGCAGGGTACGGGGCGGGCGGTGACGCTGGCGGCGCCGGCGGTTCAGGGCAAGAAGGGGGAGCACAAGGACGTCCTGGAGGCGATCTTTCGCGAGGGATTCGGGCGCGTACGGATTGACGGGAAGCTCTACCGGGAGGGCGACGAGATCAAACTGGCGAAGACGAAGGCGCACGACATCGAGATCGTGGTCGACCGCGTGGCGCTGAAGGCGGGGAGCGAGAGCCGGCTGACAGATACGCTGGAGACGTGCGCGAAGGCGGGCGGCGGGATCGTGCACGTGTACGGGTTGGACCCGGCAGACGCCGAGGCGCGGACGGTGCTATCGAAGAAGGCGGCCTGCGTGGAGTGCGGTATCTCTTACCCGGAGCTCTCGGCGCGGCTATTCAGCTTCAACAGCCCTTTTGGCTCCTGTCAGTCGTGCGACGGGCTGGGCGTCGGCACGCGCATCGACCCCAGGCTGGTCGTGCCGAACGAGGAGCTGTCGCTCGGGGACGGCGCGGTGGCGGCGTTCACGGGCGAGCGGCACGGGGCGATGCAGGACTTGCTGGCGGCCGTGGCCGCGCGTGAGGGGATTCCGTGGTCCAAGCCGTTCCGGACGCTCTCGGAGAGACACCGGCGAATCGTCCTCGAAGGATGCGATGGAGAGTTCGAGTTCAAGGTCCGGCGGCTTTCGGGCAACGTCAAGGTCCGCAAGGCCTACGAAGGAGCGGTCGGATATCTGGAACGGCTCCGGGAGAAGGGCGCGATGGCCGACCATCTCTACCTGGCGCGCTTCAAGAACGAGATCCCGTGCGCGAGCTGTGGGGGAGCGCGACTGAAACCCGAGGCGCTGGCGGTGCAGGTGCACGGACTCTCCATCCGGCAGGTATCCGAGAAGTCGATCGCCGAGGCGCACGAGTGGTTCTCGCTGGTAGAGCTGACCGCGCGGGAGGTCCGGATCGCGGGGCTGGTGCTCAGGGAGATCCGCCACCGGCTCGGGTTCCTGCTGGACGTGGGGCTGCCGTATCTGTCGCTGTCCAGGCGGGGTGACACGCTCTCGGGGGGCGAGGCTCAGCGGCTGAGGCTGGCGACGCAGGTCGGCTCACGGCTGACGGGGGTGGTCTACGTGCTGGACGAGCCGTCGATTGGCCTGCACCAGCGAGACAACATGCGGCTGCTGACCACGCTGGGGCGGCTCAAAGAGCTGGGCAACACGCTGTTGGTCGTGGAGCATGACGAGGCGACGCTCCGGACGGCCGACTACCTGGTCGACGTCGGGCCCGGGGCGGGGCTCCACGGCGGAGAGATCGTGGCGGCCGGCCCGCTGCCGGAGTTCCTGGAGAAGGGGTCGTTGACGGCCCGCTATCTGACCGGCGCGGAGCGGATCCCCGTGCCCGGGCGGCGCCGCACGGGCAACGGGCTGGCGCTGGAGCTCGTGGGAGCTCGGCTCAACAACCTCAAGAGTGTCGACGTACGGTTTCCGCTGGGGACGTTCATCGCGGTGACCGGCGTGAGCGGGTCGGGGAAATCGTCGCTCGTCTCGGAGACATTGGCGCCGGCGCTGGCGCAGAAGCTGACGGGCGCGCGAGCCATCCCTGGGGAGCACGACCGGCTGGAGGGGGTGCGGCACGTCTCGGACCTGGTGACAATCGATCAGTCGCCGATCGGCCGCACGCCCCGTTCCAACCCGGTGACCTATACGGGGACGTGGGGGCCAATCCGGGACGTCTTCGCGCAGACCCAGGACGCGCGCACGCGCGGCTACACGGCCAGCCGGTTCAGCTTCAACCGTCCGGGCGGCCGCTGCGAGGCCTGCGAGGGCGCAGGGACGGTCACCATCGAGATGAACTTCCTTCCCGATGTGGAGATGCCGTGCGAGGCCTGCAACGGCAAGCGTTTCAGCCGCGAGACGCTGGAGGTGCGCTACAAGGGGCGCAACATCCACGAGGTGCTCGAGATGACGGTAGAGGAAGGGATCGAGTTCTTCGAGAGCTTCCCACCGATCCGGCGGCGGCTAGAGACGCTGGCAGAGATCGGGCTGGCCTACATGCATCTGGGGCAGTCGGCGACGACGCTCTCGGGGGGCGAGGCGCAGCGGGTGAAGCTGGCGCTGGAGCTGGCGCGAATCGGCACGGGGCGGACGCTCTACATCCTGGACGAGCCGACGACGGGCCTGCACTTCGCGGACATCCGGATGCTGCTGGCGGTGCTGGACCGGCTGGTGGAGCGGGGCAACACGGTGCTGGTGATCGAGCACCAGCTCGACGTGGTGAAGTTCGCCGACCACGTCATCGACCTGGGGCCCGAGGGCGGAGACGGCGGCGGACAGGTCGTGGCGACCGGCACGCCCGAGGAGGTCGCGCGCAACCCGCGCAGTCTCACGGCGCCGTACCTGGCGGAGGTGCTGGGGGGAGAATCGAGAATCGAGAATTGAGAATCGAGGAGCGGGCCCAGGGGAGAGCCCTTCGTGGCGACGCGGGCTACCCAATAGTGGCACCTCGATTCTCGATTCTATAAATCGCGGCTTGTCAGAAGCCGACACCTTTGCTATACTCCCGCGCTCTCCCACGAGAGGGCCAACGCCGACATTGCAGCCTCGAGGAGGTAACGGGTGTCCCGGATACCGGTTCTGGTCTTGCTTGCAACGGCATCGCTGGCAGTCGCCTGCCCGGGGGCAGAGGCGCTGACCAGGGTCGCAGGGGTGGAGGTGCGCGGCAGCGCGGCCATCCGAGGGGCGGCCATGAAGCTCGGATTCGCCCGGGAGCTGGGACAGTCGCTCACGGACCAGGTGGTCGCGCGGGGTGTGGAGCGGCTCAAGCGCATCGGGCGAGCGGCGGGCGTGCGGGTGGACTTCCGCGAGACGCCCTCGGGAACGTGGATCTGCTACGAGGTGCGGGAGAACCCGGCCATCGAGTCGATCGAGTTCCTGGGCAACACGGCGATCAGCGACGGGGAGCTTCTGAAGGACTTCGCCGTGAAGCCGGGCGAGGTGCTGGACTGGGATCGGCTCTACAAGGAAGTCAACCGCATCCCCGAGATCTACCTGGCGCGCAAGGGAGTGCTGTATGCGGGCGTTCTTTCGCCGCTGGCCGTGCAGGCCAACGGGGGAAAGGTTTCGATCTACGTCCAGGAGTTCCGGCTGAGGCGGCTCGAGGTGAAGGGAGTACGAGGCCACCTCAGAGATGCCGTCCTCGCCTCATTGCCCCTTCGGAGGGGGCAGGTGCTGCGAAGACAGGATCTCCTGGGTGGCCTCTTCAATGCGTACCAGCTTCCGGGGATTCAGGACATCGAGTACAGCCCCAAGTTCGATCGGGAACACGGGGAGATCACGCTCGTGCTGAACCTGACGGAGGCCGGCCAGCCCGCTGCGTCACCAGCGGGCCGCGGAAAACTGAACTGAGGGATAGTGGACCGGTTCCATCTGGACCGTGTCTCGAAGGGCCGTGGAGAGAGGCATCTCTCGCACGAACCGGACCGGCTTGAACTTCTCGATCTCCAGCTTGAGTTGAGCGGTCTGCTCGTCCAGGAAGTCCCGGAAATTGACGGTCCAGTGGATCTGGGTTCGCGTCTCCTGGGGGAACGGGATCTCCTTGCCCTGCCAACCCTCCTTGTGGAAAGCGCGGGGAGCCGCAGGATCGGCAGCCAGGGCTGCCGAGGAGAAGAGAATCGCCGCACCGAGGGACAACGTCAGAATGCGTCCCATGTTTCACCTCCTTCCGGACAACAGGTGTTCGGGTGCCGAAGGCCGGCACCATTCTACTCTACGCGCGAGATGAAAAAAGGTTCCGCGCATGGTATCCTCCGGGGACCGGTCCGCGATTTCGGCCATGACGCGGACCATGACGTTTTCATGGGCCCGGCAACCGCGCGGAGAGCGCTCCCGCGAAGACGAGGGTCCAGACGAGGAGCGAGATGAACGCCGCCAAGAAGCAGATGGCGAGGGAAGAGCAGCCGACTGAGAAGGTCAGCCTGGCGCGCAAGCTGAAGAAGCTGGGTTCGACGCTGGCCTTGAAGGCCGACATCCTGCGCACCAACAAGAACAAGGGGAGCACCGAGCACGTCAACAAGCTCTACAACCTGTTCGCCCCGTTCTACGACCTGGTCTGGCCGAGCATGAAGGACTACATGTCCAGCTGCCGCTACCTGGTCGACAAGTCGGTCCATGACGGAGAGTACGTGCTGGACGTCGGCACCGGGACGGGCGTGTTGTCGCTGCTGGTGGCGGAGCGCGGAAACCACGTGATCGGATTCGACCTGCACCCCAAGATGCTGGCCCGCACGCGCAAGAAGGCCGAGAAGCAGGGCAAGAAGAACGCGAACATGCGGCGTCTGACGCTCTGCCGCGGGGACGCGACCATCCTTCCGTTCGGCGAGCGCAAGTTCGACGTCGTGACGTCCGGTTTCATGCTGGTCCACCTCTCTCACGAGCAGAAGATCAGCGCCGTCGCCGAGATGCGGCGCGTCCTGACCGATCGAGGCCAGATCGCGCTCCTGGAAAGCCGCGGCGAGCTCACGAAGCGCTACGACACCCGGGAAGAATGGGAGCAGATCCTGCGAACCCTGGGGTTCGGCCGGCCCGTCATCGAGGACATCTACGACGTCTATCGAGTCATCTTCGCCACGAAGCAGGCGTGAGGCTTGAGAAGTGAGGCTTGAGAGGGGAAATCTGCGCCCCTGCTTCAGGCTTCAACAGCAAGTCCTAAGTCTCAAGCCCCAAGCCTCAAGCCTCAAGCCCCAAGCCTCGAGCCTCGAGCCTGCCGCCGATTTCCATGTTGACTTGGGCCTGATGCCAGTGTACAATCGCGGTCCCCAGCATCGGTGATTCATCTCTGGATGCGGGATCTCCGGCTCAGGGACCCCTCGGGAGGTGTGCAGTACCCTTGGACCGTCCTGACCGCGAGAGGCGTGAGGTTGTGTCGTGGGGCCTGGCGGCCATGGTGGGGACGAACCTCGTCGCATGTCTCGTGGTCGGAGCCGGGATCGGCTACGGATTGGACCGCTGGCTGGGGACGGCGCCAGTGATGATCGCCGTCTGGGTGTTCGTGGGAATGGCCGCTGGGTTCGTGCAGCTTTACAGGACCGTGCGAAAGTTGGATGGAGACGGTCGTGGTGGTCCCTGAAGTCGAGCGCGATGGCGGCCCGTTGCCGGGAATCACCCTGCACCGGTTTGCCCGAGCGGTAGTCTGGACCTCGGCGGCCGGGATCGGACTGGCGGCGGTGGTGCACCTGGTGACCGGCAAGACCGGCCAAGGGCGAATCGAAGGGCTCGTGGCCGGAGGCGTCGGAGGACTGCTCTTGCTGGGTTCCCTGCCCTACGAGCTCAAGAGGCTCCTGGGCGAGGAGGGCCGGCAGCGGCGGCTCGGGTTTGCCGGATTCCTCGTGCTGGTGAAGTATCCCCTGGTCTTTCTGTCGCTCTATCCCCTGCTGGTCTGGAAGTGGGTCGATCCCCTCGGGTTTCTGGGAGGATTCGCCATCGTCCAGGTGGCACTGGTGCTCACGGGCCTTGCGTGCAGCTGGCGCCGCGAGCTGGGATAGGGGGCCGTAACCGCCGTCGGCGGGCGCGGCAGCTCACAGGAGAGGAGCGAAGTGGCAGCTCTATACGCATCCGAGATAGCTTCCGGCGCGGCCGAAGGCGCCCACGCGGCGTCGGCCAGCGCGGCCCATCACGGCTTTCCGTGCGGTCACCACGAGGGGAGCTGGCTGCACCTGGGGACGCACTTGACCGGTCTGCCGGACTGGATCCTGATCACCTGGCTCCTGATGTTCCTGCTGGTCTACGTCTCCTACGTCGGGACGCGCCGGCTGCACCTGGCACCGCGCGGACTGCAGAACGTGCTCGAGTACATCTACGAGTCGCTCAACAACTTCGTTTGCGGAATCATGGGCCCCCGGGGCAAGGAGTTCACGCCGCTGCTGGGGACCTTCTTCCTGTTCATCCTCTGCATGAACCTGACGGGGCTGGTACCCGGAATGCTGTCGCCAACGGCCTTCCTGACCACCACGGTGGCTCTGGCCACCTGCGCCTTCCTGTTCGTGCAGTATCACGGCATCCGGGCGCACGGGCTGAAGAAGTACCTGGCCCACTTCGTGGGAGAGCCAGCCTGGCTCGGTCCCCTGATGGTGCCGGTCCACATCATCGGCGAGTTTGCCAAGCCGCTCTCGCTGTCCTTCCGACTGTTCGGGAACATCTTCGGCGAGGACAAAGTAATCATCGTCCTCGTGGGGCTGTCGCCGCTGGTGCTGAAGTTCATCCCGATCCCGGTGCAGTTCCCGATGATGCTGTTCGGGATTTTCACGAGCTTCATCCAGGCGCTGGTGTTCACGATGCTGACGACCATCTACCTGACGGTGGCGACGGAGCATTCCGATCACGGCGACGAGCACGGACACGACGGTCATGGCGGCCACTCCGAGGGCAGCCACCAGACCGAAGGCGCACATCCTCAACACTGAACTCAAGACCGGGGACGCGGGCATGGTGCCGGCGCCCCGAACCCACCGAGACCCGAGACCCGCACGACTGATCCGAGGAGGAATCTGAAATGGGTTACTTTGTAGCACTGGCTATCGCAGTCGGCTTCGGCCTTCCGCTTTGTGTTCTCTCCGCCGCCCAGGCCCAGGCCAAGGCCGCGACCGTCGCACTGGACGGCATCGCCCGGCAGCCCGAGGCCGCCGGCAAGATCCAGCTGGCGATGATCATCGCCCTGGCGCTCATCGAATCGCTGGTCATCTACGCGCTGCTGATGTTCTTCATGCTGTACGGGTCGCTGCCCTCGACGGAGGCCATGCTGAAGGCCGTCGCCGCCGAGTCGGCCGCCGCGTCCGCCGCTCCGGCCAGCCACTGAGTCGGGAGTTCGTGACGTGCTGAGGAGGCACGAGGTCTGACATGCTCGAAAACCTCGCAATCAACGGCAGAGATCTGCTCGTCCAGATCGGCGGTTTCCTGCTCCTGTTCTTGCTGCTGTCGCGGTATCTCTTCAGTCCACTTTCGGAGGCGATAGAGGACCGGGAGCGCCGGATCAAGGGCAAGATGGACGAGGCCGAGCGCAACGCCCTCGAGATGCAGAACATGCGCGAGGAGTACCAGCGCCGGCTGGCGACGATCGAGACGGAGGCCCGGGATCGGATCCAGTCCGCCATGAAGGAAGCGATGGCGACCAAGGACGAGATGCTGGAGACGGCTCGCTCGGAGGCCGAGAAGTTGCTCTCGCGCGGCCGTCAGGAGATGGAGCGCGACCGGCAGAAGATGATGGTGGAGATGAGGGACAAGGTCGTCGATCTGGCGATCCTGGCTGCGGAGAAGCTCATCGAGAAGAACATCGATGACAGGTCGCACCGGGCCCTCATCGACGACATCATCGAGCACGGAGTGAGACCGTCATGATCGCTCCGGGACTGGCGCGTCGCTACACCAAGGCGTTGTTCCATGCCGCGGTGAGCGCCGACGTGGTCGACGCGGTGGGCGAGGACCTGGCGCTGATCGCGAGGACCTTGAAGGGCACACCCGACCTGGCGCTGTTCCTGGGGCATCCCAGGGTGGGCCAGGCGCAGAAGCAGGAGCTCGTGCAGAAGGCCTTCGCGGGCCAGCTGCACGAGCTGACCCTGCGGTTCCTGACGCTGGTGCTCAAGAAGCGCAGGCAGGACGTGCTGGCGCAGCTGGCTCCCGAGTACTCGAAGCTGGTAGCCGCCTGGCGCAACCAGCTGACGGCGCAGGTGCGCTCAGCCGTCGGGCTGACGGAGGAGGAGCGCAAGTTCGTCGGCGCGGAGCTCTCCAAGCTGACGGGACGCAACGTGATCCTGGAAGAGCGCGTGGAGCCCGGGCTGCTGGGCGGGATGATCATCCGGTACGGTGACAAGCAGATTGACGGCAGCGTCCGACACCACCTGGAACAGCTCCGAGGGGAGCTGAAGAGCGCCAGGATCGTCTTCGATTGATCCGCCGGCCGCTAACGCATGGGAGTTGACCGATGGCAAGCAGACCTGAAGAAATCACAGCGATCCTGACCAAGGAGCTGGAGGGCTACAAGAAGGACCTCCATATGGTGGACGTGGGCATCGTCACCGAAGTCGGCGACGGAATTGCGCGCGTCTACGGCCTCGAGAGCTGCATGGCCGGCGAGCTGGTCGAGTTCCCCGGCGGCGTCTACGGCATCGCGTTGAACCTGGAAGAGGACAACGTCGGCGTCGTGATCCTGGGCAGCGATCAGGGCATCAAGGAAGGCGACCAGGTGAAGACGACTGGCCGCATCGTCGAGGTGCCGGTCGGAGAAGCCATGATTGGCCGCGTGGTGAACGCCCTGGGCGCGCCGATCGACGGCAAGGGCCCGGTCGTGACGCACGAGTCGCGCCTCATCGAGATCAAGGCGTTCGGCGTCATTCAGCGCCAGCCGGTGAAGGAGCCGCTGGAGACCGGCATCAAGGCGATCGATTCGATGATCCCGATCGGTCGCGGCCAGCGCGAGCTGATCATCGGCGACCGCCAGACGGGCAAGACCGCCATCGCCCTCGACACGATCATCAACCAGAAGGGCAAGGACGTCATCTGCATCTACGTCGCCATCGGCCAGAAGCAGTCGACGGTGGCGCAGGTGGTCGACACGCTGACGAGGTACGGCGCGATGGACTTCACCATCGTGGTGAGCGCGACGGCGACCGAGCCGGCGCCGCTGCAGTACATCAGTCCGTACGCGGGCGTTTCGATGGGCGAGTACTTCATGCTTCAGGGCAAGCACGCGCTCATCGTCTACGATGACCTCTCCAAGCACGCCAACGCCTACCGGCAGATGTCGCTGCTCTTGCGGCGCCCGCCCGGCCGCGAGGCGTTCCCCGGCGACATCTTCAATCTCCATTCGCGGCTCCTGGAGCGCGCCGCGAAGCTCTCGGCGGACCTGGGCGGAGGGTCGCTGACGGCGCTGCCGATCATCGAGACCCAGGCCGGCGACGTCACGGCTTACATTCCGACGAACGTCATCTCGATCACCGACGGCCAGATCTACCTGGAAGGCGATCTCTTCTACGCCGGCATCCGGCCGGCGGTGAACGTGGGTCTGTCGGTGTCGCGCGTGGGCAGCGCAGCCCAGACGCACGCGATGAAGGAAGTCGCCAAGCGGCTGAAGCTGGACCTGGCGCGCTATAACGAGCTGGCTGCGTTCGCGCAGTTCGCCAGCGACCTGGACAAGACGACTCAGGCGGAGCTGGCCCGGGGCGAGCGGATGGTGGAGGTCCTCAAGCAGCTGCAGTACCAGCCGAAGTCGGTCTGCGACCAGGTGCTCATCATCCTGGCCGGAAACAGCGGCTTCCTGGACGACATCGCCGTCTCCCAGATCAAGCGGTTCGAGACCGAGGTGCTGGCGTTCCTCTGGGCGCGGTATCCGGAGCTGACCGGCGAGCTGGACAAGACCAAGAAGCTGTCGAACGAGCTGGCCGCAAAGCTCACCACCGCGATGACCGAGTTCAAGGCGAACCACTTCAAGAAGGAGGCTCCGGCAGCGCCGGCCGCGACGGAGTCCCAGGAGAAGATGCCGAAGGCGCCGGTCGAGGCCGCGGGTGGCAAACCGGCCGCCGGGGCCCACGCGACGGTCTGAGGTAGAAGCCGATGGCACTGTCCCTGAGAGCGGTGCGGCGCAAGATCCGCACCTCCAAGAACCTGCAGAAGATCTTCAGCGCGATGAAGATGGTGGCCGCTGCGCGGCTTCGGCGCGTGCAGGAGCGCGTGACGGCGGGGAAGCCGTACGCGCTCAAGATGAAGCAGCTGGTCGAGGCGGTCGGTCCGTTCACCATTGGCGTGGAGCATCCGCTCTTGACGAAGCGGCCGACGCGGGAGAACCCGTGCGTGGTCGTGATCGCCGGCGACAAGGGGCTCTGCGGCAGCTTCAACAACAACGCCCTTCGCAAGGCGCACACGTTCATCGACGAGCTGGGCGGCAAGTCGGTGCAGCTGATCACGATCGGCAAGAAGGCAGGAATCTACTTCCGCAAGCGTGGCTACCGGGTGGTCGAGAGCTTCAACCAGATCGGCGTCAACAGCCCGTTCTCGGAGGTCCAGAAGATCGCCGATGCGATGACGGAAATCTACGTGAGCGGCAAGGCCGACGAAGTCTGGGTGGGCTACACGGAGTTCATCACGACGATGCGTCAGAAGCCGCACGTCGTGAAGTTCCTACCGATCGAGCCCCCCGGCCAGGCAGCCAAGATCGAGATCTCGATCACGGGCCGGCCGGTGACCGACAAGGAGTACATCTTCGAGCCCGGCGCGGCGGAGCTCCTCAAGGGACTGCTGCCGAAGTTCGTGCGCAATCAGGTGTACAAGTTCCTGCTCGAGTCGATGGCGAGCGAGCAGGGGGCGCGCATGACGGCGATGAGCAACGCGACGGACAGCGCCGGCGACCTCATCAGCGACCTCACGATGGTGGCCAACAAGGCCCGCCAGGCGTCCATCACCAAGGAGCTGCTGGAAGTCGTCAGCGGCGCCGAGGCGCTGGCGGCCGAGGCTTGAGAGAGACGACGGCGACGCGACAGGAATCCAATCCGACTGAAATCAGGAGTTGACATGGCAAGCACGAGCAAAGCAACCACGGGTCCCAAGAAGAAGGGCGAAGGCGCCCCCGCTGCCGCGCCGGCCGCGAACCGGGCGAACGCCAAGGGCCAGATCCGCCAGGTGATCGGGCCGGTCCTCGACGTCGAGTTCTCGGTGGAGCAGCTTCCGGCCATCTACGACGCGATCGAGATCGCCGACGCACGAGGCAGCCGGACCGTCATCGCCGAGGTCGCGCAACACCTGGGCGACGGCGTGGTGCGATGCGTGGCCATGGACCTCACGGACGGCCTGGTCCGCGGGATGGAAGCGCGCAACTCGGGCGGCCCGATCACGGTGCCCGTGGGCGACGGGACGCTGGGTCGACTCTTCGACATGCTGGGGAACCCGATCGACAAGCTGGGCGACGTGAAGCACGATCAGCGCCAGCCGATCCACCGGGCGCCGCCGCCCTTCGAGGAGCAGGGGCTGGTGACGGAACCGTTCGAGACCGGCATCAAGGTCATCGACCTGCTGGAACCGTACGCGCGCGGCGGCAAGGTCGGCCTGTTCGGCGGCGCCGGTGTGGGCAAGACGGTGTTGATCACCGAGCTGATCCACAACGTGGCGACCAAGCACGGCGGCGTCAGCGTGTTCTGCGGCGTGGGCGAGCGCACCCGCGAAGGCAACGACCTCTGGCTCGAGATGAAGGAGTCGGGCGTTCTCGACAAGACTGTTCTGATGTTCGGCCAGATGAACGAGCCTCCGGGCGCGCGTTTGCGCGTCGGCCTGTCGGGCCTGACGATGGCGGAGTTCTTCCGCGACGAGAAGGGCCAGGACGTGCTCATCTTCATCGACAACATCTTCCGCTTCACCCAGGCCGGCAGCGAAGTCTCCGCCCTGCTGGGCCGCATGCCGAGCGCGGTCGGTTACCAGCCGACCCTGGCCACCGAGATGGCCGCCCTGCAGGAGCGCATCACCTCGACCAAGCGTGGCTCGATCACGAGCGTCCAGGCCATCTACGTGCCCGCCGACGACCTGACCGACCCGGCGCCTGCGACGGCGTTCTCTCACCTGGACGCCACGACGGTGCTCTCGCGCGACCTGTTCAAGCGCGCCATTTACCCTGCCATCGACCCGCTCGACTCGACCTCGCGGATTCTCTCGCCGCTGACGGTGGGTGAGGAGCACTACCGCGTGGCGCGCGAAGTGCAGTCGGTGCTCCAGCGCTACAAGGACCTCCAGGACATCATCGCCATCCTCGGTATCGACGAGCTTTCGGACGACGACAAGCTGGTCGTGGCGCGGGCACGGCGCATCCAGAACTTCCTGTCACAGCCCTTCCACGTGGCCGAAGTGTTCACCGGCACGCCCGGCAAGTACGTCGCCCTGAAGGACACGATCCGCGGATTCCGCGAGATCCTCGAGGGCAAGCACGACCACCTGCCGGAGACCGCCTTCCACCTGGTGGGCGGAATCGAAGAGGCCGTTGAGAAGGCCAAGAGAATGGCATCGTAGTGGAGTGAATCCACTCGGGGGTGTTGCCCCCGAACCCCTACAGGGGGCCAACGGCCCCCCGGACCCCCGATGAGCTGCGACTGGCGTGGGAGCGGGAGTCCGAGGCGAGATCGTGGATAGGCGATCGGGCCAGAAGCGGGACCGGCAGCATGGGCCCCAAACGCGAGTGAAAAGGCAGTTCGAGGCGAGACATCATGGCTGAAGCAAGTTTCCACATCGAAGTCGTGACACCGGAGAGGCTCATCTACTCGGGCGACGCGGTGAGCGTCACGGCGCCCGGACGGCTGGGCTACTTCGGGATTCTCGCCAATCACCTTCCGATGGTGGTCGAGCTGGGGCTGGGGGAGCTGACCATCAAGCAGACCGACGGGAAGACGGTGCAGATGGCGCTGGTCGGGGGCTTCTTCGAGGTGTCCGCCAACAAGGCGATCGTGCTGGCCGATGGCGGAGAGCTGGCGGCCGAGATCGACCTGAACCGGGCACGCGCTGCAGCCGACAAGGCACGCAAGGCGCTCGAGGATCTGGAGAACCACAGCATCGATCGAGAGTTGATGCGGGCCGCGCTGGCGCGGGCAGAGACGAGACTGAAGGTCGCGCAGGACGCCGGGCGAGCGTGAGGCGGCAGGCGGCAGGCGGCAGGCTTCAGGGTTTGTGAAGCAGTCCCCTGACGGTGCTTGGAGTCAGTGGGGCGAGTGAGACCAGGAGCTAAGCGACGCTCCTCCTACTTCGTGGTGCAGCACCGCCTGCTCGCTGTCTTCACGGCTTCAAGCGCCTGCTGCTTCCAGTCTCCTGACGGCATCGCCCGCCGCTACTCACTACTCGCTACTCACTACTCACTACTTTTTTTGTGCATGTGGCGAGAGTCGATGCTATGCTGTCGGCGCTTTTGCCGACCCTGAGGTCCCGGGGCCTGGAGCGGGACCCGAAAAGGAAGCTATGAAGCGGTATCTGCTGGATATCTGGTACTCCGTGATCTCGACGCTCATCGGGATGAAGGTCACGTTGAAGCATGTCTTCACCCGTGAGGTGACCGTCCAGTATCCGGAGGTGAAGTTGCCGTTCCCGGATCGGTTCCGGGGGATGCTGTTCAACGACATCGCGACGTGCATCAGCTGCGAGCTGTGCGCCAAGGCGTGTCCGGCAGACTGTATCGCGATGACGGGGGCGGGCAAGGGAAAGGCGCGCTACGCGCCGATGTTCGACATCCACATCTACAAGTGCCTGTGGTGCAGCTTCTGCGTGGAGGCCTGCCCGACGGGGTCGCTCGTGATGTCGAAGGAGTACGAGATCAGCGGCTACAACCGGGATTGCATGATCCTGCACTTCGGTGAGGGTGTGCGGCCCGAAGGTGCCGAGGCGCCGATTCCAGGCACGATGCCGAAGGTGACAGGGCCCGAGCTGGTCACGCCGGCGCGGCCGCATGCGTGGGCCAACGCCTGGAAGAACAACCCGGCCCCCGTGGTCGAGAAGCCGAAGGCGGCAGCGGCACCGGCTGCGGCCAAGCCTGCGGCGCCGGCAGCGCCTGCTGCGCCCGCCGGAGACGGGGCTCCCCCGTCCGGGGCCAACGCAGGTTAGTGCGAGGAGCGGGAGACAGACGATGGATGCGATGCTTCAGGCCCTGGTCTTCTACATCTTCGCCGCGCTGACGCTCGGCGGCGCGGTGCTGGCCGCATTCTCGAGGAAGCTCGTCTACAGCGTGTTCTCGCTCCTGCTGACGTTCATCGGGGTGGCGGGCCTTTACGTGTTTCTCTCGGCGGATTTCCTGGCGGCCGTTCAGGTGTTGCTCTACGCGGGCGGGATTCTCGTGTTGATGGTGTTCGGCATCATGCTGACGCATCGGATCGCGGACGTGACGCTGGAGACTCAATTCACGCACCTGAAGACGGGCGCGATCATCGCGGGCTCGCTCTGGCTGTCGCTCCTGTTCTTCCTGTCGCTGGCCCGCTGGCCCTTGCTCCAGAAGGTGCCGGCCTACGGTCCGACGACACGCGCCATCGGGATGGGGTTCATGGGGGACTATCTGGTGCCGTTCGAGTACAGCTCGGTGGTGCTGCTGGTCGTCGTCCTGGGGGCGGCGACGCTGGTGCGCAAGGAGGTCGACTGAACATGCAGGTGATCGGCCTGACGCCCTACCTGGTGGTGGCGTCGACGCTCTTCTGTCTGGGCGTCTTCTGCGTGCTCACGCGCCGCAACAGCATCGGCATCCTGATCGGGGTGGAACTGATGCTGAACGCGGCCAACGTCAACATCGTGGCGTTCTCGCGCTACGTCGGAGACCCGGTGGGCGGCCAGATCTTCGCGATCCTGGTCATCCTGCTGGCCGCCTCCGAGGCGGTCATCTTCCTGGGACTGCTGATGGCGGTCTACCAGAGATTCGACACGATCGAAGTGGACAAGGTCAGTCTCTTGAAGGACGAGGTCCCCGGAGACGACGCCCACGAGCGGGCGTGAGGCCGCCGGAGGCAAGGTTGGATTGAAATGACCCATTCACTCGCAATAGACGTCGCGCTGCTGGTCCTGCTTCTTCCTCTGGCCGCGTTCGTGATCCAGATCTTCCGGGGGCGCCAGCTGCCCCGCGGGGGCGATTGGGTGTCGATCACGGCGATCGTGCTCTCGCTCGTGGGCTCGTGCTTCATCGCCCGCGAGGCGCTGAGCGTGCGCAATCCAGGCTGGGGGTATCGCTGGGTCTTCGACTGGTTCACGGTGGGAGCCAATCACATCCAGGTCGGCCTGCTGATCGACAACGTCACGGCCGTGATGCTGGTGGTCGTCTGCGGCGTCTCGGCGCTGGTGCATGTCTACTCGACCTCGTACATGCACGGCGATCCGAAGTACCCCCGCTTCTTCGCCTACCTGTCGCTCTTCAGCTTCTCGATGCTGGGACTGGTGCTCTCGGACAACCTGCTGTTCCTCTACTGCTTCTGGGAGCTGGTGGGCCTGTCGTCCTACTTCCTGATCGGGTTCTGGAGCGAGAAACCGGCTCCAGCGGACGCCGCCAAGAAGGCCTTCCTCACCAACCGGGTGGGAGACGTCGGCTTCTTCCTCGGGATCATGATCCTCTGGACGCAGCTCGGCACGTTCGGCTATCACGACGTCTTCGCTGCGGTGGCGGCCGGCAAGGTCACGGGGAGCGCGAGCCTGCTGGGGCTGGTCGACGTCGGCTGGCTGACGCTGGCCGGTGTCTGCCTTTTCTGCGGGGCGGTCGGCAAGTCGGCGCAGTTCCCGCTGCACGTCTGGCTACCGGACGCGATGGAGGGCCCGACGCCTGTCTCGGCCCTGATCCACGCGGCCACGATGGTAGCGGCAGGCGTGTACATGGTGGGGCGGCTCTACCCGCTCTTCACGCCGGAAGCGCTGATCGTGATCGCCTACACGGGCTGCATCACGGCCTTCTTCGCCGGCACCATCGCCATCACGGCGACCGACATCAAGCGCGTGCTGGCCTACTCGACGGTCAGCCAGCTCGGCTACATGGTGATGGGACTGGGGGTGGGCGGCTACACGGCGGGGCTCTTCCACCTGATGACCCATGCTTGGTTCAAGGCGTGCCTCTTCCTGGGAAGCGGCAGCGTGATCCACAGCCTGCACTCGCAGGAGATGCCTGAGATGGGGGGGCTGCGCAAGAAGATGCCGTGGACCTTCCTGACGATGCTGGTGGCAACGATGGCGCTCTGCGGAGTGCCGCCGCTGTCGGGCTTCTTCAGCAAGGACGCGATCTTGGCGGCCTGCCTGCAGTTCGGGCTGGAGCACAAGCGCCACCTGCCGCTGTTCTTCGTGGCGGCGGCAGGCGCGGCGATCACGACGTTCTACATGTTCAGGCTCATCTTCCTGACGTTCTTCGGTCAGCCGCGCGATCACCACAAGTACGACCACGCGCACGAATCGCCCGCAGGGATCGTGCTGCCGCTGGTGATCCTGGCCGGGTTGTCGGTGTCGGCCGGCTGGGGAGGTTGGTTCGAGGAGATGGTCCAGAAGCCGTCGCTGGCCAGCTACGCGCCCGCGTCGCACGCGGCGGCGGCGCTGGCCGGGCACGGAGTGGAGCATGGGGATGGCGGCCATCACAGCTCGGCGCACACGATCGCGATGCTGGCCTCGCTGCTGGCAGTAGCCCTGGGGTTCGGCCTCTCGTTCCTGATGTACTACAAGCAAGCCATCAGCGCCGACGCCATGGCCGAGCGATTCCCGACGGTCTACCGATGGCTCAAGAACAAGTACTACATCGACGAGTTCTATGACGCGTTGATTGTCCGGCCGCTCCTGGCATTCGAGGAGTGGCTGGCGCGATTCGACCTGGGCGTCATCGACGGGATCGTCAACTGGATTGCGCGGGCGACGGTTGTCGTGAGCGACATCGCCGGGCGCATCGACTTCTACATCGTCGACGGCCTCGTGAACTGGTTCGGGGACTCGGTCCTCGACATCGGCCAGCAGGTTCGCCGGATCCAGATGGGGCGCATCCAGGAGTATCTGGTTGCGGCCTTCGCGTTGACCCTCATCTTCGTCTTGACTCTCTCACTGGTGTACTGAAGCTCGGAGGAGGAAGGTTTCGATGGGCAGCTATCTCCTGACACTGATGATCTTCGTGCCGCTCCTGGGCGCGATTGCCGTGCTCTGCGTGCCGAGTCGAGAGGAGAAGGTCCTCAAGACGGTCGCTGCCAGCGCTGCCGCCGTGCCGCTGGCGCTTGCGGTGCTCCTGTTCATGCAGTTCGACCGCGGCTCGACCGCGATGCAGTTCGTGGAGCGGGCGCCGTGGTTGCCGGCCTTCAACATCGAGTACTACATCGGCGTCGACGGCCTGTCGGTGCCGATGGTTCTGCTCACGGCGCTGCTTTCGTTCATCTGCACGCTGGCGAGCTGGAACATCGAGAAGGGCCTCAAGGGCTACATGGCGCTCTTCCTGTTGCTCGAGACCGGCATGATGGGCACGTTCTGCGCCCTCGACTTCTTCCTCTTCTACGTCTTCTGGGAAGTGATGCTCCTGCCGATGTACTTCCTCATCGGCATCTGGGGCGGTCCCCGGCGGGAGTACGCGGCGATCAAGTTCTTTCTGTACACCCTCGCCGGTAGCGTCCTGCTCTTCCTCGGCATCATCGGCCTCTACTTCTGGACCACGCCGCACACGTTCGACATCGTCCGGCTGGCCGAAATCGGCAAGACCCGCCCGCAGGAGTGGAATCCTCCCTTCCAGTGGCTGGTCTTCATCGCCTTCTACATCGCCTTCGCCATCAAGGTGCCGGTCTTCCCGTTCCACACGTGGTTGCCCGACGCCCACGTGGAGGCGCCGACCGCCGTATCGGTCATCCTGGCGGGAGTGCTGCTGAAGATGGGGACGTACGGCATCCTCCGGTTCAACTACCCGATCTTCCCCGAGGCCGCGCAGTTCCTGGCGATCCCGATGGCCGTGCTGGCGTTCATCAACATGGTCTACGGAGCGCTGGTGGCGATGGCGCAGACGGACCTGAAGAAGCTGGTCGCTTACTCGTCCATCAGCCACATGGGATTCGTGATGCTGGGCATCGCGGCGGCGACCGTGCCGGGGAATCCCGGAGCGGCCGCGGCGGTGAACGGCGGTGTGCTGCAGATGTTCAACCACGGCTGTGTGACGGCCATGCTCTTCTTGCTGGTCGGCGTGATCTACGACAGGGCACACCACCGTGACATCTACGGATTCGGCGGCCTGGCCCAGGTGATGCCGACCTACACGGGGTTCGTGACGCTGGCTTTCTTTGCGGCGCTCGGGCTGCCGGGACTGTCCAGCTTCATCAGCGAGGCGCTGGTCTTCATCGGGTCTTTCCAGGCGTTCATGACCATCACGATCCTGGGCACGGCCGCCATCGTTCTGGGCGCTGCCTACATGCTCTGGACGCTGCAGCGTGTGTTCCTGGGTGAAGTGAACGCCAAGTACGCGGCGCTGCCGGATCTGAGCCCCCGGGAGATTTTCTGCCTGACGCCGCTGGCAGTGATCGTGGTGATTCTGGGGCTCTACCCCTCCCCCGTGCTCGATCTGATGAATCCGAGCCTCACGCACCTGCTCACATTCTTCTGGTGAGAAAGGGACGCCTCGATGAGAGCCAGTCTACTGAACCTGGATTACCTGCTACCGGAGTGGATCGTTTGCGGAACGATCCTCGTCCTCATCCTCAGCTACTTGCTGGGCACGACTGACCGGCGCCGGCTCGCCGATCTGAGCGTGCTCGGGCTGGTCACTGCGCTGTTCTTCTCGGTGGTCACCTTCTTCGAGCCGGCGGTCGTGGGCCGTGTGTCGATCGGCAACGGGCTGTTGCAGGTCGATCCGTTCAGCCAGCTCTTCAAGATCCTGTTCCTGGTCTCGACCCTGGCCGCGGTGCTTTACAGCGCGGGCTCGGTGGAGATCCACGGCAAGCGCTGGATGGAGTTCAACTGCTTCTTGCTGGGCGTGACCAGCGGGATGATGTTCCTGGCAAGCTCGATGAACCTGATGATGGTCTATCTCAGCTTCGAGATGATGAGCCTTTCGAGCTACGTCCTGGCCGGCTACACGCGAGGCGATCCGCGAAGCACCGAGGCTGGCTACAAGTACGTGCTGTTCGGGGCAGTCAGCTCGGGCGTGATGCTCTTCGGCCTGTCGCTCATGTACGGGCTGCTTGGCACGCTCGACATGGGTCTTATGGCCCAGAGGACGGCGCTCGCGCAGTTCCCCGACCTGCACCTGTTGCTCTTGCCACTGACGCTGGTCTTCGTGGGGTTGGGGTACAAGATAGCCTTCTTCCCGTTCCACTACTGGGCGCCCGACGTTTATGAGGGCTCGCCCACGCCGGTGACGGCGTTTTTCTCGGTCGGGACGAAAGCAGCGGGGCTGGCGCTCCTGCTGCGGCTGCTCCTCGGGACGCTCAGCCTGGACCAGACGCAGGCGATTCCGTGGGCCGGGGACCTGCTGGCGTTCCTGGCGGCAATGACGATGACGGTCGGCAACCTGGCGGCGCTCAACCAGGCGAACATCAAGCGCATGCTGGCCTACTCGGCGATCGCACACGCGGGCTACATGCTGATGGGCGTTGCGGTGCTGAACGTGGCAGGCGCGGAGGCCGTTCTTTTCTATCTCTTCGCCTACATGTTCACGAACCTGGGCGCCTTCACGGTGGTGGTGGCGCTGTTCAATCTATACCAGAGCGAGCAGGTCGACGAGCTGACCGGGATGGGCAAGCTCTTCCCGCTGGCGTCGGTCTGCATGGCGATCTGTCTGTTCTCGTTGACAGGGCTGCCGCCGACGGCGGGTTTCATCGGGAAGTTCTACGTCTTCGCGGCCGTGATCCAGAAGGGCTACTTCGTGCTGGCACTGGTGGGAGCGATCAACACGGCGATCTCGCTCTTCTACTACATGCGGATCATGAAGGCGTTCTACTTCCGGGAGCCGAAGGCCGAGATGCTCGCGGCCGGTCCGATGCCGTGCGGCTACAACGTGCTGATTGCGAGCTTGACGGTGCCGGTTCTGATCTTCGGGATCTGCTGGTCGCGGCTCTACGAGTACTGCAGCACCTCCATCTCGAGCCTGATCGCGCATTGAGGGACGACGATGCACTTCGATTACCTGTCAGTTCTGGTCCTGGTGGCGCTGGGAATCGGCAACGTCCTGTTCATGGTGGCGTTGCCCAAGCTGCTGCGGCCGTCGAAGCCAAACCCGCAGAAGCTGGTCGCCTACGAGTGCGGCGAGAACCCGGTGGGGACGAGCTGGATCCAGTACAACGCGCGCTTCTTTTCCGTCGCGCTGGTGTTCGTGGTGTTCGACGTGGAGATCGTGTTCATGTTCCCGTGGGCCGTGGTGTTCAAGTCGCTCTACAAGACCCAGGGGTGCGTGCCGTTCTGGGAGATGTTCACTTTCGTGCTGGTGCTGCTGGTCGGACTTGCCTACCTCTGGGCGCAGGGGCTCCTGGAGTGGGTCAAGTCGGTGAGGAAGGCGTGAGGACATGGTGACGATGCCCATCCTGGAGAACCGCTTCGAAGAGAACGTCGTCTTCAGCACGGTCGACGAGATGATCAACTGGTGCCGGCTGTCATCGATCTGGCCGATGACATTCGGCCTGGCATGCTGTGCCATCGAGATGATGGCCGTGGGGGCCGGACAGTACGACCTGGACCGGTTTGGCGCGGGCGCGTTTCGAGCGACTCCGAGACAGTCGGACCTGATGATCGTGGCGGGGACGGTCACCTACAAGATGGCGATCCGGATCAAGCGGCTCTACGAGCAGATGCCCGAGCCGAAGTTCGTGATGGCGCTGGGGGTCTGCGCCAGCGCCGGCGGCCCGTACTACGAGCACGGGTACCACGTGCTCAAGGGCGTGGACAAGATCATCCCGGTCGACATCTACGTGCCGGGCTGTCCGCCGCGGCCGGAGGCTTTGTTCGACGGGTTGTTGAAGCTGCAGGAGAAGATCCGCCACCAGAAGGTTCTGCGGCGGCTGACGCCCCAGGAGAAGTCGGTCATCGACGAGACGACCCGCAAGTACGAGCTGGAGACGCAGAAGCTGGCTCCGCTTCCCAAGGAGTACCAGGCATGAGATTCGACCCGGGCCGCGCGGTCCGGGGAGGGTGAGAGGCGATGCAGATCCAGGAGTTATTCGAAGCGCTCAAGAAGAGGTTCGGTGACCAGGTGCTGGAGCTTGCGACCCCGGCGTCCGGGGAGCCGTCTGTGACGGTGTCGGCGGCTGCGGTGCAGGACGTGGCGCTCTTCTGTCGCGAGGACAGCAGCCTGGAGTTCGACCAGCTGATGTGTCTTTCGGGCGTCGACTACCCGCCGGAGCACCTGGCGGTGGTCTACCACATGCACTCGAGCACCAAGCACCACCGGCTCATCTTGAAGGCGATGGTGCCGAGGGAGGACCCGAAGCTGCCGACGGTCTCGCGCGTGTGGCGAACGGCGAACTGGCATGAGCGGGAGGCCTACGACCTCTTCGGGATCGTCTTCACGGGACACGCCAACCTGCGGCGCATCCTGCTTCCGCAGGACTGGGTCGGCTACCCGCTCCGCAAGGACTACGTCTTCCCGACCGAGTACCGAGGGATCAAGTGCCATGACTAGCAGTCGCGAGTTCAGAAGCCAGGAGATCTACGTCAACATGGGGCCGCAGCACCCCAGCACGCACGGCGTGTTGCGCCTGATGCTGCGGACCGACGGCGAGATCGTGAGCGACGTGGCGCCGATGATCGGGTACCTGCACCGGTGCGCGGAGAAGTACGGCGAATCGGGCACCTACCAGATGATGATTCCGTACACGGATCGCATGGACTATCTGGCCGGGATGAACTGCAACTGGGCGTACTGCCTGGCGGTGGAGAAGCTGGGCAACGTGGTGGTGCCGGAGCGCGCGGAGTACATCCGCATCCTGGTCGGCGAGTTGAACCGGATTGCCAGCCACCTGATCGCGTTCGGGACCTACGGGCTGGACCTGGGAGCCTTCACGCCGTTCTTCTATGCGCTCGACGAGCGAGAGAAGATCCTAGACCTCTTCGAGATGGTCTGCGGCGCGCGCCTCACCTACAGCTACTTCCGCATCGGCGGCGTGGCTGCCGATCTGCCCGAAGGCTGGGTGAAGCGCTGTCATGAATTCGTCGACTTCTTCCGCAAGCGGATCGACGAGTTCAACGAGCTCTTGACGTACAACTACATCTTCATCCGGCGCACGGCCAACATCGGCGTCATCCCGGCAAACATGGCTGTCGACTACGGCTGCACGGGGCCGGTGCTGCGCGGCAGCGGGGTGCGGCGGGACACGCGCGTGGACGAGCCGTACGGGCTCTACCCGCGGCTGCGCTTCCATATCCCGATCGGAATGGGCGAGAAGGGCTCCGTCGGGGACTGCTGGGATCGCTACATGGTTCGCATCCGGGAGATGGAGCAGTCGTGCGACATCATCAAGCAGGTGCTCAAGTCGATGCCCGAAAAGGGTGACGTACGCGCGAAGGTGCCGAAGGCTTTCAAGCCGCCGAAGGGCGAGGTTTACGTTCGTTCGGAGAGCTCCAAGGGAGAGCTCGGGTTCTACATCATCAGCGACGGCACGGAGCGGCCGTACCGTGTGAAGGCGCGCTCGCCCAGCCTCTCGAACCTGTGCGTGTTGCCGGCGATCTCCGACGGCATGATGATCGCCGACCTGGTCGCCACCCTGGGCAGCCTCGACATCGTGATGGGTGAAATCGACCGCTGAGCCTGGGTCCGCCCCCCCTTCTGGAGCAGTCACTACCCTTCGGGAGTCAAAAGATGAACGATAGCTACGGAGTCCGCCACCTGCAGAAGCACATCTGGGAGAACCACGCTTTCTCCCACATCTTCAACGCCGACTTCCTCGGATTCGCGTTGATGGTCATCGCGGGCGTTGCGCTCCTGACGTTCGTGCTGGTGTACGGGATGGTGGCGGTCTGGGCAGAGCGGAAGGTCGCCGGTCACATCCAGGATCGCCTGGGCCCGATGCGGGTCGGCTGGCACGGCTGGCTGCAGTCGCTGGCTGACGGCGTGAAGCTGATGCTCAAGGAAGACATCATCCCGACGATGGCGGACAAGCCGCTCTTCATCCTGGCGCCGCCGCTGGTGTTCCTGGCGGCATTCACGGCGTATGCCGTGCTGCCGTTCAGCTCCCGAGCGCAGCTGGCCGACCTCGACATCGGCGTTCTGTACATCACGGCCGTGACCAGCCTGGGCGTGGTCGGGATCATCATGGCCGGCTGGGCGTCCAACTCGAAGTGGCCGCTTTACGGGGCGATGCGATCGGCGGCGCTGGTGGTGAGCTACGGAGTGCCGCTCGGGCTCTCGATGCTCCCGGTGCTGATGCTCTCCGGCAGCCTCTCGCTGCAGGAGATCGTCGGCAACCAAGGGGGGGGCATCCTCCACTGGAACCTGTTCCAGGCGTTCCCGTTCATGCCGCTGGCGTTCCTGGTTTTCTTCATCTCGAGCCTGGCAGAGACGAACCGCGTGCCGTTCGACATCGCCGAGGCGGAATCAGAGCTCGTGGGCGGCTATCACACGGAGTACTCGGGCATCAACTTCAGCCTCTTCTTCATCGCGGAGTACTCGGCGATGCTGCTCTCGTGCGGCGTCGCCGCGACGCTGTTCCTGGGCGGCTACCTGCCGCCTGCCTTCCGCACGCTCGGGATGATGGGACTGCCGCGCTTGCTGGCGTGGCTGGCGCTGGGCCTGTTTCTCCTTTGGCGTTTCACGAGCTTCTGGGAGCGCCGGCAGTTCAGCGAAGCGCTCTTTTTCGCCGTACTGACGTTGGCCGGACTTCTGCTCTGGCGCACGTTCCCGCACCTGTTCTGGTTCCTCACCAAGACCGGGGTGCTGTTCCTGGTGATGCTCTGGCTGCGGTGGACCCTGCCGCGGCTCCGGATCGACCAGATGATGTACATGTGCTGGAAGGTGCTCACGCCACTGGCGTTCGTGAACCTCTTTGGCACCAGCCTCTGGTGGATGTGGGCGAACTGAGCCGCCGCGGCGCGAGCGACCTGAGCGGGTGACCGCGCTAGCGGGGGACCGGCTCAGGGCTTCCAGTCGAGGTCGAAGTAGCCGGTGCCGAGCGCGCTGGCCGGCGAGTCCTCGAGATAGTTGAGATCGACGACGAGGTAGTCCGGCTTGCGCCAGTCGTGGCCGGCAAGCAGCTCGAGCGCGGCGACTGAGTTGCCCGTGACCGCGACGGCATACCGGGTGCGCTGCCTGGGGTTCGGACCGACCAGTTGCAGACCCAGCACCGTTCCTTCGTACCTGGCCTTCCCAACTTCGATTGCGGACGTGGTGATGCGAACGGACATCGCCGAGAGCAGCTCGGGGAGCCGCTTGCTAGCCGCCGGAGTACCGAAGAGGACCAGGTTGCGGCCGGCCTCGTCCTCCTTGGTGATGGCGGATTCGGGCTTTACGATGACCTTCCCGTTGAACTTCTGCTCCCAGCGCCGGGCGCTTTCGCGGGCGACGCGCTCGACGGCAGCCGCGTCCGGCCCCATGTCGCCGAAGGCGTAAATGAACGGCGAACTGAAGGCATGCTCTATCGGGCCCTCCAGACCCGCGCGCTTGCGCAGGGTGGTCGAGGGCGGAGAGGCGCCGGCGCTCCACTTTCCGGCAGTCACGTGCATGCGGGCCCATCCGTCGGGGCCGGTCGGCAAAGCCAGCTGCGTGCCATCGACGGTGACCTCCAGGGCAGCGCCCGTGACGACCGAGGTGCCTGCAGTCGAGAGAGCGAGGGCCGTCACATTCTCGAGCTCGACCCGGGAGGCGCCGTCGGTGGAGCGTTCCGCTTGAACGGATGAAACGAGTCCGTAAACCCGGACGTCCTCGATCTCGGTCCACCAGGCACGGCCGTAGCTCAGGCGGCTCGTCACAAAGGTGACCTTTTGCCGAATTCGCTGCGGGGCGGAGGCCTCGAGAAACGCGAGGGCGGCCTCCCAGGAAGCGGTGGTGCCTGCATCGGGGCCTGCGTCGACGAGCTGATGACGAACGCTCTCGTCCTTGAGGATGCGCGCGAGCTTGGATACCTGAGCCTTGAGCGTCGGGTTGGTTGCGGCGCAGGACAGGAAGACTGACATTCCGGCGGCGTTGCGGGCGTGGGTCAGCGCGCTACGGGACTCGAAGAGCCCGGCGAGCCACAGTGGCGGCTCCTTGCGCCATTCCTGGGTCCACGCTGCGACCTGATCGGGCACGGGATCGAACGCCGCGATGCCCGAGAAGCGGTCCGGCTTGCGAAGGGCCAGCTCGAGGGCGGCGGTGCCCCCTTCCGCCACACCGCCCAGAAAGATCCGCTCAGTGTCGACCGGCAGCGTCGCCAGCACGTCCTCGATGGCTTCGTCGACATCGAGAGCAGAGGGGCCTCGATAGGTCGCCTCCAACCCTCGGCCGTGGGGGGCCAGAACGAAGAAGCCGTGCTTGTCGGCGGCGGCCGAGAGGTCCCCCGAGCCGAAGAAGCTGGTCTCGTCGTCGTTCAGATCGGAGAGGGCCACGAGCAGGGGCCGTTTGGTGCCGGCCTCGAGTCCGGCCGGGAGCCTGACGGCGTACGGCTGCAGGGTCCCGTCGAGGGAGGAGCGATAGGCGCGGCGAAGCACGCCCGATCGGCCCTGGTACGCCGGCCGCCCGGCGATGGCAGCGGCGAGGGTCGACTCGAGGTCGTCGAGGTCGGAAGTGATGCGAGAGGCCAGGACCGTGGTCAGATGCTCTGCGTCCAGGCCGGCGGCGACTTCTGCGGCCAGGTTCTCGCAATGCACGGCGATGCGGCTGGCGGGATGGCCGGCTGTCCAGCTCGCGAGCCGGGAACGGGCTCCAGAGAGCCGCGCGCGCACGGAGCCGGCATCCAGGGCCACCAGTGTCAGCCCGGCCAGAGAGCGCTCGCCCAAGCGGACCTCGAGGCGGTGGGCGCCTGCGGACAACGCCAATCCCTTGAGGCGATAGGTTGAGGGATCGCCCTGGAGCGCGACGTCGCCTGCCCAGAGGAGCTTGCCGTCCAGAAGAACCCGCAATGGGCTGGCGGCAGCAGCGTCGGTCTGGTGAAACCCCAGATGCACCTTTGGGTCCGAGCCCGGGGGGACGACCTCTTGCTCTGCGCTGAGACGCGCCACGAGCTTGCCCGGACCCGGGGGAGCAAGCTGCAGGACCAGGTGCGTCCCGGCAGGCTGGCCAGCCGCGACGAAGGGTAGCTCGACCACCTTGTCGGCCGTGCGATCGCGGATGCGGAACCCGAATGGAATCGGCGCCTCGCCGGCGGGCAGGGCGCCGGCCAGCGTCAGCCACGGCGCTGCCAGCTCGTAGGCGACCTCGTTCTGCTCCTCGGCGCGGCGCACCGCCACCTCGGTGCCTTCGGGTCCCCTGCGGCGATGGAAAAGGTTTCGGTCCAGTTTCCCCGACTTGAAGCGCTTGTACACGGGTCTGTCGCCGCGGGTCGACGAAAGGAAGAGCTCCGCGCCACCCAGGGTGACGATGGCGGCGTCGGCGCTGGTGGAGTCGGACTGCCGCAGCGACGTGAGCGTCGGGTCGACGACCGAGACGCCGACGTAGAGCCGCTCGGGGGTCCAGCCCAGGTAGAGGCGCGTTTTGCCCATCTCGAGGGAGGGCGCCATCGGTAGATCGGCCAGGGAACCGTCGATCCTGGGTAACTGCTCCAGGTAGGGTACGCGCAGGAGCAAGACCGGCCCGCTGGTGAGCGAAGTCGGCGCGACCTTCTCCAGGGTTGGGGTCGGCCCCGCCAGTGGCGCGGCGAGCAACCCTGCCGGAAGCGCGCTGAACGCGAGGGCCGCGCGGGCAAGACGGAGCAGGCTCATTCTTGCTCCTTTCATAGTGAGGAGCGCCCCGTCATGTCAAGTGACGCTCCCCTGTGATAAGCTGGGCGTCCCATCTTCGATTGGAGGTCGGATCTTTCATGGCGTCCCTGAATCCGGGTGTGCGCGTACGTTTTGCGCCGTCCCCCACCGGCGCACTCCACCTGGGCGGAGCCCGCACGGCGCTGTTCAATTACCTGTTCGCGCGACACAACAACGGACGCTTCATAGTCCGGATCGAAGATACCGATCGCGCCCGCTCCACCAAGGAGTCGGAGCTTGAGATCTTCGAGATGATGGAGTGGATGGGGATGCGGTCCGACGAGCCGGTGGAGCGGCAGACGGAGCGCATGGGTCGTTACGAGGCAGTGGCCTCGCAGCTTCTGGCGGCCGGGGCGGCCTACCGGTGCTACTGCACGGCCGAGGCGATCGAGCGCGACCGGGCGGCGGCCGAGGCGGAGGGCAAGGGTTATCGCTACCCGGGGACGTGCCGCGAGCTTTCGTCCCCACCGCCAGGAGCGGGCCCGTTCGTTCTCCGGCTGAAGGTGCCTCAGGCCCGGGCCATCGAGATCGACGACCTGGTGCGGGGAAAGGTCGTGGTGCGCTCCGAAGAGGTGGACGACTGGATTCTGGTGCGTTCGGAGGGCACTCCGACCTACAACTTCACGGTGGTCGTGGACGACACCGACATGCGCATCACTCACGTGATCCGGGGCGAAGATCACCTGGCGAACACGCCGAAGCAGATCCTGCTCTACCAGGCGATGGGGAAGCCGGCACCGGCGTTCGCCCACGTATCGATGATCCTGGGCAGTGACAAGACGAAGCTTTCCAAGCGGCACGGGGCGACCTCGGTGCGGCAGTTCCGGGAGCAGGGAATCCTGGCGCCGGCGCTGCTCAACTACCTGGCGCGGCTGGGCTGGTCACACGGCGATCAGGAGGTCTTCACGCTCGACGAAATGATCCGACTCTTCGAGCTCGAAGAGGTGAACCCGGCCGCGGCCGTCTTCAACCCCGAGAAGCTCCTC
This sequence comes from Candidatus Wallbacteria bacterium, assembly GCA_016213845.1. Taxonomy (GTDB): domain Bacteria; phylum Muiribacteriota; class UBA6191; order JACPRK01; family JACPRK01; genus JACPRK01. Next base: position 32,194 of record JACQZN010000011.1, read on the forward strand.
TGGGTCAACGCGCAGCACCTCAAAGCCCTTGCTGACGGCGATCTGTGCGCCCAGGCCCTCGACTACGCGCGATTCACGAAGCGCCCCGAGGCCGGGTTGATGGCGGATGCCGACTGCGCAAGCCGGGCGATGGGGAGTCTCAAGACGCGGGCCCGGACGCTGGCGGAGCTGCTCGACCAGGTACGGCCGTTCCTGACGGAGCGGGTGGAGTTCGAGAGCGGACTCCTGGAAGCCGTATCGGCACCGGAGAAGAGCGCGCTCCTGGGCGAGGTCTCGAACTGGCTCGCCGCCCGCACCGACTTCGAGGCGACGCGGCTGGAGCAGGATTTCCGGAGCTGGTGCGAGCAGAAGTCGCTGAAGCTGGGCGAAGTGGCCCAGCCGCTTCGAATTGCGCTGACGGGCCGCAAGGCAAGCCCGCCGATCTTCCAGGTCATCGAGGTTCTTGGCAAGCGAAGGACCATCGACCGGATCGCCGCCGTTTGCGGGGCGGCCTCGAGGTGAGAGCGTGAGCGAGTCGCGCGAGAAGCCGGCGGGCATGGGACGGGATGGCACCGAGCCGGCCGCGAAGCCGTCGGGAGATTTCATCCGAACCATCGTCGGCGAGGACCTTCGCACGGGCAAGAACGGGGCACGCGTGGCGACGCGCTTCCCCCCTGAGCCCAACGGCTATCTGCACATCGGGCACGCCAAGTCGATCTGCCTCAACTTCGGCATCGCACGGGACTTTCCGGGCGGCACGTGCAACCTGCGGTTCGACGATACAAACCCTGCCAAGGAAGAGGTGGAGTACGTCGAGTCGATCGAGGAGGACGTCCGCTGGCTCGGGTTCAGTTGGGAGGATCGGCTCTACTACGCCTCCGACTACTTCGGGAAGCTCCACGACTATGCGGTCGAGCTGATCCGCAAGGGCAAAGCCTACGTCTGCGACCTGTCGGCCGACGAGATCCGCCAGCACCGCGGGACGCTCACGGAGCCGGGGAAGGATAGCCCGTATCGGAACCGAGGCGTGGAGGAGAACCTCGAGCTCTTCGCGCGCATGCGGGGCGGCGAGTTCGACGAGGGCTCGCGGGTGCTGCGGGCCAAGATCGACATGGCGTCGCCGAACATCTGCATGCGGGACCCGGCGATGTACCGCATCAAGAAGGCGCCGCACCACCGCACGGGTGACGCCTGGTGCATCTACCCGATGTACGACTTCGCGCACTGCATCTCGGACATGATCGAGGGGATCACGCACTCGATCTGCACGCTGGAGTTCGCCAACAACCGGGAGTTGTACGACTGGTTCCTGGACAACCTGGACGTGCCTTGCCACCCGCAGCAGATCGAGTTCGCCCGGCTCAACCTCAACTACACCGTGCTGAGCAAGCGCAAGCTACTGGAGCTGGTGCAGGAGGGCCACGTGAGCGGCTGGGACGACCCGCGGATGCCAACATTGCGCGGCATGCGGCGCCGGGGTTACACGCCCGAAGCGATCCGAACGTTTTGCGAGCGCATTGGCGTGGCCCGGACGGACAGCGTGGTCGACATCGGAATGCTGGAGCACGCGATCCGTGAGGACCTGAACCTCCACGCGCCCAGGGCGATGGCCGTACTGAGGCCGCTGAGGGTCGTCATCGAGAACTACCCCGAGGGCCAGGTCGAGGAGTTCGACGTGCCGATCAACCCTGAGGACCCGGCGGCCGGGACGCGCAAGGTCCCCTTCTCGAGGGAGCTCTACATCGAGCAGGACGACTTCCGGGAAGTCCCGCCGCCCAAGTACTACAGACTCTCCCCGGGCAAGGAGGTGCGGCTGAGGTCGGCCTACTTCCTGACCTGCAACCGCGTGCTGAAGGACGGCGAGGGGCGGCCGGTGGAGCTCCGCTGCAGTTACGACCCGGCCTCGCGAGGGGGAGCGTCGCCGGACGGACGGAAAGTGAAGGCGACCATCCACTGGGTCTCCGCCGCGCACGCTGTGGATGCCGAGGTGCGGCTCTACGACAAGCTTTTTGCGACACCGAACCCGGGTGAGGGCAGCGGGGACTACCGGCAGAACCTCAATGACGGGTCGCTGGAGCGGCTCTCGGATTGCAAGGTCGAGCCGGGGCTGGCCAATGCCCTTCCGGGCAGCCGGCACCAGTTCGAGCGGCTCGGGTACTTCTGCGTCGACACGGTCGACTCGCAGCCCGGGAAGCTGGTCTTCAACCGTACGGTGACGCTGAGGGACACGTGGGCGAAGATCGAGGCCGGGGAGAGGAAGCAGGGTTGAGGGTTGAGGCTTGAGGCTTGAGGGTTGAGGCTTGAGGGGGGAGGCTTCAGGAACCAGGATTCGGACCTCAGGTGGCAGGCGCGAGGGGGAAGGTAGAAGCGGGGGGCCGGAGTCGGTTCGGACGCAGGGGCACTCGGTTGGGGGTGAGGAGAGGGTGTGGCGGCAGGCCATGGGGGCATGTGCAGCCTGTGACACCTGCAGGTTGGACGGCCTGCGCCAGCTCGTGCGGCGTGGCCAGTGCCTTCCACCTTCCATCTTCCAGATTCCACCTTCTCGCTTCTCAATTCTGATCCTTGACAAACGGCTCTGGGCGTGCGATCATCAGGCACACGCTGGGCCCCATCGTCTAGCGGTTAGGACGCTGCCCTCTCACGGCGGAAACAGGGGTTCGATTCCCCTTGGGGCTACCAGGTCCGGCCGCGGCTGAAGTCGAGTCGCGAAGCAATCGGACGGAAAGCGGCGAAATGTCCGTCGGCAGGGCGTGCAAACGGCCGAAATCACTGGTATTCTTTGATTTTGGAGCGTTTTTTGTACTGTCGACGGAAGGATTGAACGATGAGGGCAGCCGGTACGCAGTATCGATTCGACTTGCGAGTGGGCAAGGAGCGGTTCTACGTGGGCATCTACAATGGAGCCCGCCTGAAGATCCTGCTCAATGCGTTGAGACCGGGCACCGGGTTGGTCCTGACGCGCGACGGCAACGCGGTGGCAATGGAGTTTGCCAGCCCGGCCAGCGCGCTCGCGTGGTTGGATCGCCAATCAACCGACCTGGGCCAATCGAAGGCAGCCTGAGCCCGGACAGCGGGACCAGGCGACCGTTGCGCTTGACGCCCGGCGTCAACTCGCGGGCTCTGAAATCGGGAAGTAGAGCGTGAAGGCCACGCCGCAGGGGTGGATGTTTTCGACCTCGATCCGGCCGCCGTGCTGCTCCATGATGCCGTGGCAGGCCGCCAGCCCCAATCCAGGCCCCTTTCCGACGCCTCGCGTCGTGAAGAAGGGCCTGAAGAGCTGACGCAAATTCTCCTCAGCTATCCAGGGACCGTCGTTGAAGATCCGGACGGCGACTGCGGGATGCGGTCCCGGCACCTGGAATGTCTCGACGCGCACGACGCCGGCTTGCTGGCTCTCATTGAGGGCCTTGTAGGCGTTGTCCAGGATGTTGGCGAAGACTTCCTGGCTCTCGGCTTCGTTGATCGCGATGAGGGGCAGCCCCTGCTGCGGGGTGTACTCGAGCCGGATCCCGGACATCTCGAAGAGCCCCGACATCAGGTTGAGCGCGTTGGAGAGCGGTACGTGCACGTCCAGGTAGACCTTGTTGCCGTGGCGGTAGCGCGCAAAGGCGGTGAGGCTGAGGATGATCTTCTGGCACCGGAGCGCGTGGCTGTAGATCTTCTCGAAGGCGTTCTGGGCCTGGGGCCCGTCGAGCCTTTCGTTGGAGCCGATCTCGGCGTATCCGAGGATGATGGCGAGGGGGTTGTTGAGCTCGTGGGCGGCCCCGGCAATCATCTGAGCGAGCGCCGCCAGCACCTCGGTGCGCTGTAGCTGATACTGCATCGCGCGTTCCTGGGCCACAGCGCGGCGCACCTCCGTGACGTCCTCCATCAGCACGGCGATCTTCGGGATCGGCGTACCGAGGTACCCGTTCCCGGCGGCCACCGGAGTCGAGGTGATCTCGAAGGTGCGCAGCTCGCCCGAGGGCGTCTGGATGGCCGCCTCGAGCACGGCAGGTCCCGCTGCGTGTGCAGCAGGCGTCGTCAAGTTCTTGTGCCAGTCCGGCCTTGCGAAGATGTCGTTCATCGCGCGTCCCAGCAGCTGGGTAGCCGACAGGCCAGCCAGGCCTTGAAAGGCGAGATTGCTGTAGACGACATGACCCGCGTCATCGGTGGCGAAGATGGGCGCAGGAAGCGTGTCGAGCAAGATCTCGTGGAAGCGCCGCAAGCCGCTCAGGTGGCCGATCTGATCCTCGAGGAGGGAGACCTTCCGCTTGTAGTAGCCGGTCATCTGGAGGGTCTGACCTCGCCGGATGAGGGAGCTTATCGTGTCGAGCAGCTTCTTGCTGTCGATCGGCTTCGTGAGGTAGTCGACCGCGCCCGCCTTGAGGGCGTCGACGGCGATCTCGGTGGAACCGTGGCCTGTGAGCATGGCCACCAGCGTGTCCGGATCGCTGGCCAGGATCCTGCGCAGCAGCTCGATGCCGTTCATGTCCGGCAGCAGGTAGTCGGTCAGGACGAAGAACGGGTGCTCGGTCTCGACGATTTTGAGAGCCTCGCGCGCTGTGTGGGCCGTGTAGATCGGGTACTTCAGGGGCTGCAACACACGGCAGTAGACGCTCAGCAGATGCTCCTCGTCGTCGACGATGAGGATTCGCTTCTCCATCCGCGGCTCCGTCGCGGCGGAGGGATCGAGCAGGGCCTCGACCCGCTTGAGGAAGTGCTCGATGCGGCACGGAAGCGAGATGAACTCGGAGGCTCCGGTGTCCTCGAGAAGCTCCTTGCTCAGCCCTTCCTTGAATGTTCCGGAGACAATCAAGATCGGAATTCTGTTGAGGTCGGCGTAAGCCGGGGAACGCAGGATTCGGGTGAAGCGGATGCCATCCAGGTCGGGCATGTGGATGTCGGTGACGACCAAGGAGAAGGACTCGCGCTCGAGCAGCTCCAGGGCCTCGATGGCGCCGGTCACCAGGGCAACGCGGTACCCCGCGTTCTGGAGCACCTTGCCGAACATCCCGCGGACCGATGCGTTGTCGTTGACGAACAGGATGGATCGGGCCGTCGCTCGATCAGGCCCGACTTTGTCCGCGGGGTCCATGCATCCCTCCAGGCGTCCGGTCCGACCAGACGGTCACCGAGTTGCTTAACACATCGTCGTCTCAATGGCGAGCCCGGCCTGCCATGGGGCGAAATGCGGGGACACACGACTCATTTTCCGGATCCGCGTGGGCTCTCGGTTCTCCGACGCATCAGGAAATGAGTCGTGTGTCCCTCTATTTCGGGCTGGGGCTTGGGCACGATCGGACGCGAGGGGCCTCCCTACGGGACATGCACGCATGCGGGAGGCCCGCCTTGCCGGGCCGAGGCGCCAATGATACACTGCGCGGGGCGATCGGACGAGGGAAGATGACGCTGCAACACGTGCCCGCGGGTCCTGAGCGCGCCAGCATGGCGCGCGAGCTCTTCGGGCGGATCGCGCCGCGCTACGACCTGGCCAACCGGGTTCTGAGCGGATGTCTCGACGTCTGGTGGAGGCGCGTGGCCGCTTCCGAGGTCGCTCCGGCGCCGGGTGAACGCGTCCTGGATCTCTGCACGGGCACGGGCGACCTGGCGCTCGAGCTGGAGAGAACTTCCGGGCACCAGGCGGACGTCTTCGGCGCCGATTTCTCGACGCCGATGCTATCTCTGGCCCGGGCCAAACACCAGAAGGCGGGCCGCGTGGCACGCCTGGCGGCAGCAGACGGCATGGCGCTTCCGTACCGCGACGGCGTCTTCGACGCAGTGACGGCCTCCTTCGGGGTCCGGAGCTTCGCCGACCTTGCGCGCGGCATTCGCGAGATGGCACGAGTGACCCGGCCGGGAGGACGCGTGGCGATCCTGGAGTTCACCACCCCGGAGCCCGGGCTCTTCCGTCAGCTGTACCTTTTCTATCTGCAGCGCGTGCTACCGTTCATCGGCGATACCCTGAGCGCCAGCCCCGGAACCTACGCCTACCTGCCCTGCACGGTCGTGGAGTTCCCGTCCCAGCCGGAGCTGGCACGCCTGATGGCCGACTGCGGCCTGCGGAATGTCCGATACCGCAACTTGACGTTCGGGGTGGCGGCGTTGCACCTGGGTATCCGAACATGAGTCGCATTTCCGTCGACGAAGACGAATTCGAGAGGCAGGAGCTCCTGCAGCTTCTGCGCGAGGGCGACAGCGCCGGCTTCAACGCGCGGCGCCACCAGCACAGCTACAAGCGGATCGACCTGAGCCGCTCCGAGCTCATCTTTGCCGAGCTCGAGGGCGTCGTCTTGATGGAGGCTGATCTGGCGGAGAGCAACTTCTCTGGCTCCAACCTCTCCAACTCGAACCTCAGGGGCGCCTTTCTCAGCAACTGCGACCTGTCGGGAGCCGACCTGCGGGCGACGGACCTGACGGGTGCCGACCTCACGTTCGCCAACCTGACGGGCGCGCAGCTTGCGGGCGCGAACCTGCTCGGCGCCAACCTCTCGGACGCGCTTCTGCCAGGTGCCGACCTCACCGGAGCGAACCTGCGCTCCGCGGACATGCGCCGGGCCGACCTGCGCAACGCCAGCCTCACGCGCGCGGACGTGTTGACGGCGAACCTCGAGGGAATCCGCGGGGCACCGGACGACTTCCTCAGGATAGGGGACACCTTCGAGCAGGGAGCCGATCGTGCCGTGAAGACGGGCAGCTTCGAGGAGGCGCTCGTGCTCTACGACGGAGCCGACCACTTCCTGCAGCAGGGCCAGCACTTCCGCAAGCGCGCGGAGCTGTTCCGCAAGGTCGTCCGGCTGGCGAACACCCTGGGGATCGCGCCCGACCAGCTCCACGCCCGGGGAACCCGGTTGCTGCTGGCGCTGGCCAAGGCGCGGGCCGACGCTGCCGCGTCCGGGCATCAGGCGGACGCCGAAGAGCTGAGACGGCTACACGACGCCCTGCGGCAGGAATCGGGCGTCCCCGAAGAGGCTCCGGCCAACCTGGTTGCCCCAGAGCTTCGCGAACTGACGCGGACCGACCTGCAGCGCCACGCGGCGGTGGCGCTCCGGCTGTTCCACCGCTTCGATGTCGACTCGCTGCTGGTGCGCCTGGGCGAGCTGCTCGACTCGATGGATGAAACGACTGTGCTGGATCTGTCGGTGCGATTCGGCATCCCGGACCTGCAGTTGAGCCGCGCAGGCGAGACCCTCACGGCCGAGGGCGAGGAGCTCGATCGGCTCAGGGGAGAGAACTTCCTGGACGTGTTGAAGCAGAGGCTGCGGGCCACGATCTGCAGCGAGAACGGCGCCGTTTACGCGGCCTGGCGCAAGGACGAGGTGAGCTCGCTGGAACCGCTCATCGTCATCCTGCTCAAGGAACTGGCGGTCCCGTCACCTTTCAGAATCTTGGCGCCCGTGCTGGCGGCGCTCATCGTCAAGTCGGGCCTGGCGCGATACTGCAACTGGGTGGCCACGGCGGGCAGGCTCCCCATCGCCTGAAAGCCTGGCCGCATGCCGAGCTGGATTCGCGCCGCAGCCGGTTTCTGTCTTCTCCTCTCGGGCGCGGCCGGCCTCGTCTACGAGGTCGTCTGGGAGCGCTACCTGCGCTCGCTGATGGGCAACACGACGGGAGCCGTGACGGCCGTGCTGGCGGCCTTCATGGGAGGCATCGCGCTCGGCGGATGGCTCTTTGCGGGCGCGGCCCAGCGATCCCCTCGCCGGCTGCGGCTCTACGCGTGGTTGGAGCTCGGCTGCACGCTGCACGCGCTGGCGTTTCCGGCGCTGCTCTCGGCCGTCGGCGCCTTTCACGCCTGGGCCATCGCGGGCGCCGAAGAAACGAGCCTGGGGCTGGAGCTGGCCCGGCTGGCGCTGGCCTGCGGACTTCTCCTGCCCCCGGCCGTCCTGATGGGCGGGACGGTGCCGCTCCTGGCGGGCGAGGTCGGTGCGACGCACCTACCCGCGCTCTACGCGGCGAACAGCCTGGGCGCAGTGGCGGGCTGCCTGGCCGCCGGCTTCTGGCTGATCGAGTGGCTGGGGCTCCGGGCCAGCCTGAACCTGGCGGCCTGCCTGAATGTGCTCGCGGCGCTGATCGCGCTCATGGCCGCACGTCTGGGCGAGGGCGGCGCGCTGTGCCGGGCGAACGGCCCGGAGGCCGGAGAGGTCGTTGCCGAGCGACCAATCCTGGCGGGCGCGTTTCTATCCGGGGCCGCCTCGATGACCCTGGAGGTCGGGTGGACCCGGCTCCTGGCCATGCTACTGGGTTCCTCTGTTCACTCCTTTGCGCTGATGCTGGCGTGCTTCATCTCCGGCATCACTGCCGGGGCCTGGTCGATCGGCCCGGGGGTGGCCGGAAGGGTGGCGGCGATGGGCTTCGTGCGTGGCCAGGTCCTGGCAGCCTTTCTGGCGCTCCTGGCCTTGCCGCTGGCCCATGGGCTCCCCACGGCATTCGTCCACATCAAGACGAGCGCCAGCTGGAGCTTCGGCGCCTTCCAGGCCGTGCAGTTCGTGCTGTCCGGGCTGATGATGCTGCCGGCGGCCTTCTTCTTCGGAAGGACCTTCCCGCTGGCAGCGCGCGCGATCGCTCCGGAGAGCGGCGGGGCGGCCGTCGGCAGGCTCTATGCTGCAAACACGGCCGGTACGCTCGCAGGCGCCGTTCTGGCCGGCGTTGTTCTGGTGCCCGGGTTGGGCGTACGGCTCACCTTGATCCTGGGCGCGTTGGGTTGCCTGGCCGCCGCGGCGTTCGCGGCGCTTTCGGCAATGACGGTTCGCGAGTTGGCGCTGGGCATGCGGGCACCGGCGGCGGCGCTGGCCGTCCTCTTCGCCGTGCTGCCGTCCTGGAACCCGATGATCCTGACTCAGGGCGCGTTCCGGCTGAGACGGGCTCCGGTCTCGGAGCCCTCCGGCGAACCGTCGAAGCCCAGACGGCAAGTCGTCTTCTTCCGTGAGGACGCCACCACGACGGTGTCGGTGGAGGAGTTCGGCACGGGCGCGCGAACCTTGCGCGTGAACGGAAAGGCGGACGCCTCCACACGCGAGGAGGACATGCGCACGCAGCTCTTGCTGGCTCACGCGCCCCTGGTCCTGCACCCGCACGCGCGCGACGTCCTGGTGATCGGACTGGGGAGCGGAACGACCATGGCCGCGGCGCTGGCCCACCCGATCCGGCGCGCCGATTGTGTGGAGCTGTCGCCCGCAGTGCGAGAGGCGCTCCCGCTCTTCGAATCAATCAACCGCGGATTCTGGAAGAGCGACGGCCGCGCGCGCATCCTGGTGAACGACGCCCGGACCTTTCTGCTGGGGACGCCGAATCGCTACGACTGCATCGTCTCCGAGCCGTCGAACCCCTGGGTGGCCGGCGTCGCCAGCCTGTTCAGCCAGGAGTTCTTCGAGCTCTGCCGTGATCGGCTCAATCCGGGCGGGGTGATGGCGCAGTGGCTCCACACCTACGAGTTCGACGAGCAGGTGTTCAAGATCCTCCTCCAGACGTTTCGCTCCGCTTTCCCTCACGCCGTGGCTCTGAGGCTCGAGACGAACGATATCCAGCTTCTCGGCTCCACGAGGCCGATCCGTCCCGATTTTGCCGCGGCCAGGGCCCGGATGGGGCTGCCGGCCGTGGCGTCGGACCTGCGGCGGGCAGGCGTGAATGACCTCTTCTCGCTGGCGGCACTCGCCTGTTTCAGCGAAACGGGGCTGGCCGAGTACTCCGCAGGGCAGGCGGTGCATACGGACGACTTCCCCATCGTCGACTTCCTGGCGTCACGCGCCTTCTTCGCCTCGGCGTCGGTCGCGCTCCCGGACGCGCGCTACCGGTTCGGCGCCACCGACTCGCTGGCCGCGCAGCTCCTGGGGGGGAAGCGCCCCGACGCCCGGCAGCTGCTGGCGTTCGCTCGAGGGAACCTGCGCCGTTACTCCCGGGAAGCCGTGCTCGATGCCGCGCTGGAAGCGGCGGCTGCATTGCCGGCCGACGTCGACGCGCAGCGGACGGCTGCCGACGCGCTGCTCGAGATGGACGAACGGATCGCTGCGCTCGAGCACGCGCGGGCGGCGGCCAAGCTGCGGGCGGGGCCGCGCGAGCTGGAGATGCTGTACCGGTGCGCGATGGGCGTGGCCCCGCTGCGGCAGCCATTCTTCGAGCCGCCGGACGTCTCGGAAGCGATCGCGGCCAAGCTCCAGCTGAGGGTGCTCGAGCCGGCCCAGGTCCCCCACCGGTTGGATCTGGTGCGCGCCTACCTGCTGGGCGCACGCTGGCCGGAGGCCGAGCGGGAGCTCCAGTCACTGCTGGTGGTGGAGCCGTCGCATCCTGCGGCGCTGGAGCTTCTGGCGCGATTGCGCGAGCAAGAGCGGCGCCGGGTGGAGTGAGTGATGCCTGAGCGCGGCTGGCCCCGCACGTCTTCTCGGAGACCATGCGGAGCCAGCTGCTCGTTTCACTCGTGCAACCGTCCGGAGTTCTAGGGGGGGCCGTCGCTGCCCGGATCGCCAGACGCACCGTCGCCAGACGAGGGCTTCGAGCCACCGGGGAGACTCCCTTTTGGGCCTCGGCCTGAGCGGCAGGCGGCTGCGGCCTTCTGGGCCGACATCCTGGCCAGCCTGAGCGCCCGGGCGGCCTCGCCGCATTTCTGTTCGGCGATCAGCTTCTCCGCGGATTGTACGTGGCCGGCCGCTTCGTCGAGGAGCTTCTGCGCCTCGGCGCGCTTGGCCTGGGGACATTTCTCGATGCGCTTGGTGGCCTGCTCCAGCCGCTTGCGGGCGCGCTCCAGGTGCTTCTTCACTCGGTCGCACTGGCGGCCGGCCTTCTTGCCCGCGGGCTTGGCCTCGGGGGCGGCAGTCCCGGACGTCGAAGCGCTCGCTGCCGTAGAGGCTTCGGCCCAGACACCGGCCGGCAGCAGGCAAAGCGCCAGCGCCGCGGCGGGAATGCGTCTCTTCCAGTTCATCGGTGTACCTCCTGTTCGACGCGGGGCGCGAGCGGCCCCGCAAAATGCGAGCGACAGGCTCAGAATAGCGACTGCTGACCGGGTTCCGTGGCTGGCGGCGGCGCGGCTAGCATCCCCCCCGGCGCCAGCGCGTCGTAACGCCGGCGCAGCTCCTTCATCGACTGCCACGTCTGCCACTTGGGGCTGCCGACCGTTCGCTGCTGATTGCGCAATAGGAAGCTGGGATGGTAGAGCGCCTGGAGCTGGATGCCGTCCTTCCAGTCGAAGAACTGCCCCTGGCAACGAGTGATCCCAGGAGCGGTCTTCCCCAGGAAGAACGATTTGGCGACGTTGCCGAGCATGCCGATCAGCTTGGGGCGGATGATGCGGATCTGCTCGAGCAGGATCGGACCACACTCGGCCATCTCCTGGTCGGTCGGCGTGCGGTTTCCGGGCGGCCGGCACTTCACGACATTGGTGATGTAGACGTCACTGCGGGCGAAGCCGACACTCTCCAGGACCTTGTCGAGGAGCTGGCCGGCCGGGCCTACGAACGGCCGGCCTGAGAGGTCCTCCTGCTCTCCGGGGCCTTCGCCGACGAACATCAGGCGGGCGGCAGGGTTTCCTTCGCCGAAGACGAACTTGGTGCGGGTCCGGCAGAGCGTGCAGCGCATGGGGCGCTCGCAGGCGGACCGGAGGCCTTCGAGCTGGGCGTTCAGGGCCGCAATCTCTTTCTCAGAAGGGCGAACATCAGGCATGCGAAAACACCTCCCATCACGAGGGGAAGCAACGGACGACCGCGCCGCCGGGCGCCGGGCGCCTGGGGCAGCGCAGGGTGAATCAACGGCGGCGGCTGGGCCGGTTCCACGAAGGGAGCGGGTGGCGGCACCGGCACGAATGGTACGGACTGAACGGCCGGCGCAACGGGCGGCGGGGCCACAGGAGCCGGAGGCTCCGGCGGAGGCTTTGGCTCCGTTTTAGGCACGGTGGGCGGCGCGGACGGGGGAGGAACGGGCTCGGGAGAAGGCGGAGGGCGCACCGGCGGCGGCGGAGCTGGCTCGGGCGGAGGCAGCGGCAGCGGCTCTCGTTCGGAAGCGCTCGGAGACGGGATCGGCGCGGGTGGCACGACGTCGGAAGTGACGCCGAACCGGAGCTCGACTTCGCGAAGCCGCTCCCGAGCTTCTGAGAGAGCTGGGTCGGCGCGCAGCGCCCGGGCGAACGCGTGCGCCGCATCCTCCGGTCGTTCCATCGCCAGGTACTGCCGGCCTGCCTCGTAAAAGGCCATGGCCTGGCTCGACGAGCGGGCCACGGGCGCCTCGGGAGCGGGTGGCGTCGCATCCGGGGCGGCAGCACCGGAGGAGCCGCCCTGGAGCGGCGGATCCGGAGCGCGCTCGGCCACACGCGGTGGCGCAGGCGGCAAGGTTGGCGGCGGGGGCTCATGGGCGCGGTCGGGGGTGGCCGGCGCCACGGGCGGCAGGGCCGGCACTCCAGCCGCCGCCGGCCTTCGAGAACGCCGCGGCGGCCGCTGGGGAACGGGAGCTGCAGCCGCCCCGGGCTCGCTCGGCGCTGTTTCGGGGGCTGAGCTTGCGGCCGTTCGTAGCGGCCGCCGTCCTGTTCGCTGCGAGCGGCGCCTTGGCGCGGAGGGCGTGTCGGTCGCCCCTGCCCGCGGGCCCAGCGACTGCGCCAGACTCTCGAGGAGACGCGTCATGGGCTCCGCGGCCCGTCCATCCCCGGAAGCGCGCGCGACCCAGCTGCCGACCTGCGCCTCGAACCAGACCCGGCCGGTTCCGCTGTCCGTGCCTGAGAAGACACACGTGCCGATCCGCCAGCGTAGCGGTTTCTCCCTGCGGTGCCGAGCCTCGAGAGCGAAGCGGGCTCGCCGAGGTGACGCGAAGTAGGCGAGCTCGAGCTCGAGCTCGGGACGATCGCGGGGAGCGGCTGGCTCGGCGGCAGGCTCGGCGGCCGGTGGGCGGCCGGAGCGCCGGGCCCTGTATCTCTCCAGCAGAGCCTCGATCTTTCCCATTTTTCTCGGCGGCTCCACCGGGTCGTTCGAGTCGGTTTTCCCCGAGGGCGCCAACTTCAGCGTGAGCCACCGGCGTCCGCTGTCACGCAGGACCGAGACCAGCTCGAACCCCTCGAGGGAGAGCTCGAAGCCGCGCGCCATGCGGCGCGCCCACGAGTGACTCGAGAGACCCTCCACAGGCAAGGGAGCATCGGGAAAGTCCAGCGGGAAGCGCGACGGGCCGACCGCCGCCAGGGCTACCGCGGCCAGGGCGGGCAGAAGCGGGAACAGGATTGGCCAGGTGCGTCTCCTGCGGGAAGCCGCAGGCGTCGGGCGAGGGCGCATGAACGGTCCCGCTCCGACCGCGTAGCGCCTGGGAGCGTTCACCTCAGCTCCGCCCTGGGGGTGGCCAGGTCCTCGAGCGTCTCGTAGCTGGCGAGATACTCGCGCATGACGCGCCGGAACTCCTCCCGAGCTAGCGTCAGGACCCGGCTGCGGGCCTCGGCAACGAGCGAAGGGCCCGACTTCACATCCTCCAGCAGCGCCCGCTCGCCGAAACACTGGCCCGTCGTGAGCGTGTCGAGCCGCTTTCGAGCGCCTTTGTCGGGAGCGTCGAGCACGGCCACGCGCCCGTCCTGAACCAGGTAGAGGCGATCGATTGGATCGTCGGACTTTAGGAGGACCTTGTTGGCCGGGTGTTGCTCGGCCTCGAGCCGGGCGGCCAGCTTGCCGATCTCGGCGGCAGGCAGGACGCTCAGCGCCGGGATGGTCCGCAGGAAGCCGCCGTAACGCACCAGCATCTCCAGCAAGCCTGCGATCGATTCGCCCCCCCCCATCAGCCGCTCCAGATCGCCGCGTCCCAGCGTGTAGAGCTCCACGTCCTCGCAGGCCACAACCGATGCGGCACGCCGCCCGCTGGAGACAAACGCCGATTCGCCGAAGCAATCGCCGGTCACCAGATGGCCCAGCGGCTCGGCGTGACCCGACGGGTCCTCTCGCAGCACGGTCAGCTCGCCGCGCGCCACGACGTAGAATCGATCGGCCGGGTCGCCCTGGCGCACCACACGATCCCCGGCGTGGTAGCGCTCCAGCCTGACGACACGCATCAGCGCGCTGAACTCGGACTCCGCCAGGCGCGAGAAGAACGGCACGCGTGCGATCTCGTCGAGCCGGTCCGCGGCTGCGACGTCGGAGACGCCGGCCGGAAAGCTCTCGGGCATGTAGTGGCGCAACAGCTCCTGCTCGAACCAGTAGAGATCGCCCATGGCCGTGCTGCGCGCCCAGGACGCGAATCGCCGGCCGGCCCGTTCGACGATGGACTCCTCCAGGAGGTCGAGCGTGCGCTTGAGGACGCCGATCAGCCAGGCGGCGTCGCGCTCCTCCCATCCAGCGACGTCGAGCTCGCGATTGACGAGCAGGGCCTCGCCCTTGAACTCGCGCTCGGCGAGCCGGTTGAAAGCGCGCACCATGGCCTCGGCCTTGCGCTCGCCCAGGCCCATGGCATAGAGGGCGACGATGTTGTTGACGAGGACCTGGGCCGCCAGGAGCAGCATCTCGCGCTGCCCGCTGCCGGCGTTGGCGACCCGCGGAAAGCCGACCGGGCGGCGCCACTGGTGATCTACCCAGAGTCGCGTGGCCACGGCCGCAGCGATGGCCAGCGGCCATGCGGCAACCTCCCATCGGATGCTGCCGGTCTCGGGCCAGGTCCCGGGCTCGATGGTGAAACCGAACGCGCCTGCTGCGGCAAGCGCCAGCAGCGAGAGACCCAGGGGGCGCCAGAAGTGGCACGCGGGCGAAGCGGCGTGGATGCAGATGGGCCCGACTGCCGCCAGGGCGACCCCGACTCCCGCGACGAGATCGAGGGCATCGAGCAGGCCGAAGACCGAGGGGTTGCGCCAGAGGCCGAAACCCGCGACGGCTAGCAGCACAGGCACGATGCACGTCAGCAGCGCGCTCTCGAAGCGGGTGGCCGGCACCAGGTTCGCCTCGCGCCGCAGGTGCCAGGCCGCCAAGAGCAAGAGCAGCGAGGAGAGACGCGTGGCGACCCCGATGGCCGAGGACGACGGCATCCAGGCGGCGAGGAGCCCGGCGTGCGCGGCCGCGCCGGCCGCCCACGTGAGGGAGCGCACGCCGGCGAAGAGCCCCAGCGCGAACACGGCGGCGCCGACGGGCGAGCCCTGAAACGTCTTGCGCGCACGCATCAGGGGGAACATGGCGATGAAGCCGGCGATGCCGCAAACCATCCTCGCCATCGCGGCGTCGCAGAACATCACCAGCCCGAGCGAGAGCATCGCCGCCAGTGGCGTGACCAGCGTGGCCAGGACGCGGCGTCCCAGCGGCCGCACGAAGCAGGAGATCGGAATCCAGACGACCAGCGCGAGCGCGTAGAAGAAGGCACCCAGGATGCCGGCGAGCACGCCGGCCAGCGCGACCCGCGAAAGAGCGGGCCCCTCGGCGAAGAGCTGCCGGGCGGGGCCGGACGAGAGGTCGCCATAGAGGTGGACGCCCAGCTTCAGCGCTAGCAGCGCCCAGACCATGCCGGCGGCTGCATAGAGGAACAGGGCGCGTTCCTCCTCGGAGAGCTTCTCGCCTCGGAGCTTTCCGGTCCATTTGCGGCTGAAGAGCGCGAACGCCTTGTCGCGAAGGCTTTCGCGACCCAAGAGCATCTGGTAGAGCCGGCAGCCATCTGTGTCGTAGATGGGGCTGACGTCCAGGAACAGCATGAGGAGCCCCACGGTGACGAGCTGCGCCAGCAACGGCTCCGGCAGCGGGGGCGGGTGCAGCTGCAGCGCCAGCGCCGCGACGCCTGCCATCGAGAGCGGGGCCCAGAGTCCCGCCAGCAGCGCGCCGGCCTGCGCCGCCCGGCCGGCCAGCAGCATCCCGCTGCGATCGACGAAGAGCGACGGTACGCCGCTCGAGAAGCCCAGGCCCCAGCACGGGATGTCTCGACCGGACACCAGGATGGCGCAGCCGACGACCACCTGCCGCCAGGAGACCGCGAACCAGGCGGCCAGCAGGAGCCCCCAGACCGATCCCCCTTTGGGAATCAGGTGAAGGCCGGGCTCGGCCAGCAGACCCCTGAGGAAAATCAGCCCGCAAAATGGAAGGAAGATCAGAAAGAACCCGACGAAAACCCGGAAGGCTTTGTCGAGCCTCTCGTGAGCGTCGATGCGGCCGCAGACCAGCCCGCGCCTGCCGGGAACGCCGGGTCCCCAGGCCGCGCCGGTCAGCAGACCCTCGCGGACGAACCTGAGCAACGCCTGGCCCACGCGGTCCGGCCCCAGCGGCGGTGAAGCGCGGAGCATCTCGCCGATCAGGTCTTCAACCGTGCGAGTCCCGTCCAGCAGCCTCCAGATGGCAGCCTCGGAGGCCGACAGCTCCAGGTAGCGCCCCTCGTCGGGATGCAGGAGCACGGCGCGACCGTCTCCCGGCGCCGCCAGCTCCTCGACGTCGTCCCGCCGGCGTGGCCGCCGTTCCAGCAGCGGCTGCGAACCCACCGTGTGCGGACGCCGAACCGCGGCTTCCGCCGGCTCGGCTGCGACCTGTTCCGCTTCGTCTTCCATGGGTTGCCCCGGCACCGTCCGGAGAAGCTCCGAGTATACGCCAGCCCCCCAGCCCATTCAATGTAAGGAAAAACTGGGGACACACGACCTATTTCTGCGAAATAGGTCGTGTGTCCCCAGTTTTTTTTCTATGCTGCGGGCGAGATGCCGCCCCTCGTGCTGGCTGCGGGAGTCTTCGCGACGGCGTATGCTGCCGCGGCGGCGACGCGATGGCTGCCGGCGGACGTGAGCGTTTCCTGGTGCCGCCTGGTGAGCGGGTGGCTCTGCATCGGGGCGGGAGTCACGTTTGTCGGCATCGGGCGGCGGCAGCGGGTCGAGCCTGCGACGATCCCGATGGCCGTATTGGCCGCGGCAGCGCTTCTCTGGGGGATGGGCCGGCTGGGGCTGGACTCGACGCCTGCGCTGCTGCTCAGGGACCTGGCCCAGCTTTCGGCGGCAACCCTGCTTGGCGCGTTTCTCGCCGGCCACATTTCCAGCGGCGAAATCCTCCTGGCCCTCGGGATCGTCGTGACGGTGACCGACCTCTGGAGCGTTCACGGCGGCGTGACGCGGACGCTGATCGAGGCGAAGGTCGTCGACCACTTCCTGGTCAACTTCCCGGTCTTGCTGCAGCCCGAGGTCGGCTTCTTCATCGGCACGTCCGATTTCGTGATGGCCTCGCTCTACATCACGTGCTCCGAGCGGCTCGAGCGGGCCTGGTGGCGTGCCCCGGCCGCCATCGCCGCCGGGATGATCGCCGCCGGGACGCTCGCGATCACGCTCCGGATTCCGCTGCCGGTGCTTCCCTTCATGGTGGTCACCTACCACCTGGCCTTCCCGCGCGACTACACCCTGGGCCGGGAGGGGCTCAAGCTGCTGGCGGCGGGACTGGGGCTCGTGGGCGCGCTCGCCCTGCTCTATCGCCCCTGACGCTCACTGGCCCAGGCTGCCCAACTGCTTCCACTCGCCCCACCCCGCGATGGCTATCCGGGCCGCTCCCCGGTCCTCGCTGCAGAGCGCCAGAGCCTTCCGCGCCTCGGCCGCATGCAGCTGCGCGGCAGCCAGGTTCTTGGAGAAAATGGCGAGCAGGAACCCTTCCAGGTACACCCAGGCAGAGAGCGTGCTCCTCTTTCCGGCAGCCATCCCCGGACCGTCCGCCCGAAGCTTGGACTCCGCCTGGGTCCAGAGCGCCAGCGCCTCGGCGTGCTGTCCGCGAGTCCGCAGCCGCCAGAGCCGCGTCATCACGTAGCCCAGGTCCTCGCGCAGCAGAGATTGCGCCGTTGCGTTTCCCAGGGCGCTGGCGTGGGCGGTCCCTGGGGTCCAGAGTATGCGCTCCTCCTCGAGTGCCCGGTGGAACGTCACCCACTCGCCCAGCGCGGTCGCCTGCTGCTCCCATCCGGAAGCCAACTTCCACTGGCGCTCCCAGGCCGAATAGAAGCCGCCGGCTGGCAGGCTGAAGAGATTCGGGAATGGGAACTTCGCGTCCGGACCCAGGTTGGCGCCGAAGGCGTTCCAGAGACAGGCGGCGTGAGCAGTGTGCGCGCGAATCAGCACGACGCCGGCATCGAAGCGCTCGACCGCCTGGCATTCGGCGGAGTCCCGGAGATACGCGAGCGCCTCCAGGGCTCGACGCGCAGGCGCCGACTCGAACAACTCCAGGAGAGTCGAGGCATCCTTTGAGGCCTTTTTTACGGCGACGACGAGCGAGAAATGGCCCCCGACGGTCCGACCGGCGACCTTGTCCCAGGCGCTGAACCACCGCCGGACCTCACAGCGCGCGACATCCAGCGGCGTGATGTGGCCGCCCTTGCCTTCGAGCTTCGCGCAGTCGGGCGAGGCGATGCGGGGATAGACCGCCGGCAGGACCAGCTCCGCGGCAGCGGGCGGGGGTGGCGAGGATGTCGGGGGCGGCGGGGCAGCAACGGAGGGAGCGTCCACGGGAAGGGCCGGGGGCGGGGCTTGCGGATCGTGCGAGCGGAGCAGCCAGGAGCCGGCGGCCGCGGCCAGGACGAGCAGCGCGGCGGCCCCGGCAACGAGGACGCCCGGGGGGACACGACGCAAGTCCGGCTCGTGGCGCGCCGGGCGCGAGGCCGCCGGCATCCGCGCCATCGAGACCGTCATCGGCGCCTGCAAGCTCTTGCTCATGCGGGCCCCGCCGGGTGTGTCCTGCGAGGAGTCGGGCCCGGGGACGGCGGCCATCGAACCGGTCGTCCGCCTTCCCGGGCGATCGGGGGGCGGCGGCTCCTTTTCGCTCGCGGTCGCCTTCAGAGCAGCGACCTGCAGCGCTCTGTGGACGGTGCGCATATCCTTGTAGCGCTGGCCCGGGTCTCGCGACAGCATCTTCATCAGCACCTCGGCGACCTCGGGGGCCAGCCGCGGCAGCAGCGAGCGGATGGGATACGGGGGTGACTTGACGCGGGCCATCGCCTCTTCGGCCGGCGTGTCGCCAGTGAAGGGGCGCCGGCCGGTCAAGAGCTCGTAGACGATGACAGCCAGCGAGAACTGGTCCGACGCTGGGCTGGCCTTCTCGTGTTCGAGCTGCTCGGGGGCGACGTAGCCGGGCGTGCCGAAGATGATCCCCTCGCGCGTCTGCACCGACGAGCCGGCCGATTTGGAGATGCCGAAGTCGGTGAGGAGCGGCCGTTCGCGGTTCTCCATCAGCACGTTCTCGGGCTTGAGGTCGCGGTGGATCACGCCTAGGCGGTGAATCTCGGCGAGCGCGTCAGCCAAGGTGATGGCGACGAGCATCGCCTGCGCGGTGGGCATCGTTCCCTGGCGGATGCGGTCGCGTAGCGTGCAGCCGTTGATGAGCGGAAGGGCGATGTAGCCGTGGGAGCCCTCGACGCCGTAGTCGAGCACGGCGACGACACCCGGGTGGTTGATCTTGCTGGCGACGAGCGCCTCGTGGCGGAACCGCGCGACTGCGTCGGCATCGGCGAGGGCTTTTTCCGAGAGCACCTTGAGCGCCACGGGGCGATTGAGATCGAGCTGCACGGCCTGCCAGACGGTACCGAAGCCGCCCTCGCCCAGGATCTTCACCGGGCGATACTTCCGCGAGATGGCGATCGGGAAGTCAGTCATGGGGCTGGCGTCATCGCGTCAAGCGACATCGGGCTCGAGCTGGGCGACGGCGTTGAGATCGAGCGGGCTGGTCTGGCCCTGGGCCAGGCGGAAGAAGGCCAGGCTCGCGACCATCGCGGCGTTGTCCGTGCAGAGCGCGGGCGGGGGGCAGAAGACGCGGGCACCTCGTGCGGAGGCGCGCTCGGTGAGCACGGCGAGGAGCCTGCGATTGGCAGTGACGCCTCCGGCCATCGCGAGCTGGCTGCGGCCGGTCAGTTCCAGGGCCCGCTCGACGCGCGTTGCAATGCAGTCGATCACGGCCGCCTGCAACGACGCCATCAGATCGGGCAGGGCGTGCTTGCCGGAGCCGAGCGCCAGCGCTGCGGCCGTCTTGAGGCCGGAGAAGCTGAAATCGAGAGGGTTGGAGCGGGCGACTGGGCGGGGCAGCGCTACGGAAGCAGGATCGCCCTGGAGCGCCTGCTGCTCGACATAGCGGCCGCCCGGGAAGGGCAGCCCGGCCAGGCGCGCAATCTTGTCGAGCACCTCGCCGGCCGCGTCGTCGATGGTTCTGCCGAGGACCCGGAACTGGCCGGCCGCGGGCACGTCCAGGAGGAGCGTGTGGCCGCCCGAGACGACCAGCCCCAGAAACGGGAACTGGAGCTCGGGAGTGTGGATGAAGTTGGCGAAGAGGTGGGCCTGCAGGTGATTGACGCCGATGAAGGGCTTGCCGGCTCCGAGCGCCAGCGCTTTTCCAAGCGCCAGCCCCACCAGCAGCGAGCCGAGCAATCCCGGGCCGTAGACCGCGGCGACGGCGTCGGCGTCGTCGAGCCGGCGGCCGCTCTGCTTCCAGAGGAGCTCGAGCAGCCCCGGGAGGGCGGTGAGGTGATCCCGGGCGGCCAGCTCGGGGACCACCCCCCCGTACGGCGCGTGCGTGGCGATCTGGGAGCTGACCAGGCTGGCGACGACGCTGCGGCCGTCTTCGACCAGGGCCAGCGACGTGTCGTCGCATGAGGTTTCGATTCCCAGGACCAGCATGCGCCCCCATTTTACTGCACCGCGTGGCCTATCCCGCCTCGGGGCTCAGGACGGACCAGATTGGGAAGCGCCCGGGCGGGGATGAAAAGTCGTGTATGGCCAGGTATAATCGCGAGGCCGTGGCCACCATCCGAGTGCTGGATGATCACCTGATCAACAAGATCGCCGCCGGCGAGGTCGTTGCGCGGCCGGCCTCGGTCGTCAAGGAGCTGCTCGAAAACTCCCTGGACGCGGGGGCCAGCCGGATCGAGATCGAGATGGAAAGCGGGGGCGTCGCGCTCTTGCGTATCACCGACGACGGCCACGGGATGGCCGAGGACGAGGCCTTGCTGGCGCTCTGCAGGCATGCGACGAGCAAGATCGCGACGGAGCAGGACCTCGACGACATCCGGACGCTCGGGTTCCGAGGGGAGGCGCTGCCGAGCATCGCCGCGGTGAGCCGGCTCGAGATCCGGACGCGACCGCGGGCAGCCCAGGGCGGAACGCGCATCGCGGTGGTCGGCGGCAAGGTCCAGGAGACGCGCCCGGTCGGAACGACGGTCGGAACGACAATCGTGGTGAGGGAGCTCTTCTTCAACACGCCGGCGCGGCTGAAGTTCCTGCGGTCGGAGAGCACGGAGACGCGGCACATCATCGAAACGGTGACGGAGGCGATCCTCGGCCACCCGGACGTGAGCTTCAAGCTGTCGGTGGAGGGGCGGGCGCCGATTCTCTCGTCGCCCGGGACCGGGAAGCTCTTCGACGCGATGGTCGCCGTCTTCGGGCCGGCGACCGCGCGCGCGATGCTGGCGCTTGCGCCCAGGCAGCACCCGGAGCTGCCGTACGCGGTCAGCGGATATGTCTCCCGCCCCGACGTGAACCGAGCCACGCGCAACGCTTTTCACCTCTTCGTCAACGGACGGCCGGTGCAGCTACCGCAGCTGGCGCGGGCGGTGGCGGACAGCTACCACGCGTACCTGCCGCGAGGTCGGTGGCCCGTTGCGGTGCTCTTCGTGCAAGCGGCGGCCTGGGCGGTGGATGTGAATGTGCATCCGCAGAAGCTGGAAGTGCGGCTGCACCAGCCGGAACGGCTGGCCGGGCTGCTGGGCGCGGCGGTGAAGGACGCGCTCTCGGGTGAGCGGCGGCCGGAGACCGTCCAGCCAGCGGGCTCACCGCTCGACCCCGAGCCGCCGGCCCAATGGACTCCGGCGCGGCAGCGGCCGGTGCTGCCCTACCTGCCGCCGCCGGCGGCGATGCGGCCGAACCTGGTATCGCAGCCGGCCACGCCCGCCACGCACTCGACACCGAGCTCGCCATTCGACTCCGAGGACCCGATCGAGCCGCTGCAGCCGCTCTTTTCGAGGGGCGTCCCGGCCACGGGCGCCGACTGGGAGGGGATGACGCTGCTGGGCCAGGTGTTCCGCACGTTCGTCGTCGGCGTGGCCGGCGACCAGCTCTACTTCATCGATCAGCACACGGCGCACGAGCGAGTGCTCTACGAGGAGAACGTGGAGAAGATGGCACGGCGCGCGCTCGAGACGCAGCCGCTCCTGCTCCCGGTGACGGTGGAGTGTCCGCGCCGCGCCGAAAAGGAGCTGGAGGATGCTGTGGCGCTTTTGACACTTCACGGCTTCGAGTGCGACGTCTTCAGCGGCGGCACGCTGGTGGTGAAGACCGTGCCGGTGATGGAGCGCGGCATCGACGTGCGGGAGGTCATGCGGGAGCTCCTGGAGGAGGCGACAGGCTCAGGTCCCATCGAAGAGCGACAGGAGAAGGTCGCGCGGATGGTGAGCTGCAAAGCGGCCGTGAAGTCGGGGGACCCGCTCTCGGAGGCGGAGATGAAGACGCTCGTGCGGGACCTGGCGCGCACGAAGAACCCGCTGCGCTGCCCGCACGGCCGGCCGGTGCTCCTGCAGTTCGGCCAGGACGAGTTGAAGAAGCTCTTCGAGAGGAACTGGTGACGGGCCGTGGGGCGCTGCCCGACGGGGTCCGCCTGCTGGTGCTGACCGGCCCGACGGCATCGGGAAAGACGGCGGTGGCCGTGCAGCTGGCCGAGCAGCTCGGGGGCGAAGTCGTCAGCGCCGACTCGATGCAGGTTTACCGAGGACTTGCCATCGTGAGCGCCGCGCCGTCGGAGGCCGACCGGGGACGGGTTCCGCACCACCTGCTCGGGATCATCGAGCCCAGGGAGAGGTTCGACGCCGCTCGGTTCCGGTCCAAGGCGCTGGAGCTTGCGGTCGAGATCGCGGGACGGGGCCGGGTGCCGATCGTGGCGGGCGGCAGCGGGCTCTACCTCTCGGCTCTCGTGGACGGCCTCTCCGAGCTGCCCAGGGCCGACGCGGCGCTGCGCCAGGAGTTGACGGAGCGATCGAATCGTGAAGGGCCGGGGTGGCTGCACGCAGAGCTCGAGCGGCTGGACCCGGAGGGGGCGGCGCGGCTGCACCCCAACGACAGCCACAGGCTGGTGCGGGCGCTGGAGATCTGCCGGCTCACGGGCCGCCCCTACAGCGTGCAGGTCGGCGCCCGCCGGCCGCTAGTCGCGGAGGCCTTCGCCGCGTTCGCGCTGGACGTGCCGCGGGAGGAGCTCTGCCGGCGCATCGACCTGAGGGCCCGGCGGATGCTGGAAGACGGGGCGCTGGGCGAGGTGGCCCGCATCCTGGGTGTCGAGGGCAGCCCGGCCTCCGCGGGGCCGGCGGGCCTGGCAGCGCTTCCGACCGCGCGACAGATGCTGGGTGTGCCTCAGCTGGCGCCATGCCTGGCGGGTGAGGAGCCCGTGGCGGCCGGGCTGGAACGGCTGGCCCGCGACACGCGGCGCTTCGCGCGCAAGCAGCTGGCCTGGTGCCGGCGGCTGCGGGGGGTCCGGTGGATCGCCGCGCCCGACGGCAGGGCGGCCTCCGAAATCGCCGACGAGATCTCCACCCGCTGGAAGGCCGGGATGTGATTCCATGCGCGCATGCGCACCGAGCGGTCCCCCAGCGCGTTCCCGGGCAGGAGCCCACGGCGATGAGTGAAAACGCGATCTCGCTCGTGCTCACCAACTACCAGGGGCGCGCGAACCTGGAGGCCTACCTGCCGCGGAACCTGGCGGTGGTCCAGGGAACGCCCGTGATCGCAGAAGTCATCGTCAGCGACGACGGCTCGACGGACGATTCGGTCGCCTGGCTTCGCGAGCGCCACCCGCAGGTGCGGGTCGTGGCACTCGCCGAGAATCGAGGGTTCGGCGCCGCCGCCAACGCGGCCTTCGAGGCCGCTCGCTCCCCCTATGTCCTCAACATCTCCAACGACATGCTGCTAGAGCCCGGCACCGCAGAGGCTCTCCTGGCAGGGTTCATCCGAGAGGACGTTTTCTCGGTCAGTGCACGCCTTCTGGACCCGTCGGGCGCCACCGAGAAGGGACGAACCGTCCCGACGTTCGCCGTGGGCGATCTGAAGATCTGGCGCGCGCTCGCCTCGCGCTCCGGCGAAACAGCCCCGGCCGGCGGGAAGCTGCAGCATTTCAGCGGAGCCATCGGCCTCTTCGACCGCCGCATCTTCCTGGAGCTCGGCGGCTTCGACGACCTGTTCCTCCCGTTTTTCGCCGAGGAGACCGACCTCTGCTACCGCGCCTGGAAGCGCGGTTACCGGCTGCTGTACGAGCCCGAGGCGAAGGTCGTGCACCACCACCGGGAGTCCGGGACCATCCTCCACCACTTCAGTAAACGCATCCGCCGAGTCCAGTTTGGTAAGAACCGCCTCCTCTTCGTCTGGAAGAACATCCACGACCCGCTCTACGTGGCGCTCCACGGCGCGAACCTCGCCGCCCGTACGGCGCTCTCATGGGTGGCGCTCGACTTCGACTTCTACCGCTCTCTGGCCGGGGCGCTCGCCCGGTTGCCGGAGGTGCTACCGCGCCGCCGCGCCGAGCGGGCGCTCTCGCGCCGCTCCGACGCCGCCGTCTTCGCCGAGTTCAGCAAGGCCATCTTCCCCAGGTAGCG
Organism: Candidatus Wallbacteria bacterium; assembly: GCA_016213845.1. Lineage (GTDB taxonomy): Bacteria > Muiribacteriota > UBA6191 > JACPRK01 > JACPRK01 > JACPRK01. Next base: position 56,635 of record JACQZN010000011.1, read on the forward strand.
CCTCTGTCCGGATCCATGACGGCCCTGTCCGAAGGCATGACAGCGGCCGGGGCAGTCTGCACTGCAGTCCGTCCCGGCCATTCGGCAACGCGGGTGCGGCTTCTCGGGGGCGTTTCGACAACTGGTGCCTTCCTTGCCTCCGCCCACACCGGCAATCCGCGGTGTCCGGCAAGGAGGCGTCCCGATGGTGCGAAAAGTCACGCAGTCGATTCCGGCAAAGTTCCTGGCTGTCCTCTCGCTCGTCGCCTGGCTCGCCTTGCCGCCCGCGGCCCTTGCGGGGGGCGACCATGCCCACGCCGCGGGAGAGCCCTGTCACCACGACTCCCGGGAGAACCATGCGCCGGCCATCACGGCCTGGGGGCCGGCGACGGCCAACGCGGGCAGCACCGTGACTCTCTCCAGCTGCCCCTTCGACCCCGACGGGGACTCGCTCACCCTCGTCTGGAAGGTGACCGACGCCGCGACGGGCAGGGTGCTGGGCTGCATCGGCACCGGCCCCAGCGTCCGCTGGCATGCGCGATACGCGGGCAGCTTCGTCTTCTCGGTCACAGCCCGCGACCCGGGCGGCCTCGAGGCCCGCGCCGAGACCTCGCTTGGGGTCAACGCGGTCCCACGCGTCGCCATCACCGGGCCACGCGGCGGCGCGCCCGGAAGCACCGTGACCCTGCAGGCCGCGGGCAGCGACGCCGACGGCGATGCCGTGACTTACGCGTGGGCGCTGGTCGGCGGGACCGGCCCGGCGTTCCCGGTCGGGGACGCGACCGGCTCGAGCTTCGCGTTCACGCTGCCGGCAGCCGGCTCCTACGTCCTGGCGGTCATTGCCCGAGACGGGCGCGGAGGTGCCGCAAGCGCGCAGTACACGGTGATCGGCAACACGCCCCCGTCGGCCGCGGCCGGTCCGGACCAGGTCGTTCTGGCCAAGCGGCCCGCCGTGCTTCCGGGCTGCGCCTACGATGCCGACGGAGACCGGCTCTCCGTCCTCTGGTCCCGACACCCGACCGACCCGGGCGACGGCCCGGCAGTGACGATCCGTAGCCCCCGCTGCCCGACGGCCCAGTTCACGCCGCCGGTTCCGGGTACCTACAACTTCGAGTTCCTCGTGACCGACATGCATGGCGCGACCGCCGCCGCCACGGCCCGGATCACGGCCATCGCCGCCGAGAACCGCCCGCCCGTCGTAACCGTGACGCCGCCGGCCTGCGCCACCGCGGGCGAGTGGCTCCCGCTCAGGGCCAGCGCGTCGGATCCCGACCGGGACCCTGTCAGCTACCGATGGACGGTGCCGGCCGGCGTCACGGTGAGGAACCCCCGCTCTGCCACGCCTCTCGTGCTGGCCGCCAACGCGGGCACCTACTCGATCGAGGTCGTCGCCGAGGACGGCCAGGGAGGCTCGGCAAGGGCGGGGCTGGAAGCCACGTTCGGCCCGAAGCTGCAGGTGGCGATTTCGGGCCCGTCAGAGACTTTCTGCCACACGCCTATCCAGCTCGCCTCCGAGCTCACCGGCGACACAGGCAGCGGCGTGGAGTACCGCTGGTGCCGGGTCGGCGGTAGCCAGGCCGCCGTCTCGATGGACGGGGTCGAGTCGCCCGCGCTCTGGTTCAAGGCGAGCCAGCCCGGTACCTACGTCGTCGAGCTGAAGGTGACGAACGCGGCCTGCGGCAAGGGGACGGCTCGGTTCTCCATCCGCGTGCTCGACACCTCGGTGAAGGCGCGCGCTAGCCTGGGCGTCACCGCGGCGGTACCGATGACGGTGACCAGCTTCACGTTGACAAACAGTTCCATGGTCGAGACGCTGACGTCGACCTCGCCCTCGCCGGTGGCGAGCTTCGTGGTCACGGTGACGGAAGGCCGTACGGTGAGGCTCCTCGACCTCGACGCCCAGCTCACGCTGGTCAACAAGGGGACGACGGGGATGCCGGTGACGGCGGTAGCGATGGTGGTCCGCTACCGCTCTACCGAGTGCGGGTGGCTCGAGGCCGGGCCAGCCATCCTTGGGGACGCCGGCGCGTTGCGCTCGCACCTGCCGCCCAACCCGCAAGGCTCGCTCCAGATGTTCGACACCGCCGGCAATCCGATCCCGGGCGAAGGTCTGCCCGCACTTGCTGCCGGCTCGACCTCCACGTTCCGGTTGCGCGGCCGCTTCGACATGACCTGTCTGGGGCTCGACGCCCGCACGCCGGTGACGGTGAAGGTCTGGACGGTCTTCCCCGAGGACTCGCGGCGCTGCACGTGCGGCAGCGAGCAGCACCGCCACGGCATGCGCTCGGTCTACGCCATCCAGCACTGTGTTCACCTCTGCAACCCGGTGCGAGTGAACGAGAAGGTCACCCTGACGGATTCTCTGACGCACCTTCCGGACGCGGCGTTCGTCGGCCCGCTCACGCTCGCCGTGAAGGGCCGCACTGCCGACGGCGTGGAAGTGACGGGCACCATCGGCGCCGACTCGATGTTCCAGCAGACGCTCTGCGCGACTGGCCGAGCCGGCGCCCGGTCCGTGTTCACGGCCGCGGGGCCGGTCGCCTTCGTGGCAGGTCGATGCGGCAGCACCGCAGCCGCCACGACAGCGTCGCTGGCGGGCACGGTGAGCTCGGAGGCGGCCGCGCAGAATCTGCACGGCAGCCCGGCCTCGTCGAGCATCGGCCTCATGGCGCTCGACTGCCAGCCTGCGCCGGTTGCCGCGGGCGACTTCGTGACCTACACGCAAGGCGGCTGGGGCACGGTGCCGCGCGGGCAGAACCCGGGGACGATTCGCGAAGCAGGCTTCCCGACCGTCTTCCCGGCGGGCCTCGCGATGGGAGGCATCCACCAGGTCATCCTGACGAGCTCCCAGACCGTCGAGCGGTTCCTGCCGCAGGGCGGCCCGCCCAGTGCCTTCACGACAAGCGCCATCGATCCGCAGTCGACCGCGGCGGGGGTGCTGGGCGGGCAGCTCGCTGCGGCCTCGCTCAACGTCGCGTACTCGGCGGCGGGCCGGCTGGCGCAGCGTGATCCCTCCCCCCTCGGAGCGCTCATGGTAGCGACCGGTCCGTTTGCGGGGACGACGGTCTCGGCGCTGGTGGCCATGGCCAACCGCGCCGTCGGCGGCGACCCGGCGGCGCTGCCGGCCGGAACGACGCTTTCGGACCTGAACGATGCGTTGACTCGCGTCAACGAGTGTTTCGACAACGGTGCCATCAGCACGGGCTTCCTGCGGAGGCCTTGAAGGAACACCCAGGCGGACAGAGGGCCCGCGCTCCGAGCTAGTCTCGAGCGCGGGCCCGGCGGCGCCGCTCCACCAAGGCGAGCGGGAAGAGGAGCGCCAGGAGGTCCAACCACGCCGCAGCCCCTGAGGCCGCCGCCAGCCGGCATCCGCCGCCGCCGCCCTCGCCGGCTTCGCCGGTGGCGCCGCCGACGCTCGGCGAGGTCGCCAGCACCCGAGCGGTGACACCCGGGCCGCCGACCAGGCTGATGTTGACAGCGACTATCCCAGAAGCGCCGAACACGAGGTCCGTCGGACCCTGGGTGGAGAGCTGCAGCGTGTAGGTGCGAAGGACCTGGGCGGGCGTCGTGCGCACGCCGGAGGCGTCTACGACCTCCAGGGTCACCACGGCGCCGTCGGCGGTCCCGGCGGGCAGGCTCACGCCCGCCAGCGTGGTCGAGCCGTCCGCCGCCAGCGTGCCGGGCGCGGTGCCGAGCGGCGTGTCGCCGATGAACAGCCTGACCTGCTGTCCGGCGGTCCCCTGCTGCGTTACGACCAGATAGAGCGGTTCACTCCGATCGCCTGGCGGCGTCGCGTCGACCGTGAGCTCGAAGATGTACTCGATCGGCGCCACCGACACCATTTCGGGGGCGGTGAACTCGGTGCGCACCGCGAACGGGTTCGAGATGACGCCGCGCGGGCCGGTGATCTGGCGCCAGGCGTAGGTGACGGCGACGGCGCGCCCCAGATCGCGGACCAGCCGCGAAGAGCTGCCGTCCAGCACGACGGTCCTCTCGCCCGCCGTGCCGACGAAAGGCACCGCCACCGGCGTGATCGCAAAGTTGGCCTCGGGGACGCTGCTGTCCTCGGAGTCGACGATGACGCGCACGATCTTCCTGAGATAGAGCCCGCTCGGGATGCCCTGATTGTTCCGAAGCGCCACGGTGCACTCGAAGACGTGCACGCGCGACGTCGTCGGTGCGAAGGCCGTCTGGGACCTGAGAGCGCGCGTGTCCCGCTCTCCTGCATTGCTCAAGAGCACCGGCGGGCCGGCCACCTGCCGCCAGGCGAAGTCGAACCGCTGATTGCTCGGGTTGCCGTCGAGGTCCGCGGTCAGCGTGACCGTGGTGCCGCGCGAGACCCTGAGCGAACGCACGACACCGACCGTCACTTCGTTGTCGAGGCCGATGCCGATGGCAGTCGTGGTCTCGGCCGTGGCACGCAGCGAGAGGCCGGGAAGGACGTCCCTGGCGACGATCACGGTGATGAGCGTGAAGTCGCTCGACCCGCGCGTGTCGGTCACGGTCAGCCGGAACGTGCGGCTTCCCTCGACGTCGGTGGCGAAAGAGATCGTCGGCGCCATCGGCGACGGCAGGAGCGAGACCGTCCTTCCGGCCGTCTGCGTCCAGGCGTAACTGAGCCGATCGCCCGCGTCGGAGTCGTTGGAGCGGGAACCGTTCAACACGACTCTGCGGCCCGGTGGCACGGTCAGATACGGCTGCAGGAAGCTGCGTGAGCGCACGGTGGTCAGGTCCTCGGCCAGGACGACGGCGCGCGGGGCGGTGTTGCCCAGGGCCACGCCGATGGCGACGCGGTCGGGGACGCTCTCGTAGAAGCCGTTGCGGACGCGGAGCTCGAACTCGTAGCGGCCAGGCAGATCCGGACGGAAGCTCGGGAAGGCGGTCCTGGCGGCCGCCAGGGTTACCGACGACCCGGCGGGCCGCTCGGCCACGGACCAGTTGTAGGTGAGCGGGAGGCGCTGCGGGTCGCTCGAATCGCGGCCGTCGAGCTGGATGTAATCCCGAAGCGTGCCGTTGCTCAGCGGGTCGGGGAAGGTCGCGGCGAGCGTGTTGTCGGCGTTGCGGGCCATCGTGTAATCGCGCGAAAGCCCGGCGTCGGCCGCTGGCAGGCGGGTGATGGGGTCGTACATGGTGACCTCGACTGCGGCGGTCGAGGCGAGCGAGCCCGAGCGTGCAGTCACCTCGAACTCGTAGGCGCCCGCGGCCGCCATGGGCGAGCCGGCGTCACCCAGGCGCGCCGTGCCGAAGGTGACTCGGGGCGCCGGTGAGGTAGCGTCATCGAACGTGGCCAGCAGGCTGCCGCCGCCCGGGGCCGCGCCCAGGTCAGGCGCTCGGACCACGCGCCACTCGTAGGAGACCGGAGTCCGGTTCGCATCGCTCGACTGGGTGGCATCGAGGCGCACGCTGAGCGTGGTCTCGGCGGTCGTGACGACCCCTGCGCGCGTCAGGACCGCCTGTTGCGGCACACCGGCGTCCGCCGCGGGCGCGACGTCATCGACCGTGATCGTGACGACGGCGGAGCCCGTCAGCTCGCGGGCGTCCGTGACGACGAGACGGAAAACGTACTCGCCGGCCACGAAGGCGTCGTATCTCAGGGCCGGACCACTGACCGCTGTCGTTGCAGCCCCGGCAGGCGCCGAGACGAGCGACCAGTCGTAGGCGGAAATGTCGCCGTCGGCGTCGGTGCTGCTCGAGCCGACCAGCTCGACCAGGTGAGGGCCGCCGGAGAGCTGCTGCGCAACAATCTTGGCCACGGGAGCGGATGGCAGGAGGCCCGCGGTGAACGCCTGGACCCTGGCGAAGACGGCGACGGAGCGCTCCGTGCCGTCGCTGGCGGTCAGCTCGAGCACGTAGTCGCCCGCGGCGTCGGGCGTGAAGGAGGTACGCGGGTCGGTCGAGTTGTTGGTGCCAAGGGAAGCGTCGACGACCAGGCTGCCTTGCGGAACGGCCGTGAAGTGCCATCGGTAGGTGAGAACATCGGAGGCGTCGGGATCGGTGGCGCTGCCCGTGAGCTCTACCAGTCTTCTTACCTCGGTGAGCACGGACACGGAGGGCACGCTGGCGGCCGGGCGAGTGTTCAGGATGTCGACGGCGAAGGTGACGGGCTGGGAGTCCTGGGCGCCATCATTGACGACGAGTTGCAAAGTGTAGCGGCCCTTGACCGTCGACCTGAACAGCGGCCGGACGGCTGTGGTCGAGTCGTTGGGGGTGACGCTGCTGACTCCGGCCCCGGCCAGCACGCGCCAGCGGTAGACGAGCGGGACGCTTTCCGGGTCGGCGGAACCCGAGCCGTCGAGGGCGACGGCGGCCGTGGTGCGGCCGACGAGGTCGCCGGAGACGCGCGCCACGGGCGGATCGTTGACCACGAGAGTCGCCGTGACGTTGCGCTCGGCAGGCTGGGAGACGGCCGTACCGTCGCTCACGGTCAGGCGCACGTGGTAGGTCCCGGCTACCGACGCCGTGAACGTGGTCGTGAAAGCGGCGGGCGAGCCGTTCGGCGAGAACGTGGGGGTGAGTGGCCCGCTCACCAGGCTCCAGGTGTAGGAGAGAGTGTCCTCCGGGTTGGGATCGAGCCCTTGGCCCTGCAGCGTCACGACGGTCCCGGCGGGAACTGTGGAGGGCGCTGTGAAGGCAGCGATGGGCGCGGTGTTGGTTAAGGTGACGGTTGTGGTCGATGCGGCGGAGTCGACGAGATCGTCGTTGACGATCAGGCGGACCCGGTAGGTGCCCTTGGCATCAGGTTGGAAGAAGGGCCTCGCCGCGCTTCGTGCGTTGTTCGGCTGAATACCGGCGGTGGTGACCCGACTGGCGGCGGGGAGGCTCTCGAAGGTCCACTTGTACGTGAGCAGCGTTGCCGGGTCGGCGTCACTCGAGGAGGAGCCGTCGAGCCGAGCGAGCGTGGCGGCCGTGGTCGTCTGCGGCGTACCCGCGGCTGCGACCGGACGGGTGTTGGTGACGTTGACGTTGACGGTGATGGCCTCGGAGAGCACGGTGCCGTCCTCGACCCGCAGCGTCAGGATGTACTGGCCGGGCACGTCGGGAGTGAAAGTGGTGCGGCCGGCCGCTGTCGTGTCGTTGGGGCGGAGACTGCTGGTGCGGACTGCGCTTCCCGAAGGGATCTGGAAGAGCGTCCAGTGATAGATGAGCTGGTCCTCTCCGTTGGGGTCGCTCGAGGCCGTGCCGTCGACGGTGACGGTCGAGCGCAGGCTACCGGAAGTGGAGGACGCGGCCACGGTGGGAGGCGAGTTTGAGACGTTGACCGTGGCCGTGTCGACGAGAGAGTCGAGGACGCCGTCGTTGACGACCAGCCCGACGACGGTGGAGCCCTTGCGGTCCGGCGTGAATCGAGTGACCGCAGACGAGACCGTGCCGTTCGGGCTGAAGGAGGCCGTGCTGAGCGCACTACCGGCCGGGGCGCTGACAATGCGCCAGTGGTGCGTGATGGAGAGGCCCTCGGGGTCGGTCGAAAGCGTGCCGTCGAGCGTGACCTGGGCCGTGGCCGTGCCCGATCGATCGGCGCCGGCGTTGGCGATGGGCGGCAAGTCGTTCACGAGAACATCGAAAGAGGAGACGGTGGAGCGTGCGACTCCGTCGTCGACCTCCAGAGTGAGCCGGTAAGTGCCGCGGACGTCGGGCACGAAGGAGGTCCGCACGGCCGCCGCGGTGCTGTTGGGAGAGAGGCTGGCTGTGGTCAGGGCGCTGGCTGCCGGAGCGACCAGGCCCCACCGGTAAAGGAGCGTGTCGCCATCCAGGTCAGTCGAGCCCGAGCCATCGGCGGTCGCGGGCTGGTCGATGACGCGGCCTGCCGGGACCGCGATGGACGCGGAAGGCGCACGGTTCGGGGCGGTGACGAGCACGGTGTCGGCGGCGCTCGCGAAGCCGTCGCTTACGGTGAGTCGGAGGGTATACTGCCCCCGGCGGTCGGGGACGAATGTGGCCTGCGGAGAGAAGCTCGGGCCGCTCGGCGAGATGTTGGACGAGACGAGCGCGCTGTTGGCAGCAACGGCGTCGAAGGTCCAGGTGTACGTCAGTCCGTTGGGGGCGTCGGGGTCGGAGGAGGCGCGGCCGTCGAGTACGGCGGTCTGGCCGACGAACACATTGCCGTCGAAGCCGGCGCTGGCGACGGGCTGGGCGTTGGTGACGTCGACGGCGATGGTGGAGACCGCCGAAGTGGCCGTGCCGTCCGAGACCGTGAGGGAGACGACGTAGGCGCCGGGCACGTCAGGAGTGAAGGTCGGCGTGGCGGCGGAGGGCGAGTCGTTGGGGACGAAGGCTGCCGTGCCAGCCGCGCTGCCGGACGGCCGGGTGGAGACTTGCCAGCTGTAGGTGAGCGTGTCCTCCACGTCGGGATCGGTCGCGCTGCCATCGAGGCCGGTCGACTGGCCTATGGCGATCGCGCGGCCCGCGCCTGCGCCGGCTGACGGGGCGGTGTTGACGACGACCAGTGCCGTGATGGCCTGAGTGGAATCATCGTGCGAGTCGTTGACGACGAGCCCGATCTGGTAGTTGCCCTTGAGGCGGGGCGTGAGCAGCGTGGAGCCGGCGAGCGGCGAGCCGTTCGGCACGAAGCTGGTCGCGGTCAGGGCGCTGGCGGTAGGCTGCGTCAACACGGACCAGGAGTACGAGAGCGCGTCGCCCTCGGACTGTCCGGCGGCGGGGCCGTCGAAGCTGCCGGTGCCGTCGAGGGCGACGGGGGACGTGGTCGTGGCCGTCAAGGCGGCGGGGGCGAGGGCCGTGGGAACGTTGTTGAGGACAGCGAGGAGACGCACGTCGCCCGCCGAGAGAGATCGACTATCGGTCGCGTCCGTGGCGGTGAGGAGGAAGGTAGCGGTCGTGTTCGCCGCGGTGGCCGTGAGCGGCACGGTCACGTCGAACGCGAAGGTGGCGGTGACGCCGCCTGCCAGAACAGTCGCGTGTGTGCCAGCGGCTGCGACGCGGATTCTCGGATCGGAGTAGGCCAGCGACGCTAGCACCCCGGTCGCGCTCGAGTCGCCGGTGTTCGCGACGGTCGCCGAATACGTGAACGCCTGTCCGCGGACTGCGGACGCTACCGACGAGATGCTGGCCGCAAGCGCCGCCGCGCGCTCCACGATCCAGCTGGTGGTGGCGAGCGACGCCGACGCGCTGGCGACGCTGCCGGAGTTTGCGTCGACCCCCGAGGCCGCGGCGTCCACCGTGGTGAGGCCAAGCCCCGCGTTCGATAGAACATCGACGTCGAAGGCGTACGTGGCAGTGACGCCGCCGGCGACGGCGGACGGATTCGAGGGCGACGGCCGCACCGCATAGTGCGTGGTTTCATCCACGGGACCTGTCGACACCAATTGAAGCGTCGCCGTGGCCAGGTTGGCGGCCGCCTGGCCCGAGTTGGAGACGACGACCGTCACCGCCACTGAGGTCTGTCCGAGCGTCACGCGTTGCGATGCGGTCCGGACGCTCAGCACGGAAAGGAGCGTGGCCGTCTCTACGGTCCAGGTGGCACTGGCGTCGGCGGTCGAGTCGGAGGTGGTGAGTGCCGGGTCGTTCATGTCCGTCCCGGAGACGGAGCCGTCGATAGCGGTCAGACCGAGCGGCGCGCTGCCTTGCACCAGGACCGAGAACGTGAAGTCGGCGTCGGCCTGGCTCGCCAGCGTCGAAGGCCCGCTGACGGGCGTCACGCTGTAGCCGCTCTGCGACCCGTTGAACGAGAGGCTCCGCGCCGTGATGGCGGCGGTCGTGCCGCCGGTGTTGCGAACCGACATGGTGACGGTTGCAGTCTGGCCCCGGCTCACGACCGACTTGCTGGCGGCCACCGAGAGCACCTTCAACCGAGCGGTCGACTGCACCACGAAGGAGCCGTTTGCGGCCGCCGTGGCCGGGTTCCCGACCGGGTCCTGGGCGCCCGAGACGCTCACGGCCGCCGTGCCGTCGAGGATGGTCGTGTCGTTCTTGTCGAGGACGGTGTAGACGAAGGTCCAGACGGCTCCGTTCCCGGAGGAAGACATCGCAGTCGGTGCGACGTCGTTTCCGGTGCCGGGCCGATCGATCTGGATGGCCGGTGTCGTGGCGAGGGCCTCGTCGAAGGTGGCGGTGATGGTGAGGGGTCCGGTCCCGACGTTCGTGCTGGCCTTGCTGTAGCTCAGCACGGGGTGCGGCGGCTCGGTGTCTGCCAGGCCGGAGAAGACCGTATCGGACCCCGACTGCGCGTTGCCGGCGACGTCGGCGACGCCGGCGGCCGGGAAGGTGGCCGTGTAGGCGTCGCCGGCCTGGGCCGTCGAAGCCGTGACGGAGGTCGCGTAGGTGAACCGTGTGGGAGCCACGCGGGCGACCGCCGGCGTGACGAACCGCGATGCAGCGGGGCCCGTGAAGGCCAGCGTCGGGGTGGCGTCAGCGGCGATCGCCTCCACGAAGTCGGCGGTGACCGCCAGCGCACCCGACGCCAGCAGCGCCGGGCCGCGGCTGAAGGTGACGACCGGAGTCGCCGGAGCTATCGTGTCCACGATACCCGCGCTCTCGGCCGTCGCGTGCGTGTTGCCGGAACCGTCCAGGCCGCCGGCGACCGTGGCCGTGTAGGCAGTGCCGTCCTGCGGCGTGGTGCCCGTGACGGTCACGGAGTAGAGGAAGACCGAATCGGAGGCACGAGCCGTGGCGTCGACGACGAAGTTGCCCGCCGGGGACCACGAGAGCGTCGGCGTGCCGTCGGCCGACAACCCCTCGGTGAAGCTGGCCGTGACGCCCAGCTGCCCGGCGACGAGGAAGGCGGGCGTCGGATCGCTGAACGTGATGGAGGAGACCGAGGGGACTGCGGTGTCGACGATGCCCGCGGCCGAAGCGGGCTGCTGCACGTTGTCGGCAGGATCGGTGCCGCCCGAGACCGTGGCCGTGTACGGCGCGCCGGCGGCCGGCGTCGAGCCGCCGACGGTGACGGAGAAGACAAAGACTGACCCGGAGACCCGCGCCGCAGAGTCGACTGTGAAGTTGGCCGGCGGCGACCAGGTGAGCGTCGGCGTGGAGTCCGCGGCCAGGTCTTCCGAGTAGGTCGCGGTGACGGTGAGAGCCCCGGCCGCGAGGAAGGCCGGGGTCGGGTCGCTGAAGGAGAGCGCCGCGACCGGCGCGACGGTGTCGGCGTCGAACGTGCGTGTGACGGGCTGCGCGGCCAGACCGTTGCCCGCGATATCCAGCGCGGAGAGGGTGATCTCGAAGGCTCCGTCGTCGACGGTGGGCGTGATGTCGTAGGTGAAGGTCCAGACCGTTCCCGCCCCGGACATTGAGCTGGCGGGAGAGACGTCGTTGGCGCCATTGCCGCCGGCATCGCCCGTCACGAGGATCGTAGGCGCCGACTGGACCGTCTCGTCGAAAGTGGCAGTCACCGTGAAAGTCTGCGCCCTGTACTTGCGGCCGGGCTTGCTGAATTCGAGCGACGCGGACGGCAACTGGTTGTCGGCGATGCCCGAGAACACGGCGTCGGGCGGGGCCTGGACGTTGCCGGCCAGGTCAACGACGGAGGCGCTGGCGATGGTGGCGGAGTAGGCCTCGCCGTCCTGGGCGATCGGGGTCGAGTCGACGGTGGTCGTGAAGACGAACTGGGTCGGCGAAACCCGCGCTGGCACCGGGTTCAGCGGTGAGAAGACGGGCGCCCCGGTGAACACGAGCGACGGCGTCACGTCGGCGCTCAGCGCCTCGGCGAAGTCGGCCGTGACGGAGAAGCTGCCTCCGATGAGGAAGGCCGGACCGCGGCTGAAGGAGAGCGAAGGAGCCAGAGGAGCGTCCGAGTCGATCGTGAACACGCGCGCGGCCGGCTGCGCGGAGAGGCCGTTGCCCGCGGCGTCCTCGGCCGAGAGCGTGACCGTGAACGCGCCATCGTCGCCCGCAGCCACGGCGCGCGCGAAAGTCCAGCTCGTGCCGGCGCCGGAGAGCAGGCTGCTCGAGACGTCGTTGGCGGGCGAGGCGTCGCCATCTGTGTAGGAGACGGTCGGCGTCGCCACGACGGGTTCGGAGAAGACGACCGTGAGAGCGACGCTCTCGGAGAGCCGGTAGGCGGCGGGCGACTTGCTGAACGAGAGCGTCGCTGCCGGCGCGGCCGTATCGACGTCGAAGGTGCGGACCGCCGGCTGCTCGATGAGCGCGTTGCCGCTTTCGTCGACGGCCGTCAGCGTCAGCGCGAACGCGCCGTCGTCGAGCGGGCTTGCGCCGAGCGCGTAGCTGAAGGTCCAGACGCTTCCGCCGCCCGCCATCGAGGAGGCCAGGACGTCGTTGGTGGTCGGAGTGAGGCCGCCGGCGATCTCGATGGTCGGAGTTGCGCCCAGCGATTCGCTGAAGGTCGCGGTCACGGTCAGGGTCTCGGCCTTGAAGAGCCGGCTGGCCTTGCTGAAGGTGAGCGAGGCGGTCGGCGCCACGGTGTCGACGGTGAACTGGTCGGCCGGCTGCGCGGTGAGCGCGTTGCCGGCCGGGTCCTGCGCGGCGAACGAGATGCCGAAGGTGCCATCGTCGGTCCCGGTGCCGGTGATGTCGTAGGAGAAGGTCCAGACGGCGCCCGCACCGCTCATCGGCTGCGCTAGACGGTCATTCACCGTGCTCACGAAGTTGCCGCCTTGCAGCGTCACCGTCGGCGTGGTCCCCAGCGTTTCGCTGAAGGTGGCGGTGAGCGTGAGGGGCTGCGCCTTGTACTTGCGGTCGGGGTCGTCGAGCTCCAGGAGCGCCACGGTCGGCGTGATGGTGTCGACGGCGAAGGCGGTGTTGGTGGCTGGATCGTTGGCGTTTCCGGCCAGGTCCTGGCCGGCGGAGACTGCCACGGTCACGTCGGGCGGGCTGTCGAGCGTCGAAGCGCCGTTCTGGACCGCGACGGAGTAGGTGAACAGCCAGACGGTCGACTGCGCCGTCGGCGACATGCTCGCGAGGGACACGTCGTTACCGGTGCCTGGGCGGTCGACCGAGATCTTGGGCGTGTTGACGATAGCCTCGCTGAAGGTCGCGGTGACGTCGAGCCCGCCCGGGCCGACGGCCGACTGCGGCTTGCCGTAGGTCAGGGCCACCGTCGGGTTCGTCGTGTCGATGACGATGGAGTTGTTGAGCGCCGTCTGGTTCTCGTTGCCGGCCAAGTCCTGCGCGCCGGTGATCGTGAGAGGCGCGGAACCGTCGTCAATGCCGGCGGCATGCACTGCCACGACGTAGACGAAGGTGAAGACAGCCGGGTCGCCGGTGGCGGTCATCGCTTGCGCCGTGACGTCGTTGCCGGTACCGGGCCGGTCGATCGTGAGGCTGGGCGTCGTGTAGATGTTCTCGTTGAAGGTGGCAGTGACCGTCAGGTTGCCGGCGTTGACTGCATTGCGATTCTGGCTGAACGTGAGTGTTGGGACGGGGCCGGCCGTGTCGACGGTGAAGTTGCGATTGCCAGTCGACGCGTTCTGGTTGCCGGCCGGGTCCTGGCCGACGACTGTGCACTGGGTGGAGCCATCGAAGGTGGGTGAGACGGCCGCGGTGACGTTGTAGACGAACGTCCACTCGCTGGCATCGGCGCCGGGCGACATGAAGGTCGCAGTGACGTCGTTACCGGTGCCTGGGCGGTTGATCTCCATCGTGGGCGTGGCGGCCATGGCCTCGATGAAGGTGGCGGTGATGGTGAGCGCTCCCAGCCCCACGGCCGTCTGGTCCTTGCTGTAGTCGAGGAAGACGCTGGGAATCCGGTTGTCGATCACGCCGTTCTGGATGGCATCGGAGTCGGTCTGGGTGTTGCCGGCGCGGTCGACGACGGTCGCCGCGGCGACGGTGGCCGTGTAGCTGCTTCCGCCCTGCGGGGTCGAAGGCGAATTGTTGACCGTGGTCGCGAAGGCGATGACTGTCGGACTGATTCGTGTGGGTGTCGCGGAGGCTGGGCTGACGGTGCCGGCGGCGGCGCCCGTGAAGACGAGCGTGGGGGTCACGTCGAGGGCAAGCGCCTCGACGAAGGTGACCGTGACGGCCAGCGCGCCGGACTTGATGAAGTCCGGGCCCCTGCTGAATTCGAAGGTGGGAGCGGGCGGGGGCGTCGTGTCGATCGTGCCGGATTGCGTGGCGACCTGCTGGACGTTTCCGGACGGATCGGTAGCGCCCGATGCGGTGGCGGTATACGGATCGCCACCCGTGGAGGTAGCGGTCGTGTCGATGGTCGTGGAATAGACGAAGCGCGTGTCGCTCACGCGCGAGGCAACCGGGTCCAGCGTCTGGATCGACGTGGTGGCGCCGGTGCCGCTGAAGACTAGCGAGGGGGTGAGGTCGATCGGCTCGTCGAAGTCGGCGGTAACGGTCAGGGAGCCTGCGGCGATGTAGTCGGGGCCGCGGCTGAAGTCGAGCGTGGCGTGCGGGACAACCGTGTCGATGGTCCCGGTCTCGGCATCGCCGGTGGCGGCGTTGCCGGAGAGGTCCAGGCCGCCCGAAAGGGTGGCCGTGTACGGGTCGCCGTCCTGCGCGGTGGGAGTGATGCCGATGGCGGTGGAGTAGACGAACTGCGTCGGGCTGATGCGGGCGGCGGCCGGAGCGAGATCGTCGACCGCTGTCGTCGCGCCGGCGCCCGTGAAAGCGAGCGTGGGGGTCGCGTCGGCGGCGATCGCCTCCGAGTAATCGGCCGTGACGGTCAGACTGCCCGGGCTGAGGAAGGCCGGTCCGCGGCTGAAGGTGAGAGCCCCGGAGGCGACGACGGTGTCGACCGTGCCGGTCTCGACGTCCCCCCCGGCGACATTGCCGGCAGCGTCCTCGCCGCCAGCCAGCGTGGCCGTGTAGGGGTCGCCTGCGGGGCTCGTGGCCGTCGTGTCGACGGTGGTGGAGTAGACGAACTGCGTCGGGCTGACGCGCGACGCGGCCGGGGTGAGGCTCGTGATCGCCGTGGTGGCGCCGGCGCCGCTGAAGGTGAGCGTGGGCGTGGTGCTGGCGGCGACGGGCTCGTTGTAGTCGGCCGTGACCGTGAGGCTGCCCGGGCTCAGGAAGGCGGGCCCGCGGCTGAAGGTGAGCGTCCCGGCGGGCGCGACGGTGTCGACCAGTCCGGTCTCGGCATCGCCCGTGGCGGCATTGCCGGAGGCATCCTCGCCGCCAGTGAGAGTCGCGGTGTAGGGCTCTCCTTCTTGTGCCGTGGCGGTCGTGTCGACGGTGGTGGAGTAGACGAACTGGGTGGCGCTGATGCGAGACGCGGCCGGAGAGAGCGTCGTGATCGCGATGGTGGCGCCGGCGCCGCTGAACGTTAGCGTCGGAGTGGTATCGGCCGCGATCGCCTCGGAGAAATCGGCCGTGACCGCCAGAGTTCCAGGCTTCAGGAGAGCGGGGCCGCGACTGAACGTCAAGCTACCCGCTGGAGCGACCGTGTCCACGACGCCGGTCTCGACGTCGCCGACGGCCGGGTTGCCCGCCTGGTCCTCGCCGCCGGCAAGAGTGGCGGTGTAGGGCTCGCCCTCCTGGGCGGTGGTGGTCGCATCGACGGTGGTGGAGTAGACGAACTGAGTGGCGCTGATACGGGTGGCGGCCGGGGTCGGGTTCGAGATCGCCGCGGTTGCGCCGGTGCCGCTGAAGGTGAGCGTCGGCGTGGTGTCAGCGACGATTGCCTCGGAAAAATCGGCCGTGACGGTGAGGCTTCCGGGCTTCAGAAGAGCCGGGCCGCGGCTGAACGTGAGACTGCCGGCAGGTGCGGCCGTGTCGATGGTGCCGGTATCGACGTCGCCGCCCGCGGAGTTGCCGGCGGCGTCGGCACCTCCCGCGAGTGTGGCCGTATAGGGCTCACCCTCCTGGGCGGTCGCGGTGGTGTCGATGGTGGTCGAGTAGACGAACTGGGTCGGGCTGAGGCGCGCAGCGGCTGGGGTCAGGCTGGTGATCGCAGTCGACGCTCCGACGCCGCTGAAGGTGAGCGTGGGCGTGGCGTCGGCCGCGATTGCTTCCGTGTAGTCTGCCGTCACCGTCAAGCTGCCGGGCTTCAAGAGCGCGGGCCCGCGGCTGAACGTCAAGCTACCCGACGGAGCTGTCGTGTCCACAAGACCCGTCTCGGCGTCTCCTCCGGCCGAGTTCCCGGAAGCGTCGGCGCCGCCCGCGAGCGTGGCGGTGTAGGGCTCGCCCTCCTGAGCTGTCGCAGTGGTGTCGACGGTGGTCGAGAAGACGAACTGCGTCGCGCTGATGCGAGCGGCGGTGGGAGTCGGGTTCGTGATCGCAGCCGTAGCGCCGGCGCCGCTGAAGGTGAGCGTGGGCGTGGTATCGGCCGCGATCGCTTCTGTGTAGTCCGCGGTCACGGTGAGGCTTCCAGGCTTCAGAAAGGCCGGACCGGGCGAGGTGAACGTGAGCGCGCCCGACGGTGCGGTCGTGTCGACGGTCCCGGCCTCGACGTCACCCGTCGCGGTGTTGCCGGCGGCGTCGGCGCCGCCCGAGAGTGTGGCCGTGTACGGGTCGCCCTCCTGGGAGGTCGCGGTCGTGTCGACTGTCGTCGAGTAGACGAACTGGGTGGCACTGATACGGATGGCGGCGGGCGAGAGGGGCGCGATCGCGATCGTCGCCCCCAAGCCGCTGAAGGTGAGCGTCGGAGTGGAGTCCGAGGCGACCGCCTCGGTGTAGTCGGCCGTGACGACCAGGGAGCCCGGCGCCAGCAAGGCCGGCCCCCGGCTAAACGAGAGTGCACCGGCGGGCGGGTTGGTGTCGACGACACCGCCGCCCGTGGCGCTGGCCGCTGACTGGGTGTTGCCAGCCAGATCGGTGACGGAGGCCGCCGGGACAGTAGCCGTGTAGTCGTCACCGGCCTGGGCGGTCAGCGTGGTGTCGACGCTCGTGGCGTAGACGAAGACCGTGTCGGAGATGCGCGTTGCGGCCGGACCGGTTTCGGTGAAGGCCGTCGAGGCGCCGGTACCGCTGAAGGTCATCGTCGGCGTCGAGCCGATCGCCTCGCCGAAGGTTGCGGTCACAGTGAGGCCGCCCGGGCCGATCAGCGCCGGGCCGCGACTGAACGCCAGCGCGGGCGCGGCCGGAGCCACGGTGTCGACAGTGAAGTCGCGCAGTGAGGGCTGGGTGGCCAGGCCGTTGTCGTTGGCGTCGGAGGCGGTCAGCGTGATGGTGAAGCTGCCATCGTCGGCCGGGGAGTCGCTGACAGCGCGGCTGTAGGTCCAGCTCGTGCCTGAGCCTGACATGAGCGCGTTCGTCACGTCGTTGGCGCCCGAAGCCGTCCCGCCGGCGAGCGTGATGGTGGGGGTGGCGACGACCGGCTCGGTGAAGTCGGCCGTGACGGTGAAGGTCTCGGCCTTGTAGATGCGGCTGGCCTTGCTGAAGGTGAGGCTGGCCGTCGGAGGCACCGTGTCGACCGAGAAGTCCCTGGGCGACGGCTGCGACGCCAGGTCGTTACCGTGCTCGTCGGCCGCGGTGAGCGTGATGGTGAAGCTGCCGTCGTCGATCGTCGACGTCAGCCCATAGGAGAACGACCAGACCGTCCCGGAGCCGGTCATCGACTGGGTCGGCGTGATGTCGTTGGCGGTGCTGGCCTGGCCGCCCGCAATCAAGATCGATGGAGTGACGACCGTCTCGGAGAAGGTTGCCGTGACGACCAGCGTCTCCGCCGTGTAGAGCCGGCCCGACTTGTTGAAGCTGAGGCTGGTGGCTGTCGGCGCGACCGTGTCGACGGTGAAGCTGCGGTTGGCCGGCTGTGCAGTGAGGACGTTGCCGGCGGCGTCTGTCGCGGCGAAATCGCAGATGAAGGTCCCGTCGTCGGCGGTCGGCGTGATCGTGTAGGAGAACGTCCAGGTGATACCGTTGCCGCTCATGTCCATTGCGGGCGTCCGCTCGTTGGAGCCGTCACCCGAGCCGGTAACCCGGGTGATGTCGATGGTCGGAGTGCTCGCTAGAGACTCCGAGAAGGTGGCCGTCACCTGGAACGCGCCGGCCCGGTACTTGCGGTTCGTGTTGCTGAACGTCAGGGCGGACACGGTCGGCTTGATCGTGTCGACGACGAAGCTGCTGGCGGCAGGGTCCATCGTGTTGCCGGCGGGGTCCTGGGCAGCGGTCACGGTGACCGCCGTGGAACCGTCCTGGATCGTGCCGCCGTTCTGGGTGGAGACGCTGTAGGTCCGGGTCCAGATCTTGGAGTCGGCGGTGGCACTCATGCTCGACGTGGGCGAGATGTCGTTTCCGTCTCCCGGGCGATCGACCTGGATGGACGGTGTGACCGCGATACTTTCGACGAACTGGGCGGTGATGACGAGGTTGCCTGAGCCGACGGGCGAGGTCTTGTCGTAGGTGATCGACACGGTGGGCTTCGTGGTGTCGATCGTCATCGAGTTGGGCGATGCCGTCTGGTTGGCGTTGCTCGCGGCGTCGAGCGCGTTGGAGATCGTGATGGGAGCAGAGCCGTCGGTGGCGCCACCGCCGGCGGGCTGGACGGTGTAGACGAAGGTCCAGACCTTGGGATCGGCCGTGGAGGTCAGGTCCTGACTGGTGACGTCGTTGGAGGTCCCGCCCGGACGGTCGATGGTGATCGTCGGTGTGGTGGACAGGTTTTCGTTGAACGTGGCGGTGATGGAGAGGTCGCCAGCTCCGACCGCGGTCGAGCTCTTGCTGAAGGTGAGCGTTGGGACCGGACCCTGCGTGTCGATGTTGAAGAAGTCGTTCGACTCGCCCGAGTTGGTGTTGCCGGCAGCGTCGGCACCCGAGACATCGACGCCGGCCGAGCCGTCGAAGACGGTGCTGCCGTTGGCGGCGAGCACGTTGTACGTGTAGGTCCAGACCGTCGGGTCGCCGGTCGACGACATCGGGGCGCCGCTCACGTCGTTGCCGGTACCGATACGGTCGATGGAGATGGTCGGAGTGGTCGGGGTGATGTCCTCCACGAACGTGGCAGTGATGACCAGGTTGCCCGTGCCGACGTTGAAGATGCTCTTGCTGTAGGCGAGCGAGACCGTCGGCGCTCGAGTGTCGACCGTTCCGGACTGGGTCGCGCTCACGGCCTGGGGGTTACCTGCCAGATCGGTACCGCTCCCGACTGCAGCCGTGAACGTCTGGCCCGTCTGCGGGGTGGTGCCGCCGACCGTGACCGAATAGACGAATTGAGTCGGGCTCACGCGCGAGCTGCCGCCCAGCGTGAAGTTGGAGGCGCTGGCAGTGAAAGCGAGCGTCGGCGTCGCGTCGGACGCGACGTCTTCGGAGTAGTTGGCCGTGATGGAGAGGGCACCCGACTTGAGGAAAGAGGGTCCACGGCTGAACTCGAGCGCTCCGGACACCGTGGGCGCGGCCGTGTCGATCGTGAAGGTGCGCGTGACGGGCTGCGTCACGAGCGCGTTGCCGGTCGGGTCGACGGCTGTCAGCGTGATCGTGAAAGCCCCATCGTCCGTCGTCGACGCGATCGTCTGGCTAAACGTCCACGTCGTCCCGCTGCCGCTCAGGTTCGTCGTCCCGACGTCATTTGAGCCGTCCCCCGAGGCATCCCCAACGATCGTGATCGTCGGCGTCGCGGTCAGCGATTCGTTGAACACCGCCGTCACCGCGAACGCCTCCGCCTTGTAAAGACGATCCGCCTGGCTGAACGAGAGCGTCGCCGTCGGCGCCACCGTGTCGATCACGCCCGTCTGCACGTCGTCGGCGGCCGTGTTGCCCGCAAGGTCCGTCCCGCCCGACACCGTCGCCGTGTAGGGCGAACCCCCGTCCGCCGTCGGCGTCGTCGTCACCGTCACCGCGAACACGAACTCGGTGGCGCTCACCCGCGAAGCCGACGGCGACACCGGCGACACGCTCCCCGACCCCGTCCCCGAGAACGTCAACGTCGGCGTCCCATCCGTGGCGATGTCCTCGGTGTAGGTCGCCGTAACCGCCAGCGACCCAGGCGTGTAGTCCGGACCCGCCGGGTCGTACACCACCGTCGCCACGGGCGCGGCCGTGTCGATCGTGAAGGTGTTGTCCGAGGGCTGTACGGCCAGAGGATCGCTCGTGGAGGTACTGTCGCCGGAGACCTCGATGAGGAAGGAACCGTCGTCGACGCCGCTGGTAGGCGTGTACGAGAACGTGTAGGTGGTCGCGTCGGCGACCTCGGAGAGGATCTGTGCGGGCGAGATGTCGTTGGCGGTGTCGGCCGTTCCACCGGTGATGGTGATGGCAGCGGAGGCCGGGGTGACGGGTTCGCTGTAGGCAACGGTGATCGTGAAGACTTCAGCCCTATAGATGTGGGGAGTCTTGCTGTAAGTCAGCGTGGCGGTCGGAACGCCGGCAGCCGCCGGGGCGGCCAATGCGACGGCGGCGAGCATCGTGAAGATAGCGGCGAGGGACCGGCGTGTCATGGTCCAGAGAGAAAGACTATTGGTCATGACGAGACTCCTGGCGTCCGGTAATGGGAGGCCGGCCGGGGGCCCTAAGGGCACCCAGCCGCGGTCGACCTGTTCGGAAGGATGGGAGAACCGCTCCGGCGCGTGACCGAGCGGCATCCACCTATCGCTCGAGAACGGCCAAGGGATCAAGCCGCCCTCCCTTCCTGATTTTCATGTTCCCTGTTGCCTGGGCGAGTTCTCCGGGTCGTCACCCGCCTCGCCAAGGCCCGCTAGCTGGACCAGGTTTTACCGTGACCGAGGTCATGACGGAAAGTCATGGCCATGACGCAGTGAGCGCCGGAGGATATGCGTTAGTTCCCGCTCTGACCTCCGTCAACCGGAACGGCCAACTATTTTGAGTTACCGCTCCAGATCGTGCGTTTCCGCGGCACTTTTGCATGATCTCTGCACGAAAGCGAACCCGGCGCCCCGCCGACCCGTCGCTTGCCCAAACCCGCGCAAGGGCGATGCCAAAAAAAAACCGGGGACACACGACCTATTTTTTTGAAATAGGTCGTGTGTCCCCGGTTTTTTTTCCCCGATTGGAATCGGGGCAAGTCGAGTGGCCCCGTTTTCCGGCGGTTTGAAATCGGCGCGGGTGCGTGATAGCATTCGCGGCGAAACAGGGCCCGGGGCACCGGGCCCGACGGCTCTCTATATGATGATGAAGTTTCCCGTCCGAACGGTGGCGATGGTGTGTCTGCTGGCGTCCGGCTTCGCGGGGCCGGCCGCGGCTCGCAGCTACATGCTGCTGCCGATGGACAAGGAGCAGACCGACCACCTGCGCGCCTACGGGCTGGCGTTCTACGCCCTGCAGCAGAGCTTCAACGTCGAATGGCTGCTCAACTATCGGGGCGGCAGCTTCCTCGTCCCCGATTCGAAGCTGATCGAGGTGCAGGCGCGCCTGACAGGCGTCAGCTTCGAGCGCGTCGACGACACCGGCAAGGAGGAGATCCTCGCGGCACTCAAAGCCGCCAACATGGAGGACGTCCTCCTCGAGAAAGCTCCGAAGATCGCCGTCTACACTCCGCCCGACAAGCGCCCCTGGGACGACGCCGTCACCCTGGTCCTCACCTACGCGGGCATCAAGTACGACACCATCTGGGACAAGCAGGTGCTCGAGGGCAAGCTCCACGACTACGACTGGGTCCACCTGCACCACGAGGACTTCAGCGGGCAGTTCGGAAAGTTCTACGCGACCTTCCACTCCGCCCCCTGGTACCGCCAGCAGGTCAAGGAGTACGGGCAGGCCGCCCGCGAGGCTGGCTACGAGAAGGTCTGGCAGCACAAGCATGCCGTGGCTCGCGCCCTGCACGACTACGTCCGCGACGGCGGCTTTCTCTTCGCCATGTGCAGCGCCACCGACAGCATCGACGTCGCGCTGGCCGCCGAGGACGTCGACGTCGTCGGTCCCGAGATCGACGGTGACGGCGTCGACCCGGGCTTCCAGCAGAAGCTCGACTTCACCCGAGGATTCGCCTTCAAGGACTTCGAGATCGAGACCTCGCCCTACGTTTACGAGTACTCCAACATCGACATCAGCGACTATCGCAACGTCAGCCGCCCCGAACTGGAGAACTTCACGCTGTTCGAGTTCTCCGCCAAGATAGACACCGTCGCCACGATGCTGACCCAGTGCCACGTCAACGAAGTGAAGGGCTTCTTCGGCCAGACCACCAGCTTCGCCCGGCCGCTACTCAGGGAGACCGTCCAGATCCTGGGCGAGATGCCCGGCCAGAACCGAGTGAAGTACATCCACGGCATGCTCGGCAAGGGCACGTGGACATTTCTGGGCGGCCACGACCCCGAGGACTTCTCTCACGCCGTGGGCGACCCGCCGA
This sequence comes from Candidatus Wallbacteria bacterium, assembly GCA_016213845.1. Classification (GTDB taxonomy): domain Bacteria; phylum Muiribacteriota; class UBA6191; order JACPRK01; family JACPRK01; genus JACPRK01. The sequence goes on from JACQZN010000011.1 coordinate 78,713, forward strand.
CCGACCTGGCGCTCCACAAGAACAGCCCCGGATACCGTCTCATCCTCAACAACGTGCTCTTCCCAGCCGCCCGCAAGAAGGAGCTCAAGACGTGAACGGCCGGCAGTCCGAGCAAAGACCGCCTCGAGTGGCAGGCCTCGACAAACCGTGTCCGCGCGAATCCGGAGCGGACCAGGTCGGCCGGGCGCCGTAGGCCCGCGCCTGAAATCGCTCCGATGCTGACCGCTTCCGACCGTCGCTTCGAGCAAGGGCTGGAGTTCTTCCGGCATGCCGACTACCAGTCCGCCATCCGGCTCTGGAGGTCGCTACTGGAAGAAGGCGATCCTCGGCCCGATCTAGGGCTCTACCTCTGGGCCGCCCAGTCGGAGTACGGGCGCATGCTCCAGACCGTGGAGCGACTGGCGTCGGGGTTGGAGGCGCCCGTGGTGAGCGCAGGCCAGGACTTGCTGGGCCGGGCCCGCCAGGCGCTGGCGCGCAAGTGTCATGCGGAGGCCCTGGCGCTGGCCGGGCAGGCGCTCGTCGAGGACCCCGACCTGGCCGCGGCGCGCGAGGTGGCGGCCCGGGCGGCGTTGCTGGCCGGCCAGCTCTCGGAGGCGTTGGGCCACGCGCGTGAGGCCGCACGACTGCGGCACGGCGCGGCGCCGGCCCAGTCGCTGCTGGGCGAGGTGCTGGCGGAGATGGGGAGGACCACTCAGGCCGACCTGGCGTTCGAGGCGGCACTTTCGCGCGACCAACGACACGCGCCGGCGTGGTACGGCCGGGCGGTGCTGCGCTACCGGGATCGCCATCTGGCGGACGCGGCCCGGCTGGCCGCTCGCGCGCTGGAGATCTCGCCGCAACTCGGGGCGGCGCGCTCGCTGCTGGACGAGATCAGGGCGGAGATCCGACGCGTCGAGGAGCAGCTCGAAGAGGGTCGGCGCGTTACCGTCGAACATCCGGAGTGGCCCGACTGGCATCACAAGCGCGCCGCGGCCGCGGCCAGCCTGGGGCTGGATCGGGAAGCGCTGGCAGCCTGCGAGAGCGCGCTGGCGATCAATCCGGGGATGGCCAAGACCTGGCACCTCAAAGCCGAGCTCGAGCTGGCCGCGGGGGACGCGCGCCTGGCGTGTTCATCGCTCGAACGAGCGGCCCTGGCCGCGGGCCGGGCCCGCGTGGAACCGGCCGAATCGCTGGCGCTCGAGGGCGACTTCCGCGGCGCGGCGTTGGCCTGGCTCGAGGCCTTGAGGCCGGTGCCGGACTACGCCAGCCGGCACATCGAGCTCGGCAAGAAGCTCTACCGGGACGGGTTGCGCGACGAGGCCGAGCGCGCGCTGGCCCGCGGCCTATCTCTGGCCCCCCACTACGCCGACGGCCACCATGTTCTCGGCCTGATCGCCCTGGACCGCGGCCGTCCCGACGAGGCCGTCGCTCATCTGAAGGCAGCCCTGGCGGCCAGCCCCGAGTTCAAGGCGGCCGCCTTGGAGCTCGTCGGCGCCTACCTCACCGGAGCCAATCCGGCGGCCGCCCGTCATACCCTGAACCAATGGAGATCCCGCCTGGAAGCCGACGCGCAGTGGGGCGCGGCCTTCAGGGATCTGGAGAAGAGAACCCGTGACGCATCCAGCCCGAAAAAGCGATCGAAGAAAGCGGCCCGGCGAGCCCGCCCGCTCCCGGCCCAGACCCCGCCACCACCGGCGCCCGGCCCAAGAGGGCGACCGCGAACCCAAACCCGCAGCCGGCGCCGGACCGAGTAGCCTCTACCCGGTCGACAAGCTCCAGATGCTGCGGTCGCACCTCTTCGTCCCCTCGAAGAGAGAGTATGTGCGCGGCAACCGGCCGCAGGTAGAGTGCATCCTCTGCGACATCATCGCGGGCCGCGACACGGTCGACCGCCTCGAAATCTTCCGGGACGACCTCTTCTCGGTGTCGCTCAACTTGCACCCGTACAACTCGGGCCACCTGATGGTGTTCCCGATGCGGCACGTGGAGGACCCCAGGGAGCTTTCGCGGGACGAGGTCGTGCGGCTGCACCGGCTGCAATGCCTGGCCTTCGACGTGTTGCAGCAGCGCTACCGGCCGTCGGGATTCAACGTGGGATACAACTACGGCGAAGGCAGCGGCGCCAGTATCCGTCACTACCATCTCCACATCGTTCCCCGCTACTACCGGGAGCTCGGGTTCATGGACATCCTGGGCGGTGCGAAGATCATCGTCGAGGACCCGATGGAGACGATGGCGGACTTGCGGGAGCGATTCCGGATGGTGGCCGAGACGCGATAGCGCGCCCGCGCGAGGAGTGGACGATGCCCGAGTACACGCAGGAACTGTCGCAGCTGATCCAGGCGTTTGCGGAGAGCGGCTACGCGGTGCTGGAGGTTTCCGAAGGCGCCAGCCGCGTCCGTCTGAAGCGGGCGGTGGCCACCACGGCGCCGGCGGGCCCGTCAGCGGCCACGAGAGCCGTCGAGCCCGCGCCTGCGCGGTCTGCCGAGACGCCCGCGGCGCCGGCCGAAGCGGCCGCGCAGGTGTCGCCGGTGGATCGGAGCTGGTCCCTGACGAGCCCCAGGGTGGGCCGGTTCTTCCAGCTGCAGGATGCGCAGGGTCAGCCGGTGCTGAAGAGCGGAAGCCGGATCGCCACGGGGCAGGTGTATGGCATCATAGAGTCCATGCAACTGCGCTACGAGATCCGCGCCGAGCGGGAAGGGCTCGTGGACCGGGTGCTTGTGCCCTCGGGAGAGCCGGTGGAGTTCGGGCAACCGCTGGTGTTGCTGCAATCGTGAACGGACCGGCCGGTCCGCGCGGGCGGTCCGGTGCCGGCATCGGAAGGAAACGAAGTTGTTTTCGAAGGTCCTGATAGCCAACCGGGGGGAGATCGCGGTTCGCATCATCCGCGCCTGCCGGGACATGGGGCTGCACTCGGTGGCCGTGCACTCGACGGTGGACCGCAACGCGCTGCACGTGAAGCTGGCCGACGAATCCGTGTGCGTGGGCGGGCCGGCGGCACGGGCATCCTACCTGAACATCCCGAACATCATCAGCGCCGCGGAGATCACCGGCGCGCAGGCGATCCATCCCGGGTACGGATTTCTGGCCGAGAACGCGGACTTCGCCGAGATCTGCCAGGAGTGCGATCTGACGTTCGTGGGTCCGAGCGCGCGGGTGATAGCGCTGATGGGGGACAAGGCGCAGGCGAAGGTGACGGCGCGCCAGGCGGAGGTGCCGCTCATCGAGGGCTCCGAGGGGCTTCTGGAGGATGTCGACTCGGCGCGAGCACTGGCGGAGCGGATTGGCTTTCCGGTGTTGCTGAAGGCGGCCGGTGGTGGCGGCGGCAAGGGCATGCGGATCGTGCGCCAGCAAGGCGAGCTGGAGAGCGCGTTCCAGATGGCTCAGAACGAGGCGAAGGCAGCGTTCAACAACGGCGGGCTCTACATGGAGCAATACCTGGAGAACGCTCGGCACATCGAGATGCAGATCCTCTTCGACGGCGAGGGGAACGGGCTGCTCTTCCCGGAGCGCGAGTGCAGCGTACAGCGGAGGCACCAGAAGCTGATCGAGGAGTCGCCGTCGCCCGGGGTGACGCCGGAGGGGCGCAAGAAGCTGCTCGAGTACGCCGCGCGCATCCAGCGGGCCGTGGAGTACCGCAACGCCGGGACGATCGAGTTCCTCCTGGACAGGAAAGGCGACTTCCACTTCATCGAGATGAACACGCGCTTGCAGGTGGAGCACGGTGTGAGCGAGATGATCACGGGGGTCGACATCGTTCGGGAGCAGCTGGCGATCGCGGGCGGTAGCCGGATAGCCGTGGAGCAGCGGGGCCTGCGCGTGAGCGGGCATGCGATCGAGTTCCGGATCAACGCCGAGGACCCCGAGAACGGATTCGCACCGAGCCCTGGAGTGGTGCACCGGGTGCATCTGCCGGCGGGCCCGTGGGTGAGGGTCGATACGCTGGTGGAGCCGGGCACCGAGGTGCTGCCGTACTACGATTCTCTGATCGCCAAGCTGATCGTGTGGGGCGAGAACCGGGCGGAGGCGATCCGGCGGGCGCGCCGGGCTCTGAAGGAGCTGTCGATCGAGGGGCCGAAGACGACGCGGTCTTTCCACCTGGAAGTCCTGCACAACAGCCGGTTCCTGGCAGGGGACTACTCGACTCACTTCATCCAAGAGGAGTTCGGACTCTGACGCTCTCGCTCGTACCTTTCGCCAAGCTGGTCGTACAGAAGAACGCCGACGCGCTGCACCTGCGGGTCGGGAGCCATCCGCTCCTTGCGCTCAACGGCCGGGACATCCCGTTGACTGCGTCGCCGCAGCTGACGAAGGAGGTCTGGCGCAAGATCGTCTTTTCGTTCATGACGAGCGAGCAAATCGAGCAACTCGCGCAGCAGAAGAAGCTGGACCTGGCGGTCGACTTGAAGGAGATCGGGCTGTTCCGGGCGCTGATCTCGGTGGTGGACGAGACGTACAACCTGTCCATCTACACGCAGGCGAAGGCGCCCGGCGGGGCGCCGAAGGCGGCACCGGCGGCAAGTCCGGAGGCGACGCTGGGCGCAGTCCCATCGGCGGCGACTCCACCTGTGACAGCCCCACCCGCGGCGGTCCCACCCGCGCCGAGCCCTTCGGCGCAGACGGCCCAGGCACCGGCGGGCGAGCCTGGCGGGAGCACGGGCGCGCCCGCTGCTCCGCGGAGCGCCGTCGCGGCGGCGCTGCAGGCGCTCAAGGATTCCAAGCAGGCAGCGGCGCCGAAGGTCGAGACGTCGCAGGCCCCTGCGGCGCCGGTCGCCGCGGCGGCACGGGAGCAGGCGCCGGCCGTCCCTGAGCCGGTGGCGCCCACCGCTTTGCCTCGAGTTGTCGCCGCGGAGGCGCCGGCCGCACCAGCAGAGGCCGAAGGCCCGCCGACGCCGCCTTCGAAGCCTGCGCCTCCCGCTCCTCCTTCCACGCCCCCACCCATATCCTCGGCCGCTCCGCCGGCTCCTCCGACTCCACCGGCTCAGGCTGCCCCCGAGGTATCCGCGCCGGCGCCCGCGGCGCCCGTCGTGGCCGTGACGGGACTGATGCCGGGCCAGGCGCTGGGACCGCCGGTGCCGGCCACGCATCCGTACCGGGACTCCGACGTTCAGATCGATGAGCTGCTCTCCATCCTGCTCGACAAGGGCGGATCGGACCTGCACCTCCACGAGCAGAAGCAGCCGCTGATCCGCGCGGACGGGCGACTCATCATCGCCCACGAGAAGGCCATCGACTCCTACAACATGATGGCGATGATCGAGAGCGTCACCGACGAGAAGGAGCGGGCACTGCTCTTCGCGCGCCACGATCTCGACACGTCGTACAACCTGAAGGCGCTCTCGCGGTTCCGCGTCAACATCTTGAACGACACGCGCGGCTGGGGAATGGTGCTCCGCGTCATCCCGTTCAAGATCCCCAACTGGAAGGACCTGGGCGTGCCGGAATCGGCCCGCAACATGGCGTTCAAGCCGCACGGGCTGTTCCTGGTGACGGGGCCGACGGGGAGCGGGAAGTCGACGACCCTGGCCAGCCTCATCCACGATGTCAACCAGACCCAGTACAAGCACATCGTCACGGTCGAGGACCCGATCGAGTTCGTCCACAACGACGCCAAGAGCTGCATCACCCAGCGCGAGGTCGGGGTCGACACCCCCAGCTTCGCCCGGGGCGTCGTCGACGTGCTCCGCCAGGACCCGGACCTGATCCTCGTGGGTGAGATGCGAGACCTGGAGACGATGTCCAACGCGCTGCTGGCCGCCGAATCGGGCCGGCTCGTGATGGCCACGCTGCACACGACCAGCTGCGCACAGACCATCGAGCGCATCATCAACGTGTTCCCGGAAGAGGCCCAGAGCGTGGCCCGCACGCAGCTCTCCAACAGCATCGTCGGCATCCTTTCGCAGGCGCTCTTGCCGAAGAAGGGCGGCGGTCGCATCGCGGCCTTCGAGATCATGATCGCCACGGAGTCGATCCGCAACCTCTTGCGCGAGAACAAACCCCAGATGCTGCAGACCGCCATCGAGACCGGCGCCAAGTTCGGGATGAAGAGTCTCGACCAACACCTTCTCGAGCTGGTGGAAGGCGGCATGGTCCAGTTCGAGGACGCCTACGCCAAGTGCCAGAACACCAAGAACTTCAAGGCCCTCGAAGCCAAGCTGAAGGGCGTCCCCGTCGCCGCCCTGGCAGATGAATGAGAGGCTTGAGGAGTGAGAAATCAGCGCCCACCTTCACTATTTCCTGAAGCCTGACTCCTGAAACCTGACCCCTCAAGCCTCACCCCTCGAGCCTCAAGCCTATCATGTCCGTCTTCGCCGCCATCATCAACGAAGCCTTCGAAAAGAAGGTGTCCGACGTCCACTTCCGCGAGGAGCACTCCGTCTACCTTCGCCAGGGCGCGCGGATGTCGAAGAACCTCGACTACCCGGTCGACCTGACCCAGATCCGGCCGATGCTCCTCGAGACCTTGAACGACGAGCAGAGGGCAAGCCTGAAGAAGGACCTCTCGGTCGACTACAGCTACGAAGTGAAGGGCGTCTGCCGGGTGCGTGGCAACCTGTTTTACCAGCGCCGCAAGCTATCGGCCGTCTACCGGCTGATCCCGCTCGAGCCGCCGACTCCGGAGGAGCTGCACTTGCCGCCGGCGGCTCTCGACTTCGCGATGCGGCCGCGCGGGCTGGTGGTGGTGAGCGGGCCGAGCGGCGCTGGCAAGAGCACGACCATGTCGGCGCTCGTCAACGCCATCAACCACAAGAAGCACGACCACATCCTCACCATCGAGGATCCGATCGAGTTCATCTACAAGGAGCGCAACTGCTGTATCACGCAGCGCGAGGTCGGCAAGCACACGGGCAGCTTCGCCGCAGGACTGAAGTTCGCCCTGCGGCAAGACCCCGACGTGGTGGTCGTCGGCGATATGCGTGACCTCGAGACGGTCAGCACCGCCATCACGATGGCCGAAACCGGCCACCTCGTCATCACCAGCGTCCACACGACCGGCGCCGCCGAGACCCTCGACCGCATCATCAACATCTTCCCCCCGAGCCTGCAGGAACAGATCCGCACGCAGCTCTCCCTGAACATCCAGGGCATCCTCTCTCAAGTACTGGTGCCTCGTAAGGACGGCGCCGGCCGCCATGCCATCTTCGAGGTCATGTACCCCAACTTCGCGATGCGTAACATCATCAGAAAAGGCGACGTCGCCAAGCTGCGCGCCGCCATCGAGACGTCGAGCCGCGAGGGTTCCATCAACCTGGAGCGCGCCCTGAATGAGGCCGCCAAGGCCGGCCACATCGCCCCCGAGACCGTCAAGGAGACCATCACGTACCTGAAAGGCTGAGGAACTCGGCCACGCCGGCGGAAGTCCGCCAGAGCAGCGCAGCCCCCTCCCGATGATCAAGAAAGTCACCCTCACCCCGGCCGACGGTCATGTCTTCGGCAACCCGGCGCCCCTGGGGTTGCTGGGCCTCACGATCGCCTGCTTCGCGCTGGCGCCGATCTCGCTCGGTCTGGTCGCCACCCGAGAATCGCTCGTCAGTGCGGCCGTCTGCGCGCTCCTCTTCGGCTGCGGCTGCCAGCTGCTGACAGGCCTGATGGACTTCGCCAACAAGAACGTCTTCGGCGGCACCATTTTCACGACCTTCGGGTTCATGTGGGCGAAGAACGCCTGGGAGCTCTACATGCTCTCGACCGGCTTCGTGCCATCGGCCGAGATCAACTTCACGCTCGACGTCCTGCTGCTGGTCGTGTTCGCCGTGCTCGCGTACGGCTTCGGGTTCTTCAGCCTGACGCTCTTCGTCTTCCTGATGGACATCAACCTGATCTACGTCCTGAAGATCGTCAAGCACGTCGGCCACCTGCCCGTGCTCGACAAGCCGATAGGCCTGATGCTGGCGCTCCTGGGCGTCATCGCCCTCTGGATCACGTTCGCCTCGCTCATCAACCCGGTCACGGGCCGGATGACCTTCCTCGTCACGGGTCCGGTCTTCCAGCGGGCTCCTGCGTCCGCCGGGTTCGACTTCTCGACGCGTCACGCCATCTTTTCAGTCCTTTACGAGCAGTGGCGTCGCAACGCCTTCGACCCGATGCCGGCCGAGGAGCTCACCTCCCGCATCCAGTCTCGAGGCGTGCTGAGCGACATCGTGCCGAATCTCTTCTACCTGTGGGAGTACGGATGCCTGGTGCTCGACTTCGCCGACCAGGAGCGCCGCACCATCAAGAGCGCCCGGCTCAACGCGGCCGGAATCGACCTCTACGAGCAGCTGGTCCTCAAGAAGTACGAGTTCTGACGGCCGCCCCCAGGTCGGAACTTCCGGCCCTGACGACCGGTATAGTGAAGGGGGAGTGTCGGTTTCGTTCCAGTAAGGATGGCATCCATGCGGCCCAGCCGGATCACCTGCCTAGCGACGGTCTTCTGCTTCTGCTTCGCAGTGCTGGCGCCGGCCCCGCTGGCGGCTGCCGAGAACGCCCAGCGCCTGTCCCTCTCCAGCGTCAAGGAGTTCCTGGTCAAGGACTGGGCGCAGAGCAAGAGCGACATGAAGCGGCTGGGAGATTTTCTGGCCCGCGACTTCGCCCGGACCCGGGCCGACTTTTCGGCCGTACGCGCTCGCCTGGCGACCCTGAAGCTGGCCGCCAGCGCGAAGGACCGAGGCGGCCAGCTCCGCGATCACCTGCAGCGGCTGCGCGAGACCCTGGCCGACCGGCTGAACAGCACCATCGACGAGATGGGCGTGCGGCAGTTCGCAGCCACGGTGGAGAAGATCTCCGGAGCCCCGCTCGTCGCAGGCGCCGAGGGCATGGACGAACGGATGGTCCGCGCCCGGATGACCCGCCAGCTGGACGAGGCTTTCCTGGTCGTGACCGGCGAGATGGAGCGCTCCGAGCCGGGCGAGGTGGTCGAGACGGTCAAGGAGGCCGACGGCCTCGTGGAGCAGATGTCGCGCGGCGCCACGCCGGAGCAGCTCGTCGAGTCGCTCAGAGCGCGCCACTTCGGCCCAGACGACGGCAAGAAGGTCTCGCGCGGCCCCGGATTCTTCAAGGCCGTCGCCGCCGCGATCAAGACGCTCTTCATGGTGAGCGCCTGCGGGGCCATCAGCCTCGTCAGCCTGGGGTTCCTCTCCTACGGGCTTGCATCGGGCGGCCTGGTCTTCGTCGCCGCCGGCGGCGCCGCGGTCGTGGCCTGCCTTTACGGAGTCGTCTACTACATTGCCCAGGGCATCCGGCAACTGCGGAAGGCCTCGCCCCCCAGACCGGTGCCCGACTTCGCCCTGGAGGGCGCGCGATGAGCCGCCGGCCGCTCCTGGGTCTACTGGGCCTTTCGCTGCTGGCCACCGCGGCCTTCGCCCAGCCATCGGAGTTCGACACCCTTCGCAACGCCGCTGCCGCCAGCGCGCCCGCGGCAGCCCAGGCCACTGCAGCCGTGGCGAAGTTCGGGCCCTACACGGTCCTCGGACAACCCGTCAAGGTGTTCCACACCTACTTCGAACGTGAGCTGGACGCCCCCGACTTCTTCAACTTCGAGTCCTACCAGGAGTACGGCCCCTTCAAGCACAAGTTCATCAACGCGGGCACCTGCTACGGCATCTCGATGTTCACACTGCGGTACTTCCAGTGGTTCGTCCTGCCGCACCTGCTTTCCGACGAACAGCTGAAGGCCGTCAAGGCCCGCCGGATTCCCGCCTACGCCCGGCGCGTGGCCAAGGACATGGGGCTGCCCGATTGGGTCCTCGGCTCCCCGACGGACGGCGGCGATGGAATCAAGCTCTCGGCCAGCGCGCGAGCCCAGCGCATCGCCCCGTACCGGATGCGCACGCTGCTGAAAGGCAAGACCGCGCTGATCCGATCGCTGCAGGACTCGATTGAGCGGACGGCCAAGCTGGAGTGCGTCCGGATGTTCGACAACCAGCAGCTCCTGATGAACCTGGGCCAGCGGATCGCCCAGTTCACCGACCGGACCCTCTTCGGACGGGTCCCGCGCGAATCGGAGCTGGGGCGGAAGCTCTTCGGCGTCGGCGGCTTCGGCCTGATGCGCAAGTACGTCGAGGACACGTCGCTGGGGGCTTTCGAGATTGGCTACTACGGTTCCAAGCTCAAGCCGATCTGGGGCCACTCGGTGGTCGGTTACCGCATCGTTCAGTACGCAGCCCGCAAGGCGGGGAGCCCGGGCCAGGTCGAAGCCTTCCGGATCGATATCTTCGACAACAACGACCCGACCAACACCTCCGACAACGCCTTCTGGTTCATCCCTGACGCCCAGGGGTTCGCGCCCTCGAAGGAGTATGCCGAGTTCTACGACGGAGACAACCCGCTGGTTCCCAAGGGCAAGCACTTCCTGCGCCCGGCCCAGCTCGGTCCCAGCGCCGAACAGCAGATGCTGACGGTGGAGAAGAACACCTTCAACCAGTGGATGTTCCGCCACAAGCGGGTCGGCGACAGCGAAATCCGAGGACGCTGAGCCGGCGGCAAAGGCGCCCGGGAGCTCGAGCGGCGAGGACCTTGGCAGCCGTACGGCGGGGTCAGCGATGAGCCCAGGCGGTCGCTCGCCCGGCCCGGTGTTCATCATCGGGACCGAACGCTCCGGCTCGAACCTGCTGCGGCTGATGCTCGACGCCCACTCCTCGTTCGCGATCCCGCACCCGCCCCACTTCATGAGGTACCTGGCGCCGCTTGCGGCGTCGTACGGGGATCTCTCGGATAGCGAGAACCGGCGGAGGCTCACGACGGACGCCCTGCTCCTCCTGCGCGCCCACATCCACCCCTGGGAGCACCTGATCGATGAGGAGACCGTAGTCGCAGAGGCATCCCCGTCCGTGTTCGGCGTGGTCGCGGCGATTCAGGAGCAGTACCGCGAGCAGGCCGGCGCCAGGCGATGGGGCTGCAAGAGCACCTTCACGGTCCACTACGTGGACCACGTGGTCGCCGAGTATCCGGACGCGCGGTTCCTCTGGCTGGTCCGGGATCCGCGTGACGTGGCGGCCTCGGCGAAGCGATCGGTCTTCTGCCGGTTTCACCCCCTGCTGACGGCCAGGCTCTGGGTCGAAGAGCAGGAGCGGGCGGCGGCTGCACTGGAGCGCTACGGCGCCGCGCAGGTCCACTTGCTTCGCTACGAGGAGCTGGTAGCGGCCCCCAGACACCGACTCGAACAGGTCTGCGCCTTCCTGGGAGAACCTTTCGAGGAGGCCATGCTCCAGCACCATGTGACGCCGGCCGCTCACCGGCTCGCCCGGCTCTCGGAATCGTGGGCGAACGCCGATCGCCCGGTCAACGAGGAGAGCGTCGGCCGTCACACCCGCGCCCTCACGGACCGCGAGCGACGGCTGGTCGAGCAGACGGCCGGCCCGATGATGCAACGGCTAGGCTACCGCCTCGAGGCCGGACTCCCCTGGGTAGAGCCGCCTTCCGAGCTCGCCCTCCACGCGCTCGACTTCTGGCTCTGGCTTTCGGTCGAATGGCGCTCGATGCGCACCGACCGCAATCACTGGCAGCGCTGGCTCAGGGACGCCACCGTCCTTTGGCTACGCGTAAAGGCATTCGCGCGGGTCAGGCTGGGCCTGAAGCCATAGGTCGTCCGCCCCCCCTTGCCTGGGCCGTGCCAGGCTGCGAGGATGGAAGGACCATGCGAATCCGACACGCGCTGCTGACACTGGTCCTCCTCTCCGCCCCCGTGCTGGGCGCCAACGCCCCGAAGGTCGAAGCGGAGAAGTACACGCTCGGCAACGGGCTCCAGGTGCTGCTCCATGTCGATCGGAAGCTGCCGATCGTCCACGTCAACGAGTGGTTCCACGTTGGTTCGAAGAACGAGAAACCCGGCCGGACCGGGTTCGCCCACCTCTTCGAGCACATGATGTTCCAGGGCTCCAAGAATGCCCAGGACAAGTACCTGGCCTACGCCGAGCAGGTCGGCGCCAGCCTCCGGGACGGAGGAGTCAACGGCACCACCGACACCGATCGGACCAACTACTTCATCACGGCACCGTCGTCGGCTCTGGAGAAGATGCTCTGGCTCGAGTCCGACCGCATCACGGGGCTGCTCGACGCGATGACGCAGGAGAAGCTCGACAACCAGCGCGACGTCGTCAAGAACGAACGGCGCCAGAGCTACGAGAACGTCCCCTACGGCCGCTGGCTGCTCCTGGCGATCGAGAACCTGTACCCCGCAGCCCACCCGTACTCCTGGCCCACCATCGGCAGCATGGCGGACCTGACGGCGGCCTCGATGGACGACGTGAAGGAGTTCTTCCGCACGTACTACACGCCCAACAACCTCACCCTCACCGTCGCCGGGGACTTCGAGCCTGCCGAGGCAAAGCGGCTGATCGAGAAGTACTTCGCGCCGATCCCGCCCGGTCCGGCGCTGGACCGCCCCAAGCGCCTCCCGGCTCCACTCTCCGGTGAGCGCATCGTCGAGGCCCGCGACCGCGTGCCCCAGGCGCGCACCTACATGCTCTGGCACTCGCCCGCCTTCTTCGACCCGGGCGATGCCGACCTCGATCTCGCGGCCCTCGTTCTCTCCGACGGTCTCTCCTCCCAGCTCCAGAAGTTGCTGGTCTACGAGAAGCAGCTCTGCACGAGCATCCAGGCCTTTCAGATGTCGCTGGAGCTCTCGGGCGTCTTCTGCGTCATCGCCACTGCCCGCCCGGGGGTCGAGTTGCCCGAGATCGAGCGCATGATCACCGAGAAGCTCCACGAGGCCGCCACGAACGGAGTCTCGGCCGTGGAGCTCGACCGCGCTCGCAACAAGCACGAGCTGGAGTTCATCAGCGGCCTGGAGCGCATCGGCGGCTTCGGCGGCAAGGCCGATCAGCTCGCCAAGTACAACACTTACCTTGGGACGCCGGACCTCTTCGGGGCCGACCTGGACCGCTACGCGAAGAGCACGCCGGCGTCGGTCACGGCCGCCATTGCCCGCTGGCTCGACACGCCCAACCGCGTGCTTCTCCGGTTCCTGCCGGAGGCGTCGGGCCGCGAGACGGCCTCCAAGCTGGACCGCACCAAGGCGCCGGTGCCGGGAAAGGACCGGCCGTTCCAGGTCCCCGAGGTGAAGACCAGGAAGTTGACGAACGGCCTCACCGTGTTCGTGGTCGAGCGGCCCGAGCTGCCGAAGGTTGCGGTTTCGCTCGTCTCCAAGGGTGGCCTGGCGGCCGAGGCGCCGGACAAGGCAGGCGTTGCAACCCTGACCCTGAAGACGATCGACAAGGGCACGAAGACCCGCAAAGCGCTCCAGATCGAGGAGGAGCTCGCCGCCCTAGGCACGGAGCTCTCCCGCGGGGGACAGCGTGAGTGGATGACGCTCTCCGTCGAAGTCCTGGAGCGCAACCTGCCCGCGGCGCTCGACATCCTGGCCGACGTGGCGATGCACCCGACGTTCCCCGCCGAAGAGGTCGAACGGGAGCGCAAGAAGCACCTGGACGACCTGCTCCAGGAGCAGCAGGCGCCCAACCGGATCGCCCGGCGAGTGGTGCCGCTGCTGATGTTCGGCGCCGCACATCCCTACGGCCACGCGGTCCTGGGAGACGAAAGCTCGATTCAGTCCTTGAAGCCGGAAGACCTGGCCGCCTGCCACGCGAAGCTATGGAGACCGGGCGGCTCGGCGCTCATCTTTTCGGGAGACATCACGCTCCAGAAGGCGCAGACTCTGGCCGAGGACATCTTCGGCGGCTGGTCGGGCGAGGCCGAAAAGGCCGCCGAGATGCCCAAGCCCCAGCTGGCGCCAGCGGGGAAGATTTATCTGGTCGATCGGCAGGATTCGGCCCAGACGAACCTGTCGCTCTTGCTGCCGGGCATCCGGCGCGATTCGCCGGACTACCACGCGCTCAGGACCGTCGACGCCGTCTGGGGCGGCACGTTCGGCGCGCGGCTCAACATGAACCTGCGCGAGAAGAAGGGCTACAGCTACGGCGTCTTTTCGTACCCGGGTGTCCTGACGCAGGGTGGCCTCTGGGAGGCGACCGGAGGCGTGCAGACGAAGGTGACGAAGGAGTCGGTCGCGGAGTTTCTGAAGGAGCTGAAGGATCTGGGAGGCGCCAGGCCGATCACGCAGAAGGAGCTGGACGAGGCAAAGGCCAATCGCATCCGGGGCTACGCTCAGTCGTTCGAGACACTGGCCAAGCTCAACGGGAAGCTCGGGGAGCTCTTCGGCCAGGATCGGCCGCTCACGGACCTGGCCGACGAACCGGTCGAGATCGAGAAGATCACGCTGGCGAAGGCCAACGAAGTTGCCCAGAAGTACGCGGTCTCCGGACAGCTGCGGCTGCTGGCGATCGGAGACGCCCGGCAGATCCAGGAAGGCCTGGAGGGGCTGGGACTGGGTCCGGTGACGAAGCTGGACCCTAGAGGGAACCAGGCGCGCTAGTGGAACCCGCGATGGATTCCCACGGGTTTCCGTTCAGCCTGAGCTTGTCGAAGGCCGAGCCCGTTGTGGCCGTGTCCCTCGACAAGCTCGGGGCGAGCGGCACAGGAGCTCATCGCAGGCTCCAGTAGCCGCGCCCAGCGCAGGAGGCCGGATGATCCGTATTCCGGGCTACGAGCTCCTCGAGACGCTTGGCACCGGCGCCTCGGCGACGGTTTACCGCGCGGTGCAGCAGGCACTCGGGCGGGAGGTCGCCCTGAAGGTGCTGGCGCCGGGCATGTTCGGCGAAGAAGAGACGCGGGCGCGGTTTCTGCGAGAAGCTCGCGTCCAGGCGCGACTGTCGCACCCCAGGCTGCTGGCGCTGTACGACGCGGGGTTCGCGGGGGGGCAGGCGTACCTGGCCACCGAGCTGGTCCAGTCGGGGACGCTGAGGGCGCGCCTGGCGGCGTCCGGGCGGCTGGCGACTGGCGAGACCCTAAGGCTCGGCAAGCAGATCGCGGAAGGGTTGGAGGCGGCCCACGCGGCCGGAATCGTCCACCGGGACCTGAAGCCCGAAAACGTCCTGCTCACGGGGACCGGGGACGTGAAGCTGGCGGATTTCGGATTGGCCAAGCCGCTCGGAGAGAGTGGCACCTTTCAGTCCGCTGCAGGGCTGATGGTCGGCACTCCGGGCTACCTTGCGCCAGAGGTGGTGGCGGGCGAGAGCGCCGGAGTCGCTGCCGACCTGTACGCGCTGGGCGTCGTCATTTACGAGATGACGAGCGGGGAGAGGCCGTTCGCCGACGAGGAGCTGGGCGAGCTCTTCCGGCGGCAGCGCGACGAGCCGGCCGCCGAGCTGCGGCTGAAGTTTCCGGAGGTGTCACCGGGTCTTTCGCGTCTGGTAGCAAGCTGCCTGGCGCGTGAGGCGTCTCGAAGGCCGGCGGCTGCGGCCGACGTGAAGACGGTCCTGGAGGAGCTGGAGCGGGCCGGGCCCGGCGCGCCGGCCGCAGAGGCGCCCCCCACCCGTGCCCTTGCCCGCTCGGTCGTCAAGCCCGAGGGACCCAGGGCTACGGTCCAGCTGTCAGGGCCGCCAGACGCGGTCCCGGCCGCCCGGCCGGGCCGTCCGTTCCGCTGGCTCGGCGCGGCACTCGCCGTGGCTGTTCTTGCCGTGGCAGGCGTCTGGCGAACGGGGTCGTTCACGTCGCCGAGAGGACGGGAGCTCCAGCGACCGCCACTGCAGCGCGCCGCGGTCTTGCCGGCTGTGTCGAGCGTGGGGGTTGGCGCCGATCGCGCCTCGCTCTGGCTGGCGGAGCCGACCCGGGAGCCGGTTCGCGTGACGGTACAGGCAAAGCCGGGGGGCGAGTCGTCTTCGCTACACGTACCCGCAGGCGAGCGCTCGATCACGTTCGCAGGACTTCGGCCGTCGACGGACTACTCGGTCACGCTCTCGAGCGGCCAGATGACCGTGACGACGTTCGTCAGGACGCTGCTGCGCGCGTCGTGGAGCGACGCTTTCGCCATCGCGCCAAACCTCGACGCAGCCCACATCGAGGTGGCGGTGCGAGGCCAGGACGTGGCCGTGGGTATCCTCGAGAACCGGGACGACGGAGGCACCCAGTTTCGACTGCAACGGAGCTGCGACGCAGGATTGACCTGGGGCCCGGTGGAGAATCCGTTTCCGGGCGACGACGTGGCCGACTGGGCCAGCCTGGCCTATTGCCGCGAGGGTCTCGTCGTGGCAATTCGCCGCAGGACGGTCGCGAACAACAGTGAGCTTTCGGAGAGCTTCGTCAGGCTTCTGTCCGACCAAGGGCAGCTCCGCGATATCGAGCTCCGGCCACCGTTGGCCTGGCCCTGCGCGGCCCTCGTCTCCCTGGGAGAGAGCCCCCCCCTCGTACTGCACGCGGCGGCAGGCGCGGAGTCTCTCTACCTGAGCCGGTTGGCGTCCCCGATCGGCTCGGGCGCGAGCTCCCGGGCTGTGGCGTCCAAGCTGCCCCACGCGCTCGAGTTTCACGCCATTCGGTCTGGCTCCCGGCTTGTCGCCGTCTCGCGGGTTTTCGAGTCGCCGGCCGAGCGGCGGCAGGCCCACTACTCGATCGCGGCGGAAGGGGGTTCGGGAGAATGGCTTCCCTGGCAGCCTCTGAGTGCGCCCTCGGAGTACACGTCGCATCTGGGTCTCGCGGCGCTCGATGGGGTGACCCTGGT
Source organism: Candidatus Wallbacteria bacterium (assembly GCA_016213845.1). GTDB lineage: Bacteria > Muiribacteriota > UBA6191 > JACPRK01 > JACPRK01 > JACPRK01. The sequence continues at coordinate 95,220 of JACQZN010000011.1, forward strand.
CACCAGCGACTCGGAGAAGGAGGGCCATCTCGTTCAGTTGCGACGCCTGGCGCCGGAGAGCACCGCTTTCTCCCCGGCGTTTTCACCGCTGGACGATGCCTTGAAGGACCCGGCCGGCCGGGCTCTGGAGCGCGAGGAGTCCCGCACCCCGTGCCTGGCAGTCAGCAACGGCCGCTTCTACCTGGGATGTGTCGCCAAGACCGACAATCTGGCCCGCGACCTGATCTGGGCTGGCGAGTTGCTCGTGTTCGCCAGCAAGGACGGGCTGAGCTGGCGGATTCATCACCGTGCGCAGATCGGCCAGACCGGAAAGGTACGCTGCATGCGGCTGGCGGCCGTAGGCGGCGCTCTGATGGCCATCATCGGCACCCGGCAGAACGGGCTCTACGCAGTGCGGCTGGCCGCCCGGTGACCGAAGTCGCGGCGCCTGCGGAGCGGCCGGTGAGATCCCCCCGCGAGCATGACGAAACTCCCGCCACTGCACGCAACAACCTCGATCCATGATCGGTAGTAGTTGCGGGTGGCCCAGCGGCCAGCCGACCAGGAGAATAATCCCATGAAAACCTGCCTTCGCCCTGCCCTCTTGACGGTTTCCCTGCTCGCTGCGGTCGTGGCGGCGCCCCTGTCGGCGCAGCCCGGTGACGACGCGTTCGGCGGGCTGAACCAGGCCGCGGGTGCCCGTCGTTCGGCGCCCGCGCAGGCTTTGCCGCCTGCGACGGGCGACCTGGATGCGCTGCGCAAGCAGCGGCTGCAGGCGGCGCAGGTGATCTCGACGGCGGTCGAGACGGCCGACGACGCGTCGGCGGTGCCGACGATGCGTTCGGCGCTGCAAAGCTTGCTGGCGCTCATCGCCCGGCTCGAGACGGACCTGGGCCTGCGCGAGAAGGGCGGCAACGGCCAGCCGTTCTACAGCTATCCGCAGGGGCTGGAGAAGGCGGCGCTGCTCAACCAGTGCTACGTGACCGCGGGACAGGCCTACGAGAACATCTATCGGCGCTCCGCCAAGGGTGCTCAGCCGGATACGGCGGCGGCGGGCGAGACACTCAAGTTCTACTGGCAGGCCTCCGCGACCGGGTACTTCCAGCTCCAGCAGGGTAACTGGGAGAAGAAGGTCTTCCCGGACATCCAGCGCGACCCGGTCATCAACCGGCTCCAGACCTCGGGGAAGAGCGCTGCGTCGCTGCTCTTCAGCTTCACGACGTTGCTGACCGGCAGCGACTTCAGCGAGGCTCGGTCCGACGCATTGCGGGCCCGCCGCGGCATCCTGCTGGCGCTCAAGGAGCAGGCCGACAACGGCTACGCGGAGCTCGACAAGACCCCGACCGGCATCGCGGCCGACTTCGGCCAGCGGGTGGCGGCGCGCGACCCGGCCAAGGTCAACTTCCTGGACAAGCAAGCGTCCGCGGAGGCGATCTCGGAGGCATACTTCCGGATGGGCCAGGAGTACCTGAGCGCCAGCCGCACGGCGCAGAAGGACGACGACCTGCTGATGGCGCTGAAGCACTTCCAGATCGCATCGGCGCAGATCTACTGGTCACGCACCAAGAAGTTCCGCCTCAAGGAGGCGCAGGTCCAGCAGCTGGCCAAGGCCCTTCTGGCGCGCATGGCCGGCGACGCGGGGCTGGCTGCAAAGCTGGCCACCGAGACCGGCTTGCCGGTGGAGCAGGTGCAGGCCGCACTCGACCGCTTCGCGGAGGAACTGGTGAAGTTCATCGAGGTGCCGAACGGCTCACGAGAAACGCCGGCGCAGGCACTCCAGAAGCTCAACCCGGCGGACCTGGACGCGCTCATCCTCGCGGCCCAGCGCGACGACCACGTGGCCTTCACGCGAACGGTCCGCAAGATGGGGCTGCTGAAAAAGGAAGACGGCACGCCGACGCCGCCGGCGGACCAGGAGCAGCGCATCACGGAGCTCCTGGCCAAGCTCAAGGAGCTCCTCAATCGCGACACGGTGCCGTACGGCTACTGGCTGGCCGTCACGGGGACACCCGAGCGGGCGCGCGAGCAGTACTTCGCGATGATCAAGGCGCGATTCAAGCTCGACGTGCAGCCCCTGGCCAGCACCATCGCCGCCGAGAACTTCATCCGCGGCCTGAAGAAGCAAGAGAGCGTGGCCGGCATCGGGCCCGAGAAGGCAGCCGGCGCGCAGGGGGACTTCCTGCAGCTGGCACGGCTGGAGCGCGAGGCGATGAGCGCGCTGGTGCGCGGCGATACGGCGAAGGCCGAAGCGGCCTTCAAGAAGGCCGATGCGCTGCTGGAGAAGCTCTCGTCAGCCAACGCGGATTACTTCGAGAAGGCCGAGGCGACGCGCTACAAGAACAGCTTCTCGCAGCTGCGGTCGCGGATGTACCTCGAGTGGGGCGACATGCTGATGGAGCAGGCACGGCAAGCCGACCGGGGTAACGCGGCCTACCAGGCGGGCCTCCTGAACGCGCTGAAGGCCTATGCCCGCGCCTCCGACGAGTACCCGATGCGGCGGGTGGAGCTGTCGCGCGCCAGCTACTACAAGCGCCAGGGCGGCGACACGCGGCTGCCGAGCCTGGTGGTCGACAGCATGGAGACCGCCGGCAAGCACAAGATCCACACGAACCCGCACGCCGTGTATGCCTCCAAGAAGCTGAACGCCGCCCTCGAGGAGATGATGCTCGGCAACGACCCCGAGTTCCTCAAGGTGGTCGAGGAGATCACGCGCGAGCTGCTTGCGATGCGCACACAGCAGAAGCTGAACGAAACGCCGACCACCAGCGTCGACCTGTCCGAGGAGTTCAAGAACAAGATCTCGAAGATCTTCGGCGACAAGGGCGTCATCCTCTACGACCCGCAGCTCTCCGAGGTCTCCCGCGAGCTCATCGACCTGCTCTACTCGCGCGAGATCGACGACTCGCAGCGACGGCTCAAGCTGCGCACGGTCGTCACGCGCGTGGCACGCGGCGGCACGGTGAGCGTCGTGGACGAGGTGGCCAAGTCGATGGAAGAGGCCGCAACGAACACTCTGGCTGCCAGCGACGCCGTCGACCAGCGCGACCGCGACGACAAGACGCGCCTGGAGAACGTCGTCAAGCAGTGGGACGGCCGGTTGTCGAAGGCGACGCCGAATGCCCAGGCACTCAACGAGATCTTCTTCAACATCGCCACCAAGTTCCGCAATCGCGCGCAGATGGCGGAGTCGCAGGCCGATGTGCTCGACAAGCGGCCCGACGTGGAAGGCGCCAAACAGAAGCGCGCGGAGGCCAACGAGAACTACCTGAACGCGATCCGCTTCTACTTCATGGCGAGCAAGAAGGTCTTCTACGGCAACGAGAAGACGTTCGCCTTCCAGCTCCCGGAGTGGGACGTGTCGCTGCTCCTGGCGTATCGGGCCTACCGCCTGGTGGCGCACGAGGCGCCGTCGCTCCTGAGGGTGACGGGCGACTGGGCGGGCACGCTGTTGAAGGTGCCGGCCGGCTCGAAGCTGGTGTTCATCCAGGAAGCGATCAAGAACCAGGGTATCCTGGTGATCCAGGGGGCCAAGGCGCTCCTTCAAGAGGGCGTGAAGGCGCCCATCCAGCTCGCAGGCAAGGGGATCGCGGCGGCCGGCCGCGGCATCTTCGGCCACGCCAGGAGCCCCACGGGTAAGCTGCTGTCTCTGGGCGGCCTGGCGTTCTTCGTCTGGCTCAACTACGCGCACAACGTGACGCTGGAGGAGAACCGGCTGATCGTGCTGGAGGACGTGACGAGGGCCGAAGAGGCCGAGTCGGCCTTCTGGGACCTGGTGCGCAGCCGAGCGCTGCCCAAGCCCGTGGTGGCCGCCAAGCAGTGAGGCAAGTGGCTTGACTCGAAAGCTACAGCGACTCGTTTCACTCGCGGTTCTCGTCTGTTTCGCCGGGAACCTGGCGCTGGCGCCCGCGCTGGCGGCGGGGGCGGCCACGGCGACCTCGGCCTCGCTCGGCGGCGAGGCGGTGCTCAGCTACCAGGGCGGCAAGCTGCCGGCGGAGCTGGTGGCGTTGGCGGCGGACAAGCAGCTGGTCAAGCGGCGGGCCAAGGCCCTCTACGCCTTCGTGCTCCTGCGGCTGGCACACCTGTTCGTCAAGTCGCCCGGCAACGCCCCCTCCGACGCGCAGACGGCCGAGGCGATGGCGCCGCTGGCTCAGGTGAGCCTTCTGGACGTGGCGCTCGACATCGGTGAGTTCACGGCGGCCTCGATCATCGCCAAGGCCACCGAGACGATGCTGCTCAAGAAGTACCCGGCGACCACCTTCCCGGCGAAGATGGTGGTGAAGGTCAAGTCTTACGGACCGATCTTTCTGGCCTGGGCCACGATCAACGGCATCCAGGACCAGGTGAAGGAAGGCAAATGGCGAGACGGGTTCCAGTGGTCGCTGGTGACCGACCTGGCGCGCAGGGTAGGCAAGGAGCTGCTGACGCTGGTCGCCGTGACGCTCGCGCTGAAGCTCCTAGGCTACCCGTTCAAGATGCTGGCAAAGGTGGTCAGCGAGAAGCTCCTGGCGAAGTTCGCGACGTTGCGCATCGTGACGAGCACAGTCGGAGTCTGGGCGTCCAGAGCGCTGACCTTCGCCAATGCGGCGGGCTGGATCGTGCTGGCCGTGACGTTCTTTTACCCGCTGGCGCAAAAGGCGTTCGCGGCCGAGGAGACACGGCAGCTGAGGCGACTGGTGGGCCAGCAGGTCCGCTTCAGGACCCAACTGACGGACCTGCTCCTGACCTCGTCGGGTGAGAAGATCGCCGCGAAGCTGGGGCCGGGTGATTCGCGCATCCTCGTGCACGCCTACATCAGCGACAAGGACCCGTTCGCGCCCTCCAAGTACGAGCTGCTCGTGCAACTCGGCGACGCCAACAACCAGCTCGTCGAGGAGAAGCTCAAGGAGATGAAGCAGATCCTGCTGGAGAACCGGCGCGACCGTGAGACAAAGCCGGCGGCCCTGAAGAAGCGTCAAGGGCGCCTGGACGAGCTCAAGCGCGAGATCCGGAGCACGTTCGGAAACGGCAAGGCCACGTTCCTCGACCTGGACGGGCTGGACACGATCGGCGAAATCGACGCGCTGAAGCGCGAGATGGGCCGGCTGGGCGCCGTCGAGCGCGAGGCCGGGAACATGGTCATCCTGCCGCCCGATATCGACGAGCTGGTGCGGAGGACCGAGCAGCTGATGAAGGGCTCGCTGGAGCGACAGCGCGCGCAGTTCGTCGGGACCGGCGCGGATCGGGCGAAGCGGACGGAGGAGTTCGACCGGCTCGTGCAGGACCGGATGGACGCCGTGCGAGGACTGGTCGAGGAAGAGGTTGTAAGCCTGAAGAGCTACTGCGCGAGCCGGCTTGCGCAGATCGAGAAGCTGACCACGCAGTTCCCGACCGAGGGCGAGGCAGCGGCCGAGGCCGCGATCGGCGAGGCGACGTTCGAGGCCGTCAACGAGCTTGCCGGCTCACCGACCGGCAGCGCCCCCGAGTCCGCGGCCGGCTTCGGGGGCCTGGAAGAGAGATAGGCTCGGAGCAGGAGTCAGGCTCTCAGCCCCAGGGGTGACGCTGCCAGCGTGCCGAGGGAGGCGTAGGGTACGGGTAGAAGCCCTACACCTGCTTCCCCCTGAAGCCTGATCCCTGAAGCCTGATCCCTGAGGCCTGATCCCTGAAGCCTCACTCCTCACTCCTCGCTACTCCCACGGCCTCGGCGGCCTTGGAGATCATCTCGTCCAGGTCGAGGCAGGCGTCGCGAGGTTCGCGGTAGATCTTGAGCCGGACGGTGGTGAGCTCCATGGGGCTGATGGGGGGAAGAGAGCCGGGCTTGGAGGGGAGCTCGTCGGCCCAGGCGCGCAGGGCGTCCCAGCGGGCATTGAAGGTCTTGGGAGAGGTCGGCTCGGCCTTGGCGGCGTCGACGAGAGAGCGGATGTCGCCTGGGACCAGCGGTTGGGGCCGGCCGGCGGAATCGACGGCGGCGGCGGGTGCCCCGCCGAAGGAATCCGATGGGCCGGATTCGGGCCGCGAGTCGGAGGGCAGCTCCGTGGCCGGGGAGGCCGTCCCAGGGCGGAAGGTGACCTTACCGGAGTCGCCCGACGTCGTGCCGGAGGCAACAGGAGTCGAAGGAGCCGTTGGAGCTACAGGAGCCTCCGAGGATGAGCTCAACTTGATCAGGGCCAGCAGGGTGATGGTCAGTACCGCGCCCGCCAGGAGCTTGAGCGGCGGCACGGAGGCAAGCTCGTCGGGGTCACGGCCACAGGAGGGCTCGGCTGCCGCGGCCGCACGGGCCTCGGTCCGGGGCGCGGCGGACGTAAGGGCAACCTGGGCGGGAGGCTCCGACGTCGACGATGCTAGTGCCACGGGGTGCATCCCGGTGGCGGCGACCGGCGGCAGGCCGCGGCTGGCCTTCTTGACGATGAGCTTGCGGCGGACGGCTTCCAGCTCCTTCACGAAATCGGCCGCGGTCTGGAAGCGCTCGTCGGGCTGGCGCGCCAGGGCGCGCATGAGGAAGCGCTCCAGCTCGGCCGGGCAGTCCGGGTTGCGCGCCACGGGAGCGGTGAACTGATAGTCGACAGTGCGGGCGAGGACCTGCGCGGAGAGTGGGTCGACTCCGGTCACGAGCGCGTACATCAACGCACCGGTCAGGAAGATGTCGCTGCGGGCGTCAATCGGCCAGTTGTAGGCGCGCTCGGGGAGGGCCTCGAAGGAGTCGGCGTCGACGACGTCGCGGAGCGAGGGAACGTTGAAGGAGCTGCTCTTGAGCAGGCTGAAGTCACAGATGACGACGCGCCCGCTCACGAGGTCATAGTTCACGCCGCCAAGAGAGAGTCCCCGATGGACCAGGCCGCGCGCGTGGAGGTGCTCCAGCGCCTGCCCCAGCTGCACACCGACCTCGATCGCCACGTCGGGAGGCGCCTGGCCCTGGGCCAGGTACTCCCTCAGAGGCAGCCCAGGGGGCGGATCGGTCACGTAGAAGACGCGGTCACCGGCGTGCCCCAGGTCCAGGACCTTCAGGATACCGGGGTGGTCCAACCCAGCCAGCGCCCGGCACTCGGCCTGGAACTTCGCGTACATCTCGGAGCTCTCGTCGACCAGCGTCTGCAGCACGCGCAGCTCCACGTCACGCTCCAGCATCCGCTGGTGCGCGGCGAAGACCGCCAGGTACCCCCCAATCTCCCGGACCTTCTGCTTGACGACGTAACGTGCGAGATCCGACGCGGCCATTCACCCCCGAGCTTACCACGGAGCGCCACCCCCGGCGCGAATTGGGGCAACTCGACTTGCCCCGATTCTGCGGGAAATTGGGGCAACTCGACTTGCCCCGATTTTCTAGCGGGGGACGCCTTCGAGGCGATTGAGCGCCTCGACGACGACCTCGTGACCCGGTGAGCGTGCGTGGAAGTCGACCCACTGCCGTGCCCTGGAGAGGGCTCCGGGTGTGGCAACGCCCGACCAGCGGTGAAGGGTTCTGCCAATGACCGCCAGCAGAACCGACCCATCGGGGGAATAGGTAGCAGCAGTCACGAACAGCCCGTATGCGAGCTGAGTGCTCGGTTCCTGGGGACCCACCAGGCCGGTGAAGGCCGCGGAATGGTGAAGCTGCCAGCCTGTGGTCAATGACAGTTACATCTTCGCCACAGCGGCTCTGCGGCCGGATGTCGGGCTGGAGAGGCTCCCAGTCCGTCCCGTCCCATTCCCACAGATCGTCGAGAGGTGCCCGCAGCCCTTGCCCTCCGAAGAGCAGCACCCGCCTCCTCCTCTCGTCGCAGGTCAACGCGTGGAACGATCGAGGCGGGGGGCTGGAACGCGGCGATTTGTGAGTCCAATCGTCTCCGTCGTACACCCAGGTCTCGGCCAGGACTCGGGATTGAGTCGCGCTCTGCTCTCCGCCGAAGAGAACAATCCGCTTCCGAGCGCTCGAATAGGCCATGCCCGCCAGGAATCGCCCTGGAGGCGACTGCGGAGGCTTCAGGCGAATCCACTCCTTTCCCACTAGCTCCCACGTATCGGAAAGGGCGTCCGTTCCGTCGAAGCCACCAAATAGCACCATGCGCTTTCTCACGGGGTCGTAGGCCATGGAGTGGCCAGCTCGAGGGGGCGGAGCCGTTCCCGTGTTTTCGCGACTCCACGCGCTACCATCCCACGTCCAAAGGTCGTCCATGCGGTAATTGCCAGAGCGGCCACCGAACAAGACGAGCATACCTCGGTCCGGATCGAACACGAGCGAGTGCCCGAATCGGGCTCCTAGTACTCGAGGCAAATCCCGCCGTTCCCATTGGCCGGACCTCAGCTCCCAATGGTCCATGGGCAATGTCTCGAGCCTGGCATCACAGCCGCCGATCAGCACGACGCACTCTCGCACGGGGTCGTACGCCATCGCGCCCCTCAAACGCGACGGAGGCCGCCGGGCCGAGGCGACCTGCCGCCACCGGTCAGGACCCCACTCCCAGGTGTCGCTGGTGGCTTCGAGCTCCCCATCTCCGCAGAGACAGATGAACCGAGCCCGCTTCAAGTCATAGGCAGCCGCCAGGTCCGAGTGGCACGGTCTCGGAGAAACGAGGTGCGTCAAGTCATCCACGCCGGCACCTGCAATGCCCGAAAATGCGACCAAGCGAGCCAGAGCAGGCCCACTCGGGCATGCGGGACGCGGCATGTTGCAGTCTGGGTTGTCACGCGAGAGAGAAATGGGGGCAAGTCGACTGGACCCAGTTACTCACGAGAGTCTAGTGCGTCGATCGCCCGACGCACGAAATTGGGGCAAGTCGAGAGCCTGTTGCATAAACCGAAATCCCCTGACGCACGGTAGTAGTGGGAGGCAAGCGTTCGGAGGGATTTCTGATGGCCTACAATTTTCGACCGTTCAACCGCGATCAGCTGTATCTGTTGCCCCCGCGATCAGCTGTATCTGTTGCCCCCGTCGATGAGGGACTGGATTCGGGAGGATGACCTCGTCTGGCTGGTCCTGGATGCAGTTGGGGAACTGGACCTCACGGAGTTTCTGCTGAAGTACCGCAGCGACGGCCGAGGAGCATCCGCCTTCGATCCGTCGATGATGGTGGCGCTGCTGCTCTATGCGTACGCGATGGGTGTGCGCTCGTCGCGCAAGATCGAGCGGCTTTGCGAGCGGGATGCGGCCTTCCGCATCGTGTCCGGAGATCAGAGACCGGACCATACGACAATCGCCCGCTACCGGGCCAACAACGAGAAGGAGCTTTCGAAGCTCTTCACGCAGGTGCTGTTCCTGTGCAGGAAGGCCGGTCTGGGGAAGGTTGGGAAGGTGGCCTTGGATGGGACGAAGCTGAAGGCCAACGCGGCGCTGGATGCGAACAGGAAGTACAAGAAGCTCCTCGAAGAGGAGCAGCGACTGCTCAAGGAGGAAGCCGAGCGGATGCTCAAAGAGGCCGCCGAGGAAGACACGCGGGAAGATGCGCTCTACGGCCAGGAGAAGCGTGGCGATGAGTTACCTGAGCCTCTGAGAAAACCAGAAAGCCGTCTGGCGCGGCTGCGGGAGGCCAAGAGGCAACTGGAAGAGGAGGCCGCCGAGGAAGTGGTGGCTTACGAAGAGCGGATGGCCGAGCGGGCCAAGCGCGAAGTCGAGACGGGGAAGAAGGTCCGAGGCCCCAAGCCGAAGGCCCCGGATGGGGAGCCCGATGCCGAGGCCAAGGCGAACACGACGGATACAGAGAGCCGCATCATGCTCGGACGCGATGGCTACGTGCAGGGCTACAACGCCCAGGCCGTGGTGAGCGAAGACCAACTCATCCTGGCCGCCGAGGTCATCCCGATCGCCAGCGACTATCATCAGCTCTTTCCGATGTTGAAAGCTGCCGGCGAGAACCTCCAGGAGGCCGGCTACAAGGAGAAGATCAAGGTCGCCTTGGCCGATGCGGGCTACTGCGTCGAAGAGGAACTTGCCCACATACCTGAGGGGATGCCTGAGTTGTTTGTAGCCCTCAGCAACGACAAGACGGCGCGCCAGAGCTTGCGAGACAAACCGCACCCCAGAGGTCGCATCCCGAAGAACCTGACAGCTCGCCAGCGGATGGAGCGACGGCTCGCAACGAAACGAGGACAGACTCTCTACAAGCCGAGAAAGTGCATCGTGGAGCCCGTCTTTGGACAGATCAAAAGTGAGCGAGGGACGCGTCAGTTCCAGCGACGAGGTCTACGAGCCTGTCAGAGCGAATGGAACATCCTCTGCACAGCTCACAACCTGATGAAACTCTGGAGAGCTGGAAGACGGCGCGGACAACCGTTCAACAAGGTGGTCGGGACCCAGTAGGGCACCGACCAGCGTCCCAGAAACAAGCCGCGGCACCCAGAACTCAAAAGTCGCCAGCCCCTACGGCGGCGGTCGCCGCCCGACCCTACCCGAACCCGGGTTCGTGCAACAGGCTCTCGAGTGGCCCCGATTTTCTTCGCGACGATGGTCGCCGACGCACGCGAAGAATTGGGGCAAGTCGACTGGACCCAGTTTCTTTCTGGCTGTAGGCTGGGCGGGGGCGTCGTCTCATCGAATGTGCTTAGTCGACATGCGCCGGCTGTTTCTCGGAATCGTGGCGTACCAGCTCGTGAGCGGGCTGGCGTTCTGGTGGCTAGGGGATGGCGGGGCTGGTGTGCAGGCGGCCGTGCTGGTTCATGTGGGGCTGGGGCTGGCGGCGGGGGCGCTCGTGGGGCCGTATCTGCGTGGTCACGTGCCGCGCGTCTGGAAGTCGCCACGGGTGACGATGCGACTGCTGGGCATCGGCGGGGCGGCGGGGACGGTCGCGGCGGCGGGATCGGGGATGTGGATGGCCGGGACAGCGCTCTGGGGGGGCTGGGTGGGCGAGACGCTGGCGCTGGTCCACAGGTACGCAGGAATGGTGGCGGGGACGGGGCTGGCACTGCACCTGGCGCTGGCCGCGCGCCGGCCGGCTGGGCGAAGCGCGGTTGCCGAGGCACTGTCAGGAGCGGGGGTGGGCGGTGCAGCGGCCGCGGTCGCGGTGGCGGCGCTAGCGATTGCGGCGCCGGCGCTCACTCCCCTGCCTCGAGCCGACAGGGCGGGCCAGGCGCTTTCGACGGCCGGGAGGTTCTTCGACAGGCCACCGCCAGCGAACCGATCCTGCGGAACCGCCGGGTGCCACGAGCAGCTGTATACCGAGTGGCGGGAAGGACCCCACGGGCAGGCGGATCGCGATCCCTACTACCGAGCGCTCCAGTCGCGACTTGTCGGCGGCAAGGCCGCGCCTCGGATCGGTCTCTGCCTGGAGTGCCACGACCCGAGTCTGCTGGTGACGGGCCAGTTCGAGCTCGGAGCGGTCCCGGTCCAGACCGGGGAGGCGGTGTCCTGCTATGCCTGCCATGCAATGGCGCGTGCAGATGGCAAGCGCGAACGAGCCAACTACGCGGTGGCTCCGCCGCCCGGTGGCGCCAGCGAGGATTCCGGACTGGGCAGGTTTCTGGTGCGGGCTTGGCCCGCCAGCCACCGGCGCCGCTATGGCAGAGCGCTCTACGAGCGGTCGGCACTGTGTTCGGCCTGTCACCGTGCCACCGTGAACGAGGAGATCCCCGGCTTCGGCACGCTGCGGATCGAGAATCCCTTCCAGCGCTGGGAGCTGGCCCGAGTGAAGCCGCTTTGCCAGGACTGTCACATGGGCACGCGCAAGAGCGAGACCTATCCCTCCCATCGCTCACATCGCTTCGAGGCCTCTGCGGTGCCGCCGGGGGTAGGGCCGGAGCAGCGGAGCGCGGTCGAGCGCATGCTATCGGGGAGTTCGGGTGTGCCGGATATCCGCGGAGGATCGAGCACGGACCCGCTGTTTGCGCTTTCGGCGGGCGGGCTTTCGGGCACAACGGGAGCGGGCGAGCTGCACGTCACGCTGACGGATCTCGGCCGGATCGGTCACCAGTTCCCGGCAGGGGCGGTCGATTTGCAGCGGGTGTGGCTCGAAGCCCAGCTAACGGACCCGAGCGGGACCGAGCTGGCGCGCTGGGGCGAGGTCGAGCCTGGGGGAGCGCTTCTGCCCGGAACGCCGGTCTTCCGGAGGCCGGGCGCGGTGGCGACGGGAGAACCGGAAGGCTCGCCGTTCGGGTGGCTTCGACCGGAGGAATCGGTGAGGCTGACTCTGAAGCTTCCAGCCACTTTCGACCGAGGGCGGCTCGTGGGCAGCCGGCTTCAGGGCTCGCTCTGCTACCGCAAGCTGCACGGGGCGGCGATTACGCGGCTTGACCCTGATGGAGGTGGGTTGGGGCTGCCTCAGCGGCAGGTGATAGGCAGGCTCGATGAGGTGCTCGGGAGGGGGAGATGGAAGATAGAAGGTGGACGGCGGCGGGGACGCGACGGCGGGGGCTAGGGCGGGGGCTGGGGCTAGGGCTAGGGCTAGGGCGGGGGCGCGAGGGCGGGGGCTGGATCAGGGCTCCTCGATTCTCGAGTCTCGATTCTTCCCCTCTGGTACTCTGGGTTACGAATTTCTAACCTTTGCTGGCGGTGGGCGGTCCTGGATATCGGCGAGGTCGGGTTCGTGGAGGAAGAGATGCAGCGAAAGACGGTTGGAACGCGGACGGGTTTGTCCCTGGCGGAGATCCTCATTGCCACGGTGATCTTCGCCGTGGCGGGGATTCCGCTCTACCAGGTGATGAGCGTGGGGATGCGCGGGGCGGAGCGCACTCGCGATCACATGATCGCCTATGCGATCGCGGAGAAGATCCAGGAGCAGCTGAACCAGATGCTCCATGACGAGAAGCAGCGCCAGCAGGCGATCGACTTCCAGCAGCCGGCGCCTGCGCCGGTGACTTCGATCCCATTCCTGGAGACGCTGAAGCTGAGCGTACAGACGGCGGTCGCGGCGCTGCCGAACGCGAAGCCTGGCGACACGGTGGCGGCGCTGGCGGCGCTCAACAACTTCAAGTACGCCGTCACGAGCAAGCTCGACAAGCCTGCCGGCGCCCCCGAAGCGGTCTGGCTCTCCAAGGAGATCACGGTCAGCTGGCTCGACGGCCGCGGCAAGGAGAAGAAGGTCGACCTGGCCGCCACCTTCACGAACACGGAGATTTACCACCAGGTCGTGAAGGAGAGCTACCGCAACGCTCAGAGCATCACGGACCAGATCATGCAGAACATCATGAACAAGCGCCAGCAGCCGCTCGTGAAGTACGACACGACGAAGCTGAAGGACGAGCTGCGGACGCCGATGAAGTCCAACGAGTTCATGGACCCGGACCCCTGGTACAAGGGCTACCTCGAAAGTGACGCCCGACTGACGGTTCGCGCGCGGCTGGGCACCGAGGGGCAGACCAGCGACGAGCGCATGGCGGTGAAGGAAGCGGCGCTGGCACAGTTCTTCGGCTTCACGGCCGACCAGGCGAAGGTGAGGACGTACGACCTCAAGAACGAAGCAGAAGAGGTCGTGAAGCGGGTTGAGAACCTGCCGCGTTACAGCGACGACTTCGCCGAGTTGAAGGGCGTCGAAGGGGTCGGAGTGCGCCCGCCGGGCAAGCCGGGCGCCTACGCCTGCCTCAACTGCCACTCGCCCCAGTTCTTCGCGACGCTCGACGAGGGCTATCTCTCCATCCCGAAGGACTACCTGGCCTACAAGGGGCCGGACGGGCGTACCGGGATGCAGGTCCTCGAAGAGTACCTGCAGATCCTCAAGGACAACAAAGGGATCACGGACGCGGAGTACAAGACCTACCTGGCCCACCTCAAGAGCCCCGACTGCGGGACGTGCGCCGGCGCACCGTCGAAGTAAGGAGCTGCACGCATGCGACGCAATCGGACGCCAAGAAAGGGTTTCACCGTCGTCGAGCTGGCCGTCGGGCTGGGGATCTTCCTGCTGGTGCTGGCAGGGTTCGCGGCCCTCTATTACGGGCAAGGCCGCCAGGCCGAGCGGCTGGGCCAGAAGGCGGACCTGGCCGACCAGGCCCGGGGCGCCTGGTTCCGCATGACGGAGGAGATCCGCACCGGCATCGATCTCATGCACCCGATCGTCGGTTCCAGCCCGGCGCCGTATCTGCTCTTCACCAATGACAAGTACGAGCTGGTCGCTTACTGGGTGGAGAAGTTCAAGCTCCCCGAGCGCCCCAACCAGGAGTTTCGGCGCCTGATGCGCCTGAATTTCAACGACAAGGCGGGTCGCAAGTCCGAAACCGTGGCGCCCTTCGTGGAGAAGGTGCAGTTCGTCCGCAAGGGACCTCAGTCGGTCGACCTCGAGTTCACCTTCAAGGACGCCGACGGGAACAACCTGGTTCTCACCTCCGGGATCACGGTGCGCAACGCCGTGGCGGTGAACTGAAGGCCAGGGGCCTCGAAACAGTCACGAACTCACAACACTGTCACCGGCCCAGGCCGGGAGGGAAGGCTGAACATGAAGAGAACGGCAGAGCGCTCGATCCGGGGAGTGGCCATCCCGATCGTCCTGATGGGCATCATCCTGGCGTCCGTGGTGATCAGCTCGCTGGTGCAGCGAGCTCTCCAGAGCAGCCGCAACGTCGACATCACCTACAACAAGAAGGTCGCGTACTACGCAGCCGAGACCGGATTGAATAAGGCGGTCCAGGAGCTGATGAAGTCGCCATTCTTCAGCCGGTTCGTGCTGAGGGACTACGTGGAGGCGATGCGCGTGGCGATGGGGCGGCCGGACAACCAGGTCGGCCAGATCAAGCCGGACCTGGGCGAGAAGCGCTACGGACCGATCGCCCGGGGCGACGCCAAGCAGATCGGTGGCCTGGGCTGGGCGCAGCTGACAGGCAGGACGGACGACGGCATCTACGAGGTCACGCTCGTGGAGCACGTAGCGCAGGCGTTCATGGCCAAGGCGGGGGCGCCCGGCAAGGGCACGGTCGATCCCGTGAAGGCGACGCTCGACCACATCGCGGTCTACGCCAAGGGTGTCTACACGGACCCCGTGCTGGGCGAGACCTGGGCGCTCATCACGGCCAAGATCGCCTTCCGGCCCGAGCCGTTCGTCTTCGAGTACGACACCAACGGCGACGGCATCTCGACCCCGCGCAAGCTCGACAAGCAGACAGACAAGGGCGTCAAGGAGATCCCGCCCCCGAGCGCGCTCGATGCCAAGATGTCGGACCTGGCGTACCACCCGTTCCTGTCGCAAGGCCGCTACGCAGTCTGGGGCTCCGGCAACTTCCAGAGCCCCGCGCCGACCAACGTCAGCGTGCTCAAGACGCGCGTTTTCTATCAGACGGTCAAGAGCGGCGACGCCGTCCGGCCCATCCGTGACTTCGACTTCACCGGCAACGCGATGAAGCTGCCGTCCGATCCGCCCGCGCCCGACTACTTCGCGAAGAACCCGACCTTCAACGCCGATCGTGAGTTCATCCAGTCTCTGCTCAAGACGGACAACCAGCAGTTCGTGCTCAACTTCGGCACGAACAAGCTGGTCAAGGACACCTTCTCCAAGGACACGATGGCCAAGGACTTGACGAAGCCCGGCGAGCTCGACACGACCCAGGCGATGGTGGAAGCCATGGTCGACACCGCGGCCGGCGGCAAGCTGCAGAACCTCGATCCGAAGGACAACCTGGGCAAGATCATCGGGGCCTGGGTGGACCAGTACACCGAGAAGCTGCCCGGTCGCACCGGAAAGACGACCTACGGAAAGGACGCCGGCCAGGCCCAGCTCCAGCTGATCGAGGACACCAGCCTGGGCAAGCGGGATACTTTTGCAACCAACCTGGGCAAAGTCTTCGACATCCCGCAGGCCGAGCTCGACAAGCTGAACAAGCTCATCAACGCCTTCTCGGCAGGCCAGGTGAAGGACGGCGGCGACCTGCTCGAGCTCAAGGCCGGCGACAAGTCCAAGCCGCCCGTCGCTTATGTGGACGAGCTGACGAGCGCCTACGAGTACTACGCGCCCGTCTCGTTCCCCCGCGGCAAGCCCGAGAAGTACACCGACCAGGTCCCCGACGGCCAGGCTATCAACGACCTGAACGGCAACAAGAAGGTCGACCCGGAAGAGGTCGACGCCTATCTGGCGGCCAACCCGCAGCTAGGCGGAAAGCCTCCGATGGTGACGATGGATCGCTACCGGATCGGCAACGAATTCATCAATGCTCTCAAGAGCGGAGCCATCTCGGACCCGGCCGGCTTCTACGCAGACATGGAGAAGGCCGTTCAGGAGATCAACTCCCCGCCGGTCAATCAGTACTTCACCGCCAGTCTATCGGCGCGCCCCCCGAGCTTCGCCCAGATGGAGCACACGATCATCCTCAAGGCGCAGAACGATCCTCGGCTCGACATCCGTCTGAAGGATGCGTTGAAGGAAGCGCTCAAGTGGGTAGAGGTCCCGGGAGCCGAGAACGGCGAGACCGGCGAGGTCGCGCCCGTGGCCATCGCGCTCGGGCTCTCCTACAGCATGAAGTGGCAGTGCTTCTGCAAGGACCAGGCAGAGACGACCGACGATCCGAGCCGGGAAACCAAGCGCTCCGCCAGCGCCGGCGGGGTGGCGCGGTAGGCTCGAGCCTGCAGGTTCGAGGAGTGAGGGATGAATTGGTCGAAAGCAGGTACCGGATCGGTTTTGGTACCGTGAGATCTCGTCATAGCCTCTGAGGGTTCCTGCTGACTAGTTCCTGGGTGCGCGCCTTCACGATGAGACCACGCTCGTCGATAGTTGCCCTCCTGTTCGCCGTCACGGCCGGTCTCGCAGCCGGCCGGGCGGCTGCGGGCCCAGGGCCTGACGAGGTCGCGGCGGCGAGGACGGCGCTTGCGACCTATGACGACGTGGTCCGGGCCCAGAAGGTCCGCTCGGGCGCCAACGTGACGCTGCAGCTGGACGACCCCTGTCCGGAGGTGCTCTCTACGCCGAAGGCAGCGCCGCTCTCTCACGCCATCGACACGTTGACGCGGCTCGTGTCGCGCGAGCCCGGACACCCGCAGGCGCGCATCGTGCTGGCGCAGGCGCTGGAGCGCATGGGCCACTTCGGCCCGGCTGTGGAGCAGCTCGAGGCGCACGTAAAGCTCCATCCGGGCGACGCGGCGGCCTGGAACTCCCTGGGCGTCGCGCTCTCCAGGCGCGGTGGGAAGGGCTCGCTCGAGCGCAAGCTCGAGTGTTATCGACAATCGACGAAGCTCGAAACGACCAACCCAGCGGCGTGGGCAAATCTTTGCAACGCACTGACGATGGCGGGGCGCCCGGGCGAGGCGATCTCGGCCGGATTGCGCGCAACGAGGCTCAAGCCGCAGTACGTCTACGCCTGGATGAACCTGGGGGTGGCCTACGGGATGAAAGGCGACGCAGAACAGGAAGAGAAGGCCTACCTCGCTGCGATTCAGGTCCCGGCAACGGAGGAGAAGTGTCCATTTGCCCGGTTCAACCTGGGGCTCTGCTACGAGCGGCGCAAGCAGTACCCCCAGGCCATCGCCTGGTACCGGGACGCCCTGAGAGTGGGCCTGCCGCAGGGTCCTCGCTCCCGCGAGGCGGCCCTCTTCCGCCACAGCCTGGCGCGCGTGCTCTACCAGAACGGCGACTACACGGAGGCCACTTTCGAAGCGGCCGAGGCGATCCAGATAGCGCCCAACCTGCCGGAGCCTTACTCGCTGCTGGGCCATCTTCTGGAGCAGGCCGGCGACAAGGCCGCCTCCCGAAGGATGTTCGTGAAGGCCACCCAGCTGCTCGAGAAGTTCGGCCCATCGCACCCGGAGAGGGTGACCCGGCACGCGGAGTGAGGCGACGGGCCTCAGGGATCAGGCGTCAGGCCTCAGGGATCAGGCTTCAGGAGGCAGGGTTGTCGAAGGGAGCCGGCCGAGCGGGCCGAAGTTCCCCATGATCCGGAGCCGCTCTCATGTCGGGCGTTCGACGGACCGTACAGGCCGAGCCTACTGACTACTGACTACTGACTACTGTCTACTGGCTACTCCTCCGCTTCCCCCTTCCATCTTCCACCTTCTATCTTCTACCTTCTCACTACTGACTACTGACTACTGACTACTGTCTACTGTCTACTTTCCTTTGCCCACCGCCAACGAGTCCTCGAGCCTCTGGAGTCCGTTTCGTCACCGGCTCTTTCGGCTCCTCTGGTTCGCCTCTCTGGCTTCCAACATAGGCACGTCGCTGCACGACGTGAGCGCGGCGTGGCTGATGACATCGCTCACGCTCTCGCCGATCATGATCGCGCTCATGCAGGCAGCATCGACGTTTCCGGTGTTCCTCCTGGCGCTGCCGGCGGGCGCCATCGCCGACGTTGTCGACCGGCGGCGGCTCCTGCTCTTCACGCAGACCTGGATGGCGCTGGCAGCGGCCGCGCTCTCTCTGCTCACACTGAGCGGTCATGTGGTCCCGACCACGCTCCTGGCGTTGACGCTGATCGCCGGGCTCGGCATGGCGCTCAACATCCCCGTGTGGCAGGCGATCACGGCGGACATGGTGCCGCGGCACGAGCTTGCTGCGGCCGCGGCCGCGGGTGGCATCGGCTTCAACATGGCGCGTGTGGTCGGCCCGGCCCTTGGCGGATTGCTCCTGGCTGCGGCCGGTCCTGGTCCGAGTGGGCCGGGAGCGGTGTTCATGCTCAACGCGGTGTCCTTTCTGGGCGTGATTGGAGTGCTGTACGGATGGCAACCAGCCCCGGCGTCGAGACGATTTCCCGTCGAGCGCATCTGGGAGGCGATGGCGACCGGCATCCGTTACGGCCGTCGTTCTGCGCGCCTGCAAGCCATCCTGGTGCGTACAGCCCCTTTCGTCTTCTGTGCCAGCGCGGCGTGGTCTCAGCTGGCGCTGATCGCTCGCACCCAGGTCCACGCCACTGCGACCGGCTATGGCTTGTTGCTGGCGAGCCTGGGAGTCGGCGCCGTCTTCGGCGGCACACTGCTGCCCGCCGCACGCCGAGCGCTGTCTCTGGACCGGCTGGCGGGCGTGAGCTACGGGGTCTTTGCAGCGGTCCTCTTCGCGGTCTCCGGCGCCCGGTCGGTGGCTGGACTGATCCCGTGGCTGCTGGCTGGCGGCGCGGTCTGGATGTTCATGATGTCGAGCATGAATGCCGCGGTGCAGCTCGTGGCGCCGGCCTGGGTGCGGGGACGGGCGCTTTCCTTGCACCTGCTGGTTTTCATGGCGGCATTTTCGGCCGGAAGCGTGGTCTGGGGCGTCACGGCCTCGAAGCTCGGCCTGCCTCGCACCTTCGTACTGGCCTCCGCAGGCATTGTCATCGGCTGGCTCCTCACCGCCTCGCATCGGCTCGTCACCTCCGAGGACACCGACTTCTCCGCCCCCGAGTCGCTGGCGTGAGAGTCCCGCCACGGGTTGCAGCGGCGAACAGGCGACGCACCTGCCTCTTCCCACGGCCGTCCAATCCTTCGCGATGAACACCACGAACCTCGAATCGCTCGGCTGGAACCCTGTGCTCGCGGAGAGCTTCTCGCGGCTCTGGCCGTCCGGCCTCACCCCGGCCCGCATCAGCTCCGTTCACGGGAGCGCCTACGACGTCCTCTCGCCGAGTGGGCGATTGCTGGCCGAGCTCGCCGGCAAGCTTCGCCCCAGCGACGGAGCCGAACGGCCAGCGACCGGCGACTGGGTCGCTCTGGCCGAGCGCGCCGAAGATCGCAGGGCGACCATCCACGGCATCCTGCCCAGGCGGACCAAGCTGTCGCGAAAGGTCGCCGGGGCCACCACGCAGGAGCAGGTCGTCGCCGCGAACGTCGACTTGCTCTTCATGGTCATGGCCCTGGACGATGATTTCAGTCCGCGACGCGCGGAGCGGTACCTCTCGATTGCCTGGGAGGCTGGCATCCAGCCTGTCATTCTGCTGAACAAGTCCGACGGCTGTGACGACTTCGCGGAGCGCATTCTGGAGATCGAGGCGGTGGCCCCCGGAGTGCCCGTCCTGGCCCTCAGCGCGCGGACGGGCTCTGGAATCGAGCAGCTTGCAACGTACCTGACGCCGGGCCGCACGGTTGCGCTGCTGGGCTCGTCGGGTGTCGGCAAGTCGACGCTGGTCAACCGGCTGTCAGGCTCCGAACTGCTCGAGACCCGGCCGGTCCGGGAGTGCGACGGCAAAGGCCGGCATACGACCACTCACCGGGAACTGGTGCCGCTGCCGCAGGGCGCCATCCTGATAGACAACCCTGGTCTGCGCGAGCTTCAGCTCTGGGAAGCCCCGGCTGGCGTAGCGGCGACCTTCCATGAGATCGGCGAGCTCGCCTCGGGCTGCCAGTTCCGCGACTGTACGCACCGGCATGAGCCAGGCTGCGCCGTGAAGGGCGCCGTCGAGACCGGTGAGCTCAGTGCGGAGCGCTTCCGCAGCTGGCAGAAGCTCGATCGGGAGCAGGCCTACCTGTCCCGGCGCGTCGATCAGCGCGCCCGGCTCGAAGAGAAGCGCCGCTGGCGCACGATCTCCAAGGCCATCCGGCGCATGCAGTCCTGACGGCCGCGGGGCAGGGCCCTTGCCAATCGCCCGGGCAAACTCCAAGCTGGCTGGCGTACGCCGATGGAACCCAAGCGCCCCGTCTCCCCGCCAGCCGAGAGCCCCGCCGGGCCGCTCCCCCCCGGCCAGTGGGCCGACCGCGCCTGCCTGCTTGCGCTGCTCGCAGCCTCCACGGTCTTCTTCTGGCCCGTGCTCTTTGGCGGCGAGACCTTCTACTTTCGCGACACGCTGCTCTACTACTACCCGCAGTCGCTGCTGACGGGACAGGCGTGGCGCGAGGGGCGCATCCCGCTCTGGGAACCCCGCATCGGTGCAGGTTTCCCGTATCTGGCGGACCCCCACTCTGCGGTCTTCTACCCGCTCACGGCCCTCGTGGCACTTTGCCCCATGCCGCGCGGCTACGACCTCTTCACGGCAGCCCACCTGCCGCTGATGGGACTGCCGTTCTTCGTCCTGATGCGTCGGTGGGGCCTGGGCAGAAGCGCGGCACTGATGGGCGCGGGCTTGCTGATGTTTTCGGGCTTCACCGTGAGCACGCTCAGCTTGAACGTGATCCGGGCCCAGGCCTGGATGCCGCTCACCATGCTTGCCTTCGAGGGGTTCCTGCGCACCGGCGGCCGCGGGGCACTGGCGGCCACGGCGCTCCTTCTGGCCGTTCAGTCGCTCGGCTGCGACCCTCAGCACGTGGGATTCACGCTTCTGCTGCTTGCGCTGCAGGGCGGCCTGGGCTCCTCGCGGCCAGACACCGGGACGACCGGCCGCTGGAAGCGCGCCCTTCTCGGGGCGGCCGCGGCGGGGGCGTTCTCGTTCGTCTTGGCGGCGGTGCAGATCCTACCCATGCTGGAGCTCTTCTCGCAGTCGGCCCGCAATGCGGGCGTGAGCCGCCAGGAGCGGACCCACTACCAGCTTTCTCCGAGCCAGTTGCTCCACAGCATCCTTCCACTCCCATTTCCGGACCCGGCCATGCTTCCGTTCCGAGGGAGCTTTCCCGGCGGTGTGCCGCCGCTGTACCAGGACATCTACTGGGGACCGATCGCACTCGCCTTCGCGCTGGCCGCCTTCGGGTGGCGCGTCCGCGAGCGCGGCGTGGCGACCACGGCCGCCCCGTCCCGCCGGGCGGTCAGGGACACTCCGCCGCCCGCCCCCTCGCTCGGCCGGCTCGCACTGCTCTCAGCGGGGCTCGCCACACTCGGCTTACTTCTGGCCGTCGGCGACAATCTGCCCTTCTTCGAGCTCTTCACCACCGTCTTCTTCCCGCTCCGCGTCTTCCGCTACCCGGCAAAGTACCTGATGCTCACAGCCATTGCGCTGGCGATGATGGCTGCAGCCGGCGCCGACGGAGTTGCTCGGGGTCAGGCCGCGAGTACGACCCTCTTCCGTCGCGCGCTTCTCGCCGCAGGCGGCTTCTTCGCCCTCTGCCTCGTGCTCGTGCGCACCGTGGGCCCTTCTCTTGCTGCGACCTTCCTGGGCGAGTGGTCGGCGGAGCAACCGTGGCTCGTCGAGCACCTGGCAGACCAGTGGTTCCTCTCGCTCACGGGAGGAGCGGGCCTCGTGCTCGCCTGTCTTGCGGCACACCACGCCGCCGAGCGACGAGAAGCTCTCCGCGGGCCTGTCGTCGCATCTCTCGCCGCCATCGCGCTGCTGGAGCTCGCGCTCGCCACGCGCCAGAGTTGCCCCTCGGCCCCGGACTGCTACGTCCAGGACACACCCGCCACTGCCCGCATTCTCCGGCGTGACGCCGGCCCCACCCTCCCGCCGAGATTCGTGGCGCGTCCGCCGGCCCGATTCCTCGTGCTGGGCGAGGACCCCAGCTCGTACCTCAAGTTGCAACTGGGGCGCCAGCTCATGACGCAGCTCAGGGGCGTACCGCACGGCTGTAACGCGCTGCTGGCCAGCCCCGCACTGCGGCTGGGCTCCTCGGCGGTGCTCTCGCAATGGTTCCAGACCGCGACCGGCGAGATCTGGGACCGGCTGGCCGCGGCGGCGGGCGCAGCCTACAGTCTCGAGATCGAGCCTCCGAAGGGGGGGCAACCGCCGGACCTCATCGGCCGCGTGGGCCCACTGACCGTCCGTAAGCTCGCTGGAGCGCTTCCCCGAGCGTTCGTGGCGACCAGCGCCGTCAGCCAACCCCCTGTCTCGACGCCACCTTGGCCCGAGCCGATGCTGGCGCTCGGCGACACCGCGCTCTTCGAGCTGCCCGCCGGCGAGCCGCCACGCGCGCTGGCCCCGACGGCTGTCCGCAGTTGCGTCGTCGAAAGCTACGGAGCCGACTCGCTCACCGTCCGCTTCGACCTCGAGGGCCGCGGCCTGCTGGTCGTGCTCGATCAGTACTACCCCGGATGGGTCGCCTCGGTCGACGGCCGGGAGCGCCCCATTCACCGCGTCGCCGGTCTCTTCCGAGGCGTGGAGGTCGCCGCCGGAGAGCACCTGCTCCGGATGGAGTATCGCCCCCTGTCCTTCCGCGCGGGCGCAGCGATCAGCGTGGCAGCGCTGGCGCTTCTGGCCGCCTGGGTCTTCCTTCCACGCCGTCGCACGCCGGTTTGACGCGCGTCATGAGGGCGCTGGCGGCACTGGCGGGAGCAGGACCACGAAGGTGGCGCCCGTGCCTGTCCTGCTCTCCACCCAGATCTGTCCGCCGTGGGCTTGCACGTAATCCCGGCAGATGGCCAACCCCAGGCCGCTTCCCTTGATCTTGCGGTCGGAGTGAGTCGATCGGTGGAATCGCTCGAAGATCCTCACGTGCTCGGTTTCTGGGATGCCGTCGCCGTGGTCGGAGACCTCCAGCCTCACCTGTCCGGCCTCAGCCGCACAAGCCTTCACCTGGATCGTATCGCTCTCGCGGGAGTACTTGATGGCGTTACCGACCAGGTTGTCGAGCACGCGCACGAGCTTCATGCGATCGCACCTCAGCGTGAGCTCGCCATCGGGGGAGTGGACCGAGATCCTCTGCCCGCGATCCGCCGCCAGCCACTCCAGGCCGCGGGCACAATCGTGCACCAGCTCCGTGATACTGACGTCCTCCAGGAGCAACTGCACCTGGCCGCTGGTGATCACGAAGAAATCGAGCAGATCGTCCATCAGCCGCAGCACTTTCCGGAGGTTTCGGGTGACCATGTCGGCGGTGCTCTTGCGGCGATCCGGCGGCGTATCCGCCGTCGCCAGGAGCGGCATCGCACAGAAGACGCTCGAGAGCGGCGACCGGATGTCGTGGGCCGCCATCGACCGGAACTGGGCGCTCAGGCTGGAGAGCTCGTCGAGCCGCTCGACCGTTGAATCGAAGCGCTCGAGAAGACCCGAAAGCTCCGACGACTCCTCGATAGCGCCGGCCTCGGGCGAGACGCGCACCTTGAAGTCTCCCTGCGCCAGCCGCTCGAACCCTGACCAGAGCCGCTCCATGACGCCGCGGATGCGTAGCTCGCGTGCCTCGGACTCGCGCGCCAGCCGTTTCACGTCCTCGAGCAGCCGATGGCGCTCGATGGCGTAGCGTAGGAACCTCGTCAGGACATTGGCCGTCACCAGTCCCTTCACGAGGTAGTCCTGCGCGCCGCTCTTCACTGCCTCGATCGCCACTGTCTCGTCGCCGTCGCCTGTGAGCACCACGACAGGCAGCTCGGGCACCTGGTCATGGATGCGGCGGAAGGTCTCCAGCCCTTTGCTGTCGGGCAAAGTTAGGTCGACCAGGACGATGTCGAAGCCTCCGCCTACCAGCTCGTCGATGCCCGACGCGAGCCTGTCGGCCAGCGTCACCTCGAAGTCCGGTGCCGACGACGAATCACCGCGCGTTTTCGTCAGCATCTGACGGATGAACTGCGCGTCCACCGGATTGTCTTCGATGACGAGTGCCCTGGTTTTCGGCATGATCGCCTAAGGCCGGCTCCCCCGGCTTCGAGGTCGAGAGCCGACACCCCAGTATACGTCACCTCTCTAGCGCCCGGCAGCAACTCCGCGTCGGATGCGGGTCCAGACCGCTGCTGCCGCGAGCAGCCACATGGCGTCCCAGCCAACCGGAACCGGGCCGGTTCCTTCCAGATCGCACGAGCCGCCGGAGAGGCTCACATCGCCAGGAGCTCCCGGCGGCGCACCTCCAGGGCGGCGGCCTCGGAGTCGCCGACGCTTGCGTCGGGCTCGGTGAGGCGCTTCAGGAGGCGCCGGGCGCTCTCGCGCCGATCGGACTTCAGAACGCTCTCGGCGACGTCGAGGGCGAACGGCCGGAGGGCCCCCCGGATCCATTCGAGACCGAAACGCTCTACCAGAGCTTTCAGACCTTTTGTATCCCGGACATCGATCACCAGACTGAAGAGGCCTTCCTTGAGCAGGCCCGCGTCGAGAGCGCCGGCCGGTTCTATCACGGTGCGGACGGGTCTGGCCGGGCCGCTCGAGGCCGAGGTGGCCGGCGCCGAGCCGGGTTCGCAGGCGGCAATGGCGCGCAAGTAGCAGCCGACGGAGTCCCGGGCCAGCTGGCCGGGCGTCAGCCGACCGCTGGCGGCGACCAGGGGGCGCTTGTCGTGGAGCTCGCCGACGGTCCGGACCAGCGTCGCCAGCGCTCGCGCCCGGAGCGCCTCGAGGCCGGCGTCGCCCGGGTGCGCCCGCGCCAGGCGTGCCAGGTGGCCCAGCGCCTCCGCGGCCCGGTCGCCGGCCACGGTCTGGCCGCCGAGAAGCCAGCCGATCAACCGCAGCCTGTCGCGCAGCTCGAGGTCGTTGCCGCCCGTGAGCTTCGCGGCGGATTCGGGACCCAGCGCGGCCCGCCGCTCGCGCACGGCACGCAGGGTGTAGAGCGCCCAGCCGCTGGCCAGCCCCCGGGCCCGGTCGCTGTCGTGCTGCAGCTCCCGGGAGGCAGCCAGCGTCCGCCAGGCCAGCTCCTCGGCCTGGGCGTACCGACCTTCCGAGACCAGCAGACCCGCGCGGACACCCGCGGTACTCAGGCTCCGGGGCCAGCCCTCCCGGATGCGGTCCGCGTGCCGGACCGCCGCAGCCGTGTCGCCGGCGATCCAGGCCGGCAGCGACCACTCGAAGTGTCTCCAGACCGGCGGCAGCGAGAAGAGCGCGTCGGCGACAAGAAAGGTCGTGGCCAGCGCCATGGCCGCGTACGCCACCAAGCAGCTACGGCGCGCCAGCCGCCCTTCCCCCGGAGGCAGCGGCGCGCGCGCGACCGCGGTCTCGAACGGCCGGAAGGCGACTTCCCGCAAGTTCACGCGCCAGGCAAGCTCGCCGGTCGTGTCGACCAGCCGGAAGCGCGCGCGTGCGAAGAGCCGGTAGGTGAGATAGCGGCGGTCGGTGGCGAAGACGGCGTTTCCGGTACCGCGCCGCGCGCCCTCGCAGAGGAAGGCACCCGCGCCGAAGACGGCCATGCCGGCCGCCGCCCAACCCGGCACCATCCCCTCGCCGATCCACCAGAGCACCGCCGGCGCGGAGAGGAACCAGGCGACCGACATCGTCGTTAGCGCTGCCCTGCGCCTCAGCAGGAGCAGCGCCATCACCAGGAGCGGCATCAGCAGCCAGAGTTTCAAGTGAGCCGCCCGTCCCTCGGAGGCCCCCATCGCCGTGACGTAGACGCATAGGACCGGTCCCGAGAGCCAAAGGGTCACTTCACTCGCAATCGCGAACGGCGCGCTGGTCGTCGGGAGCCCGGAGAGCCAGTAGTAGCCGCACAACGTCTCGCCAGGCCGCAGCTGGCGGCGGACATCGGCCAGCATCGCGGGCATGAAGCCGGCCAGCCGCGACTCGTCGACTGCGGTGTCGGCCACCAGCGACCGGTACCACGCGTAGCGCCCCTGCGCCGTCGCCGCGTCCGCGATGCCCATCGCGACGAACAGCGCGAGCACCGACCAGCAGAGCGTTGCGCCTTCGGCCGGGCCAATCGCGTCGAGCGGGTGCCGCGACACGTACCACCACGCCCACGCACCCCACGCGCCCATCGCCACGAACACGGGGCCGTACATGTTCAACGCCCCCGACATCATCCAGTCGAACAACCGCGGCTGCTTCCAGAAGACCCAGGCCAGCATCGCCAGCGGAAACGCAATGTTGAAGAACTGGAGCGCGTCCATCGTGCCGACCTCAGCTTTCGCGGCCGTTCATCGCCGCGCCCCGACGTGCTCCCGCGGGCGGGGGCGCGGCGGCGTCACGGACCACCGGCCCCGGGGACCGCGACCCGCACGAGCGAGCCCAGTCCGTTGAGCTCTCCCTGACACACCCCGCCGACCCGCAGCGCCGCGAACAGGGCCGCGTCCGGCTCGTGTTCGTAGACCTTCCCCGTCGACGGGTCTTTCAACTCCAGCGAGTACACTTCGGTCCGCTTTCCTTCCCGCTCGCCCGGGCCCAGCTCGAGCGAAGGCCACTGGGCCGACGTGTCGTTGCCGGACGCGCGCTGGGTGCGGACCACCTTCCATTTGAGGACTTCGTAGGTGAGCTTCGGCGCGTAGACCGGATCGCTGCGGTAGACGGGCTCCGAGACCCAGCGCTCCTTCTGCCGGTTTTCGAAGACCGGCACGTTCTCGTAGATCTCCTTGAAGTACCCGTTGCCCAGGTCCTTCGTGCCGACCTTCTTGCGCTGAGTGCCGGTCTGCACTCGCTCCGAGTAGCTCTGACGCACCTGCCTCGTGCCGGTCCGCACCTTGTTGTAGTGGTGCACCTCGGAGCGCCGGGAGAGCTCCCGCGCCCCGGAAGGCAGCGTCCAGCCGTTCTCGATGACGGGCTGCTGGCGCTCGAAATCGACGGCGCGGCTCCAGGATGCCGACTGCACGATCAGCTCGTGGGCGCTGCGGCGCGTGGCGAGGAAACCCAGCACCAGCAGCACCGCCAGCAGCCCGCCCGCCACCTTCATCCCCCAGCTCCCGCCTGGCGCGGACGGAGGTGGCTGCCGAAGACTCGCCGGAGGCTTCGACTCCTCGACGTCACACACGACCCGAGCCCGCCCCTCGCCCGCTTCCGCGTTGCACTGCCGGCACGCCCGCTCAGAGGCCCGGTTCGAAGTCCCGCAGTAGGCGCAGAGCCAGTCGGCGCCCCCCCGCGCCAGCGCCAGCGACTCTCCGTCGCCGACGGCCGCCGCCCCCTCGTCGTACTCGAAGGCGACCCCCTCTCGCGCTTGTCCGCACCCTCCGCACTTCACGTCCCGTCCGCGGTTGCGGCCGCCGCAGTTCGGACACTTCCAGCTTCCTTCCTTGATGACCTCTTCCACGGGCACCTCCGTCGCGACGCGGCCTCCGGGACCAACCCTAGCCGATTTCGCGCCTGAATGTCACTCGCCCCGTATCAGCCGATTTCATCACGTTTGAGCGCCATTTGAGCGGGCCGCCGCCTAGCATCCGCGGCTTCCGAGACGAAAGGAGACGCGATGACGACGCAACTGACGGAATCGGGGACGGCCGCGGTGGACGCGGGAACCGTTCGCGCGATCGACGACGCAGACCGGCTCACGAAACTGTTCGAGCAACTGGGCTACGAGCCGCAGGCCGTGGAGATACCGCTGGAGACCTTGCCCGCCTGGGGGCTCGGCGAGCCCGCCACGGCGGGCATCGACCGGATGCGGCTCGTGGCCCGCCACGGCTCGCTTGTGGTGCTGCTGTTGGAGCTCGCCCCTCCCGCGGTGCCCGGACGAGTGACCGCCGTGATGGCGGCCAGGTTCCGCCGCGCACCCGCGGCCCGCGAGCTCGTCGTCTTCGCCAGCCCGGGCTTCTTGGAGCTCACCTTCTGCGTCCGCGTCCTGGGGCAGGACTCGCTGCGTACTCGCCGCCTGGTCGTGCGCCGCCGCCACCCGCACGCCTCGGACCTCGAGGCACTGTCGGAGCTGCGCGTCCTCTCCCCCGACGAGCCCGCCACGGAGCTGGCCTTCCGGATCGAGGAGTCCCTCGACCGCGAGCGCGTGACCGACGCCTTCTTCGTCGCCTTCCGCCGCACGCTCGACACCTTCTGCGCTCACCTGCGACACCTGCCCGATCGCCTCCCCGAGCGCGAAGGCATCGCACGGCGATTCTGCCTGCTCGTGCTCAACCGGCTGCTCTTCATGTACTTCATCCAGAAGAAGGGATGGCTGAACCGCGACCGCGCGTTCCTCCCCGCGCTCTTCGCCCGGACCAGGGCCGCCGGCCGTCCGTTCAACGACACCCTTAAGGTGCTCTTCTTCGAGGTGCTCAACACCCCCGAGGAGGCTCGCACTCCAGCGGCCGCGGCGCTCGGGCGCTTCCCGTACTTGAACGGCGGTCTCTTCGAACCCGACTCCGTGGAGCGCGCGCACCCGCAGCTCACGATCCTGGACCCGGCCTTCGAAGCAGCCTTCTCGCAGCTTCTCGAGAAGTTCCGATTCACAGTCCGGGAGGACCCCGAGACCGAGCAGGACACCGGCGTCGATCCCGAGATGCTCGGACGAGTCTTCGAGAACCTGATGGACGCCGAAGAGCGTGGAGAGACCGGCAGCTTCTACACGCCAAGAGAGGCCGTGGCGGCGATGGCGCGAGAGGCGCTCTCGCAGCATCTCACGCACCGTGCGGGGCTCTCCGCCCGGGACGCGGACCGGCTCACCGACGAGCGCGACGCCGGGCACCTGGACCCGGCGACGGCGACGGCCGCCCTGGACGGGCTGGAGACGATCCGCGTGCTCGATCCGGCCGTCGGGTCGGGTGCGTTCCTGCTCGGCATGCTCGGCGAGCTGACCGGCGCACAGCAGGCCCTGCGCAAGCGCCTGGGGTTGCCGGCGGAGCCCGCCTGGCGCCTGAAGCGCCGGATCATTCACCGCAACCTGTACGGCGTCGACCTCAACGGCAGCGCGGTCAAGCTCTGCTGTCTGCGCCTGTGGCTGGCCCTGGCGGTCGATCTGGTGGAGGACGACGTGCGCCGCGTGCCGCCTCTGCCGAACCTCGACCACAAGGTGAAGCAGGGAGACAGCCTCCTCGCGCCGCTCGACCTGGTCGACCCCTCGTCGGCCGCGGCGTTCCACGGCCGCCTGCGCGAGCGGCTGGGCGAGCTGCCCGCGCTCAAGGACCGCTACGAGCGTTCGTCGGGACCGGCGAAGCGACAGGCGGCAGCGGCGCTGGAAGCGCGGGAGCGGGAGCTGGCCCTGGAGCTGGTCGACTTCCGGCTGCGCGTGGCGGAAGAGCAGCTCGAGGGGCTCGAGGCCCAGAGCAAGAGCCTCGACCTGTTCGGGCGGCCGCAGCGGCTGGACGCGGCAGCCGGGCGCGCGCTCGACGCGGGGCGTGCCGCCAGGCGCCAGCTTCTGCGGCTCAGGAGACGTCTCGTCGAAGGCGGCGAGCTCCCTTCGTTCGGCTTCGAGGTGCACTTCGCCGAAGCGCTCGCGGAGGGCGGGTTCGACATCGTGATCGGGAATCCGCCCTGGGTCCGGCTGAAGGACATTCCGCAAGCCGTCCGGCCGGCGCTGCGCGCGCGCTACTCCGCGTTCCGGGAGGCCTGCTGGCGGGCCGGGGCCGAGCTGGGAGGCGCCGGAGCCGGTCTCGGCGGGCAGATCGATCTCTCGATACTCTTCCTGGAGCGCTCCATGGAGCTCTGCCGGAGTGGCGGCATCGTTTCACTCATGTTGCCATCCAAGCTCTTCAGCGCGCTCTATGCGGGAGGCATCCGGCGGCGGCTGGTGGACGGCTGGTCGCTCACGTCGCTCGCCGACTACTCGGCATCGAGGCGCAGGCTCTTCCGGGCCGATACCTTCCCCGCCATCGTCACGGCCCGCAAGCATCCGGCCGGGCCGGACCACCAGGTGGCTTGCCGCATCGAGGCGGGCGCCGGCGAGTCGCGCCGATTCCGGCTGCCGCAGAGACGCCTGCCTGCGCTCGAGGCCGACGGTGCGGCGCCATGGGTCGCGGCGCCTGCCGCGGTGCGGGATGCGCTGGCGCGAATGCGGGCCGCGGGGGCGCCGCTGGGGACCTCGCTTCGCCCCTCGATGGGCCACAAGACGGGCGCCAACAGCGTCTTCGTCGTCGAGAGCTGCGAGCTGGCGGTGGCGGGTGCGCGCATCTTCTCTCGCGGATTCAGCCGGACCCCGACCGGCCAGACGCCATCGGCCTACATCGCCGTCGTCGAGCGCCACGCCGTACGGCCGCTCTTGCGTGGCGACGGCATCCGGCCCTGGCGGGCTCGCTGCCCCGAGGGCGTTCTCTGGCGAACGGCGGGCAGCAATGGCCGCAGGCTCGGGCGGTACCTGAAGAGGCATGGGATGGGCGCCGGAAGGCCGGACGGGCGGGACTTCGCGGGACCGATGGTGGTCTGGAAGGACATTGCGCGGAGCTCGACGGCGGTCTTCGTCGACGCGCCGCTACTCGGGCCGGCCGGGCCGGGTTGGCCGGTGCCGCTCAACACGACCAGCTATGTGGCCGTGAGCGACTCCACGGTGGGACACGCGCTGGCAGCCCTGCTCAACTCCGCGCCGGCACGGGCGTATCTGGCCAGCCTCGCGCCGCGGGCCAAGGACGGCTACTGTCGCTTTCTCTGCTGGACAGTCGGGATGCTGCCGTTGCCGGCGCTCGCGCGCAGGGGAAGATGGACCGGCGAGCTGGCGGAGCTGTCGCGGCGCCTGCACGAGACCGAAGGTCAGGATCGCAAGGCCGCGACGAAGCTGGATCGGGTCGCTGCTCGGTTCTACGGACTGAGCTCTTCCCAGCTGGCCGCGCTCGAAGACTGGCTCGCCTTCGCGACCGGTGCCCGAGGAGCGCGTTGATGCTGGCGACCGCGATGGACCTCTGGCTGAAGGTCCTGGCGACGCTCTTCGGTGCGCCGGACGGGAGAGGTGCGCGGGCGACCGAGCGTGGAGAACCCCTGTGGTTCCGCGGGCTGGCCGATTTCCAGCGGGCTGGGGTCGCGTTCGCTATGCGGGCGATGGAGCGATTCGGCGGCGCGCTCGTCTGCGACAGCCCGGGGCTCGGGAAGACCCGAGTGGCGCTCGCGGTCGCCGGTGAGCACGGGGCCAGAGCTGTCTCCACGGTCTTCGTGATACCGAAGGGCATCGAGCCTATGTGGCAGGAAGAAGCGGCCCGGGCCGGCGTCACGTTCCGGTGCGTCACGCACGATGCGCTCGGGAGGTTCCGCAGGGCCGTGGAGGCCCGCGGCGCCGGGCTGGTCGTCGTGGACGAGGCGCACGCCTTTCGCAACGGCCGCACGCGCTCCTACGCGAGGCTGGCCGAGCTCTGCGCAGGGAGGCGCGTGCTGCTGGTGACGGCCACGCCGATCAACAACCGGATACAGGACCTGTATCATCAACTGAGGCTCTTTGCGGGCGACGGCTCGTTCGCTTCGGAGGGCGTGGCCGACCTGCGCGTGGCGCTGGCGAGCGGAGTGGGGCTTGGCTCCGTGCTGGCGGCCGTCGTCACTCGGCACACCAGGGAGGACCTGGCCACGCAGCCAGACACGGGCAGCAGCCGCGGGCCGCTGCTGACGTACCCGGCCCGCCGGCACGTGACGCAGCGCGTCAGCGTCGCAGGGCCGGACTGCGCGGGATTCGGCGCGGTCGTTTCGGCGCTGGAGAAGCTGGCGCCGGCGGCGCCACTGCTGGTGTTCCTGCTGGCGAAACGGCTGGCCAGCAGCATCGCGGCCTTTCTTCGGACGCTCGATCGGCTCCAGGCCTCGCGACGGCTCGACCGCGAAGCGGGGGGCGCCAGCCGGGCCCGGCTTCTGCGGCGGCTGGTCGAGAGCGACGTGGACGACGAGGGTGGGGTGCAGGGGCTGCTGCGGTTCGACGAGGCGGCCCAGGGCACGCCGTCCGCGCTCGAGACCTGGCTAGGGGAGCTGGCTGCACGCGCCGCCCCGCTGAGGAAGGTCACCGACGGCAAGGCGGCATCCCTGGCCGCGCGGCTCCACGGCGAGCTCGCCGGCCGCAAGACGCTCATCTTCACCGAGTACCGCGAGACGGCCGAGATGCTCTTCCGCACCCTCCAGCGCCAGGCTCGCTCCGGCCCCGCTCAGCCTGAACCTGCCGAAGCGCGACCTCCGAAGTCTCTGCGCATCGGTTTGCTCCACGGCTCCGGCGCCATGACCGCCTCGGGAAGATGTTCGCGTGAGGCCGCGCTGCTCGGCTTCACGGCCCCTGACGGAGGCGACGGACAGTCCATCGATCTCCTGGTCGCCACCGACATCCTCTCCGAAGGGTTGAACCTGCAGGCGGCCGAGTGCGTGGTCAGCTACGATCTTCCCTGGAATCCCGTGCGGCTGGTCCAGCGCGCGGGCCGAATCGATCGGATTGGCTCGCCCCACGAGACCGTTCGAGTCCTGGAGCTGGCGCCCGACCGCGCCCTGGACCGACTGCTGCGCCTGTCTCTGCGCTTGCAGACCAAGCGAGCGCGCATCGAGCGCGCGGCCACCGCACGAGTCGCCTCCACCGCTGCCGGCGGGGCGGCCGGATTCCTCGAGGAGGAGCACAGACACTGGTCGGAGCTGGCGCCGCGGGCGATGGCCCGCTCGCGGCTACTGCCGGACGGTCTGCTCTGCGGAAGCACGCTCCCGCCGGGAGCTCGACCCGCCCTCCTCGCTGTTTACGCGGCGATCCGGGAGCCCGGCTGGGTGCCGGCGCTCGTCTGGCTACTCATCCCGGGCCGGGGAGGCTGTCACCCCATCCCGCCGCACGTGGCAGCGCGGGCTCTCTTGAAGGCCGCCCGACGCTCTGCGCTCTCGGCCCAGTGGCGTCCCGGAACAGAGACCTCGGCCGGCTGGCGCCGGACGGCGGACCGCCAAGCCGCTCGGCTCCTGGGGCGCGCGGCGGCGGCGGGCGCGTCCGGGGCGGCGTGCCGGCCGTTGCTCCGCCGCGTACTCTCGCTCTTCGCCAAGGCCCAGCGCGCGTGCCGCACCGACCTCGCGCGTCTCCGCAGGCTGGAACGGCTCGAACAGCACCTCTCTGCAGCGGCACCCGCCGGCGTCGACCTGCTGATCCGTGAGCGCGCCGGGCCCAGGCCGTCGCTGGCTCAGGTCGATGCCCTGGTGGAGCTCCTCGAACCTCTCGTCGGACCAAACTCGAAGCCCGGCCCGTCTTGCGCCGGCAAGCTGCGACTCCTCGGCGCCTGCATCATCGTCGACCCGGCCCCGTCGCGAGCCGCCCGCCGGCCGCCGTAGTACGATCGGCCCGGATGCAGACCGGACTCATGCCGCCTTTTCCACCGGGTTGCGCGCTCAAGTACCGCGCTGTCCGGCTGCTCGGCTCCGGCGGCTTCGGCTCCGTAGTCCTGGCGAACCAGGTCGCGCTCGATCGCCAGGTCGTCATCAAGCTCCTGCACGTCGACTCATCGGCCGAACCCGACCGCGTCGAGCGCTTCGTCTCCGAAGCGCGCGTGACGGCCTCGCTGCAGCACCCGAACATCGTGGTGCTGCTCGACTTCGACATCGAAGACGGCACGCCGTGGATCTGCTACGAGTACGTCCCGGGCGAGGACTTGCGGCATGCTCTCCGCCGTGGCCCGATGAAGCTCTCCGACGCCCTCCTGGCCGCCGCCCAGGTCGCCTCCGCGCTCGAGCTGGCTCACGGACAGGAGATCCTCCACCGCGACATCAAGCCCGAGAACGTTCTCCAGATGAACGCCGCCCTCTGGAAGGTCGCCGACTTCGGTCTGGCCAAATGGCGCGGCAGCAACGCCGTCCGGACCCAGGAAGGCGTCATCCTCGGGACGCCGGCCTACATGGCGCCGGAGCTGATCCGCGGCAAGCCCGCGTCGCCGGCGTCGGACTTGTATGCTCTGGGAGTTCTGTTCCACGAGCTGATCGCCGGCCGACCGCCCTTCGAATCGGAATCCGTCCCCGAGCTGCTCCAGATGCACTTGCGCGAGGCATCGGTGCCGGTGGGTCAACTCAGGCCGGGCGTCCCGGAGGGTCTCGAGGCGCTCGTCGCCGAGCTGCTCGCCAAGGAGCCATCCGCCAGGCCCTCGTCGGCCGGCGAGGTGAAACGCCGCCTGGAGCGGCTGGCAACCGCGCCGGCGCAGCTCGAGGCGACGGCGACCAGGACCCTGCGCATGCGGCGAGCGCCGGAGCCGGTCTCGAGCCGCGCCACGCACGTGGTCGCGACCAGCGCTGCAGCCCAGAACAGTCCGCCAGGACGCCGGTTCACGGCCGGCGCCGCCGCTCTCGCGCTCACGGCAACGGCGCTCGTCGCAGCGGCCTTCTGGCCGGCTCGGCCGGCGCCGCCTACGGTCGCCTCGCCCACACCGCCATCGCCTCGCCCCTCGCCACCACCGGCGCCAGCGGCAGTGCTCCCCAGGCCCGCCAGGCCGGCACTCGGGCCGCCCGTGAAGAAGCTCACTCCCACCGAGCGGGTCGAGCGACTCCAAGATGAGCTCAGCCGGGACCGGAAGAACTGGCGCATCTACCTGGAGCTGGCACAGGCACGAGAGGCCGATTGGAACTGGAACAAGGCTGCCGACGACTACGCCTACCTGGCCTTGAAGGCATCCGGCGTCTCCGATGACATCCGGCTCCAGGCAAACCTGGGCCTCGGCCGCACAGCCCCGCGCCGGCTGGCCTGGGCCGATGCAACCGGCGCCTACCGTCGCGCCCTCCGGGCCGCCCCGGGGAACCTGGAAGCGCTGCGAGGCCTTGGAGAGCTGCTGCGAAAGGTACCGGCGTCGCGTTCCGAGGCGATCCGGCTCCTCGAGACCGCCGCCAAACAGGACACGTCGGACCTTTCCACTCGCCGTTCGCTCGGTCTTGCGCTCGTCGAGGAGCAGCGGCGCGGGGACGCCATTCCACACCTGGAGGCGGTCGCTGCGCAGCGGGGCGACGACCTCGAGGTGCGGCGCATGCTGGGCCTGGAGCTGGCCAACATCGGCAGGTGCAAGGACGCCGAGCCGTACCTGCTCGAGGCGCTCGACAAGAACGGGGAGGACCTCCACGCCATCCTCGCGCTCGGCGCCTGTCAGGAGAAGGCCGGACTGCTGCAGGAAGCCGAAAAGACCTACCGGCGCGGGCGTTCGCGGGCGCTCGACGGACGGCTCGCCGGCGTGATGAACGACCAGGGAAGGCTGGACGAGGCGATTGCGCTCTACCGCTCCGCCGCGCAGGGCGAGCCGCGAAATCTGGACTGGCGCGTGTCGCTTTCCAGGCTGCTGCAGCGCCGGGGCCGCAACGCGGACGCCGAGGCCGAAATCCGCAAGGCGGTCCAAATCGACTCGAACCATACCGCGGCTCTTCTGGATCTGGCCGGGCTCCGCTTCCGCGCCGGGGACCTCGACATGGCCGCGCAGCTCTATGCTCGCGTACTGACCCTGGAGCCGGCCAACCCGGACGCTGCCTCCTTACTGGCCGAAGTCCGCGAGCGGCAGGGGAACCTGGCGGAGGCGATCGAGCTCAACGCAAAGGTCTATCGCTCCTCGGCACAACGCTTCGAGACGGCCCGGCCGCTGTCCCGGCAGCTGCTCGCGGCAGGCCGCGCGCGCGAGGCCGAGGAGCTGCTCGGGCAGGTGTCGCGTGCCCATCCCGAGGCGACCTGGGCCGCGGGGGAGCTGGCGAAGCTCCTCACGCAGCAGGGACGCGTGCAGCAAGCCCGGGCAGTGCTCGCGGCGGCGGGGGGCGTCTCCAACGAGACACGGGATGCCAGGCGAGCCCTGATCGCCTCGCTCAGGACCGTCAACGACCACGCCGGCGTGGAGCGGGAGCTGCGTGCGGTCCTGCGGGAGACGCCGGCAGATGCGCGCCTTCTGGCCGAGCTCGGTGACGCGCTCTCGCTCCAGGGCCGGCACACCGAAGCATTCGACGCGTATGGACGCTCGGTGGCTGCCCGCCCCGACGACCTGGTGCTGCTGCTTCGAATCGCCGAGCTCGCGCGCGGGAAGGGCGAGAAGCTGCTGGCCGAGTCTGCCTTCCGGCAGGCCATCCGTCTCGATCCGGCCAATCCGCAGGGCCACATGTCGCTGGCGCACGTCCTGGCCTCCACGGACCGAGCCTCCGAGGCCGAGCACGAGTACCTCGCTGCTGCCCGGAATCCCATCTGGAAGGCGGAGGCGCTCACGCACGCCGCTCGCCTGGCGCAGGCCCGGGCGGACCTGACCTCCGCGGAGGCGCACCTGCGGCAGGCCGTCGAGACCGCCCCCCGCTCCGGCCCGCTGCGGACGGAGCTCGCGCAGTTGCTGGTCCGGGCCGGCAAGCAATCCGAAGCGTTGGCCGAGTTCGAGCGCGCCATCGACTGCAGCGACACCCCGTGGTTCGTCTACCCGGAACTGGCCGACCTGCTCGAGGGCCGTGGGGAGCTCGATCGGGCGTTCGAGCTGCTGCGCCGCGGGGCCGAGCGACACCACGTGGCCCAGCTCAGGGTCAGCCTCGCGACCCGCCTGCGCGACCGCGGCCGAACCGCCGAGGCGATCCCGGAGCTGCGGGCTGCGCTCGCGCTGGAGCCGACACACCCGACGGCCCGGCGCGACCTGGCCGGCTCGCTCAGGGCCTCCCGCCAGACAACCGCCGCGCTCGCGGAGCTCACGCAACACCTCCGCGCCCATCCGGAAGACCCCGAGGCATGCTGGCTCCACGGCCAGCTCCTCGAGGACACGGGCCAGCCGGACGGCGCCGAGCGGGCCTACCGCCTCTCGATCGAGAAGCAGCCCGCCAACGCTCCGGCGCAGGTGCTGCTCGGAGCGCTGCTGCGCCGTCGCGGCCGCAGGCCAGACGGGACCGCATGCCTCAAACGAGCCATCGAGTCCGATCCGAACGCATCCTGGGCGCACCTGGCCTACGGGACCGCTCTTCGTGAGGATGGCAACCTCCCGGGCGCCATCGCGAGCTTCCGCGAGGCGACTCGCCTCGATCCCTCGAGCGCCGCCGCCGAGGAGATCCTGGGCGACACGCTCCTGCAGGCAGGCAGACGCCAGCAAGCCGCCACTGCCTACGTCCACGCCGCTCGGCTCGACCCCGCCAACCTGGGCCTCAGGCGCAAGCTCGCCGGCCTCGAAGCCCCGGGGGCCGACTCTCCTCCTCGGGTGCGGTGACAGAAACCCGGTACAGGTAGACGCCACGGGTTTCCGCACGCCTCACACGGCGACGGGGCTGGGACGCCTGAGGAGTCGCACGCGGACGTGCTTGTGGTAGGGCGTGGCGGTGAGGGGATCGCGGTGAGCGGCGTCGGTGAGGAGGTTCAATGCCGGGCCGGTCGCGCGGCGGTGGCCTTGGGCGTCGGGGTACTCGGAGCCGTAGCCGAGCGGCAGCGTCACGACGCCCGGGCGGACCGTATCGGTCACCGCCACGCGCACCTCGATGGCGCCGCGAGGGGACTCGCAGAGCGCCGGCGCTCCGTCCGCCAGGCCGAGCGACGCGGCGTCGACCGGGTGGATGCGCAGGGCGCCGTCCGGGTCGGACTTGCGCCACTCGGGATTGCGGATCACCTGCGTGGCGTTGTACGAGCGGCGTTCCCCGGCAACCAGCAGGAGCGGGTAGTCGCCCGCGCCCGTCGGCTCGGGCTCCGCTGCGAGCGCCCGCAGCTCGGCCAGCATCTCGGGGATGTCCAGGTGGATGCGGCGGTCCGAGTGCCGGATCATCGCCCAGACATCCTCGTACTCGTGCCGGCTGATGAAGGTTCCCGATTCGGCGCCGAGCAGCCGGTCGAAGAGCGCCTCGCCAGGGTCGTCTCCGGGGCCCGCGACTCCGGCGCGCAGCACGGCTTCGCGATGCTTCGCAACGTACGCATGCGCCGAACCCCAGAGCGGCGCCGCCGCGGCTGCTCCCTCGGGGAGCGTGGCGCCGAGCGTATCGTAAAGGATGAACTGCAGGTATCGGGAGAGCCCGGGTCGAAGCGCCAGCGTCGCCTTCAGAGCCGCCGGGAAGAGCCGCCACCGTGGAAACCTGCGGTCGATTCGCGCGTTCCATCGCAGCCACGGGAATCCCTCTCTGGGAAGCTCGCCCATCTGGGTCAGGAGGCGCCAGTAGATCTCGGGCTCCGTCAGCGTGCCGGGCCGACGCGGGAAGAGCGGCCGCCGCAGGTGGGCGGCCTGCGCCGGGAACTCGAGCGTGAAGAAGGTCATCTCCCACTTCTCGAACTGCGACGCCGCCGGCAGCACGTAGTGAGCAGCCGCGGCCGTCTCGCTCATCGCGACGTCGATCGCGACCAGCAGCTCCAGGCGAGCGAACGCCTCCCGGTACGCGTGCGTGTCTGCTCCGCTCAGCAGCGGGTTGGCGCTGTCGACAACCACCCCCCGGATGCGATCGGGCCGGGAGCTGAGGATCTCCTCGGGTAGAACGTTCGGCGGGAAGAGCTTGGCGATCTCGCGGGCGCCCGTGGCCACGGTTTGCCAGCTCGAGCCGCCG
This sequence comes from Candidatus Wallbacteria bacterium, assembly GCA_016213845.1. Taxonomy (GTDB): domain Bacteria; phylum Muiribacteriota; class UBA6191; order JACPRK01; family JACPRK01; genus JACPRK01. The sequence goes on from JACQZN010000011.1 coordinate 133,716, forward strand.
GGCGACGGCTCGTCGGAGTGACCGATGAGCGGCATCAGGAACGAATGGAGCGTATTGCAGCCCGGACGACCGAAGTGGCCCGGCACCAGGAAGAGCAGCTTCTCCAGGTACGAGTTGAGCGTGCTGTGGAGGCTCTGCTGCAGGCCCAGGTCGACGCGCACCGCCGCGCTTGGCGCCTCTCCCAGCCAGCGGGCAAGCCGCTTCGCGTCTTCGAGGGCGACGCCCGCGCGGGCCACGTAGCGCTCGACCGGCACTTCCTCGAGGGCCGTGCAAACCGCCTCGAATCCGCAGGTCCGGGCCTCGAGGAACGCGCGGTTCTGCAGCCCCTCGCACACCAGTATCGCCAGGACCGCCGCGAGCAGGAACGCGTCGGTTCCCGGACGGACCTGCAGGTGGAGGTCTGCCCGCTCGGCCGCCTCGGTGCGCCGGGGATCGATGACGACCAGTCGGCGGGCGGGGTCTCGGGCCAGCTCCTGGAGCGTGGTGCGCGCGTTCCGGATGCCGTGGGATTGCCACGGGTTGGTGCCGATCAACACCACCAGGTCGGCCGTCTCGACCCCCTCGGCGAGGTGACAGGTCTGGCGTCCGAAGAGCCTGCCGTTGACCCAGAAGTCGCCGGTCTTTTCCTGGGCCAGCGAGGAGTAGTGGTAGCGCGTGCGCATCGCCTCCACCAGCCCGCGCCCGTAGACGCCGCCCAGGTGATTGCCCTGGCCGCCGCCGCCGTAGTAGGCCAGCGCCCGGCCGCCGTGCGTGTCTCGAATGGCGAGCAGCCGGGCCGCGATCTCCCGGATGGCTGTGTCCCAATCGATCGCCTCGAAGGAGCCGTTCGCCCGGCGCCGCAACGGTTGAGACAGCCGGTCGGCGTGATTCTGATAGTAGTCGAGCCGGCCGGCCTTCTGGCAGAGGTACCCCTCCGAGAGCGGGTGCGCCCGGTCTCCTCGGATGGCCGCAAGCCGCCCGTCCCGCGCTTCTACCTGGATGCCGCAGTTGCGCGAGCAGAGAATGCACGCCGTCGCCTTCCAGCTCGCCTCTTGCATTGCCGTCGAGCCTACCACGCGTCCGGGAAAGCCAGGAAAACCGGTGGCGTCAGCGTCCTCGGATCTGTCTGACGACGGAATCGGCGAGGGCGTTGGGGATGGGGATGCTGAAGTTGTACTGGGCGATACGCCATCCACCGCCCTGGAGGACAACGACGCCCGAGCCGCGGCACTGGCCGTAGGCGGGAGAATGGAGAAGCTCGTCGAACCAGGCGACGGTGGCATCAGCGGAGAGGGCGACATGGCGCTCGGTGGGGATGAGCGTCCAGGCCTTGCCCCGGGCGAAGTAGGGGTGCGCCCATTTTCGGAAGGAATCGCGCGTCCACCGCTCGGTGGCGTCGCTGCCCAGGAAGACAGCATCTGCGGCAAAGAGCGCGAAGTACGCTTCCTCGTCGGCCTTGGCGGCGGCGCGATGCCAGGCAGACACCGCCCGGTGCACCTCGTCCCTGGGCGTGGCGGCAAGTGCCGCCGATGAGACCGCGACGAGGAAGGCGAGACCGGCAGGGAAAACGAACGCTCGGCGACGCATTGCCGCACTATAGCAGCGTCGCGTACCCGGCAGCAGGCGCGGGTCTTCTGCGGGTCCTCTTACGCATCCTGCGTGCAGTCGAGGATGCGGGAGGTGTCGAAGAGCTCGGAGTAGAGCTTGTGGCTCAGGTAGCGTTCGCCGAGGTCGGGGAGGACGCAGACGACACGCTTGCCGGCGCCCAGCTTCTGGGCGGTCCGCAGGGCGGCGACGAGCACGGCGCCGGCGCTGAGGCCGGCGAAGATGCCCTCCTCGCGGCAGAGCCGCCGAGACATCGCGATGGCGTCCTCGAACTCGACGACCTCGATATCGTCGATCAGGTCGCGGTCCAGGATTGAAGGGATGAATCCAGTGCTGATGCCCTGGATGCGGTTCGGCTGGCGCACCGGCTGGCCCGAGAGCACCGGGGCATCGGCCGATTCGACCGCCACGATCCGGATGTCCCGGATGCGCTGCTTGAGCACGGAGCCCGTGCCGGTCAGCGTTCCGCCCGTCCCGACCCCCGCCACGAAGGCCCCGACGTCCCCGCCGGTCGCCTCGACGATCTCGACGGCCGTCGTGCGGCGGTGCACTTCGACGTTGGCCGGGTTTTCGAACTGCTGCGGAATCCACCCCCCGGGCGTCTTCTCCAGGAGCTCCTGCGCCTTGGCGATCGCCCCCTTCATCCCCTTGGGGCCCGGCGTCAGCACGATCGTTGCCCCGAAGGCCAAGAGCACCTGCTGGCGCTCCTTCGTCACCGTCCCGGGCATCACGAAGATCATCTGATAGCCCTTCACCGCGCACGCCATCGCCAGCCCGATCCCGGTGTTGCCGCTGGTCGGCTCGATGACCACGCTCTTGCCCGGCTCGATCTTTCCTTCCCGCTCGGCCGCCTCGATCATCGCGTTGCCGATGCGGTCCTTGACGCTCCACATCGGGTTGAACGACTCCAGCTTCGCAAGGACCTCGGCAGACCCCTGGGGCACCACGCGGTGCAGCCGCACCAGCGGCGTGTAACCGATCAGTTGGAGAATGTTGTCGGCCAGAAGCGGTCTCTGAGACATGTCGAAACTCCTTTGCGGCCCGGCTACGCGCCGCGATCGGACGGGCTGACGACCATCCGCCATTCGGGCGATCCGTCGCTGCCGGGTTGGTGTGTGACTTGCATCACCCCACCAGCATGCGACATCTCGGTCACAAAATCACGAGCGAAGCCGCGGACGCCGGGCTAGAATGACCCGGCGAAGGCCAGAGGCCTGTCGGGCAATGGAGCAGATGCAGACGCACCGTAGGTCCCACGGCGCGACGCGAAGCAGTGCGGCTTCAGCCGCCGCGCTCCTCGCGGTGCTCTTTCTTCTGCCTGCGGCCCGGGCCCAGGAGCCGGCGCGGCTCGGGCGGCGCGGAGTCGTCCGGGAGCTCCAGCTCCACGAGGGGCTGAACCTCGTGGCGATGCCGCTTGCCGCCCGCTCCGCGCGCGGTACCCCGCTAGCGGCGTCCGACCTGGCGCACGCCGCGTCGACCCCGTTCGTCGTCCGTTTCGCCACCGACACGCCCGGCCTGCTCCGCGCCCTCCCCTTCCTCCCCGACTTCCCCGCGACCGACTTCCCGCTCCGCTCCACCGAGGCCTACCTCCTCGCGGCCCCAGGCGCTCGCCGTGTGCGCGTGCGCGGCAACGCCTGGCCCCCCGCGGCCCTCGCCCGCCAGCTCCCGCGCGGTCTTTCGCCCCTCTCGCTCCCCCACGGGGTTCCCGAAGGCGCCTCCGCGCGCGGGCTGCTTTCGACCCTGGGCCTGCGCTTCGCCATCGCCGCCGTCGCCGACGCCGAAACCGGCCGCGGCCGCCTGCGCACCATTCTCCCCGACGCCGGCCCCGACGTCCCGCTCACCGACGGCCGCGGCCTCCTGGTCTCCGCCGCCACCTCGTCGGCCGTCACTCTCCCCGCCGCCAACAGCCCTCCCGTCGCCTCCCCCGAAACCGCACAGACCCTCTCCCAGAGCGCCGGCCTCGCCCTCGTCTCGGGCGCTTCCGAGGACCCCGACGGCGACCCATTGATCTACAGCTGGTTCCGGCCCACGGAGAGCGCCCCCTTCTCGATCACGACCTCGCCCGTGTTGCGATTGCCCCCCGTGGCGCCAGGCGAGCACCGTTTCGAGCTTTCCGTCTCCGACGGCGCTCTCGCCAGCGCGCGCGCCAGCATCGTCGTCACCGTCATCCCCGACGCCACTGCAGGCCAGTCCATGATGCGGCAGTCCGCGGACCCGTCCCGCGCCGCCAGGCTTGCTGCCGCCGGCGTCTCGATCGCGCTCCCCCAGGGCGCGCTCACGACCGGCACGGCCCTGACCATCACCCAGTCAGCGGACCTGATGGATGAAACGAGTACTCCGGGATGGCGCCTAACCCTCCCCGTCGCCATCTCGATCGACCGGCTGGCCGTCGCCGGCGCGCTCGACGGCCAATCCCCGCTCATCGATCTCGTCTTCGACGTGCCCGCAGGCTCCGACTGGCGCACGCTCTTCGGCGTCGTCGCCGAGGAAGTCATGATCGGCGGCTCCCGCCTGCCCGTCCGCAGGCTCCTCACGACCGCTCCGTTCGCCGGTCCGCCCGAGGCACCCACGCACGTCGTGGCGACGATCCCGGCCGCCGCACTCACTGACCGCACGGTGGAGCTCCGAACCTACGAGCATGCCGCCGAGTGGACCTTTGCCCCGACGCTCTTCCCCTACGGAGCCGAACAGGGACAGACCCGCGCCGTCATCTTCCTCCACGGCCTCCAGCAGCAGGGCGCGCTCGGAACCTCCGTCGGCCTCACCGGGTTCGCCGACACCGAAGAGGCCGTCCGCAATGCCCGGCGGGACGTCTGGTCGACGCCGCTCGGCCGGGCCCGCTTCGACGGCGGTCCGGCCCCGTTGCGCGAGGCGTTCTCGGCCTCCATCGACGCGCTCCGCGCCCACTACGATTTCTTCGAGTACTGGTATCCCTCGGCGCGCCCCATCGACGAGAACGGCCGAGAGCTCGCCCGGCTCGCAGCCCTGAAACCTCAGGTCGAGTCCTTCATCCTGGTCGGCAAGAGCATGGGCGGGCTGGTCGCCCGGCGAGCCGCCGAGGAGCTCGGTAGCCGCGTCGAGGCGATCGTCACTCTGGCCACACCGCACCACGGTTCCTTCTTCCCGTTGATGCTCGAGGGCGCCCAGGAGGCCGATGGCTTCGAACGCCTGCGCGACCAGCTCGACGGGCAGTTCCTCCCGCGCGACGCCAAGACAGCCATTCTCTCGCGCGTTGGCGGCACTCTGCTGACGCCCGGCGTCCGGGACCTCGGCTGGGACGGCCTCGTGCCGGCCGGCCGCGATCGGCTCCAGCTTCTTCCGGGTCGGCCCAACCTGGCCCTGGCCGAGCTCAACCGGCGCACGCGCGAACTGGCCCGCACGCGGTTGATCGCCACCTTCGGCGGCACCTCCGGCCCTCGCATGCCCGCACCCGCGGAGGAGGGCGGACGAATCCTCTCGGTGACGGCCTTCCCGGCCCATGCCGACTCCGACGTCTTCGTGCCGCGCGCCAGCGCCCTGCCCGAGGAGCTGGTGGGCAGCGAGCCTCCGGGACTCTTCTTCGGGCGCCTGCCCGACGGCAGCTTCGATCGCTCGGCCCGGTTCAACCTCGTCGGCCACTCCGACATCGTCGACGAACCGCAGGTCGTGGCGTCGCTCCTCAACTTCCTGTCCGCCCAGGCCACCGCCCTCGACGGGCAGCCACCGAACCATCCGCCGATCGCCCGGCCAGGTCCTTCCATTGACTACAACCCTTCTGGATTTCCCGAGCAGATCGAGCTGGTGTCCCTCGATTCGACCGAACCCGATACCAGCGACGCGCTCCCGATGTACTTCTGGAGCGTCTTCCGCGGCGACCTGCCGACGCCCTCGGGGTTTGCCGGCGGGCCGGATCTGGCGAGGACGGCGACCGGCCCGATCGTGCCGTTCCAGGCGCTGGGCCCGGGCACCTGGGAGATCTACCTGGCGACGGTGGACGGCCGGGGCGGTATCGGCCTCTGCCCGAAGCTGATCACCTACCGGCCGATCGGCGGCAATCGCGGCGTGACGCTTGCCGCGGGGCCTGCCGACGCCACCGGGGCGACCTCGCTCACGTGGTCTCCATCCACCGCGGCGTCGGGCGGCATCAGCGTGTTCCATGACGTCCGTCCAGGCATAAAGGACGACCTCAACCTGGGGGTCAACTCGCTCGCCTCCGGGTTCGACTTCGCTTTCAACCTCACGGCGACTTCGCTCGCCGCATCCGGGCTGGCCGACGGGGCGACCTGGTACTTCCGGCTCTTCGACGGCCCGACCTCGGCGCGCGGGTCGAGCAACGAGATCGCCGTGAGAGTGCCTCCTGCCGGGATCCCGCCTCCCGAGCCGGTCGGTTCCTTTGCAGCCGCGCCTGCGGGGCCCGGTTCCGTCCGCGTCAGCTGGACTCCCGCGGCCGGCACGTTGGACCGGGTCGCGACCTACCGGCTGGTCAGCTCCACGAGCGCCTCGGTGTCGCTCTATTCGGGACGACTCCGCTGGGCCTCCGCCCTGGCTTCGGAAAGCGAAGTGACGCTGACGGGGCTCGACGGCGGCCAGAGGCTCCACTTTCGGCTGTTCACCGTCGACCTGGATGAGAACGTGGCCGGCAGCGCGGTCGCCGCCGCCGACGTGCCCTGAGCAGCCGCCGGCTGGTGGAGTGGCGGACCGGGTTGTAGAGTGGGCACCAGAAGCGATGCCGCTGGCGCGGCATGGCTCGTGGGACTGCGGGTGAACGGTGAGTTTTGCAGAGGCGATCCAGCACGGCTGGGAGAACCATGACAAGGATCCCGGGGGCGTCTTCGAGCGGGCGCGCGCGGGTATCGAGCTGCTCGAAGAGGCCGGGCAGGTGCCAGCGCTGGCCAAGCTTCTCTTTCACGTCGGGGCGGAGCATCTCGGGAAGCCTCGGGAGACGCTGCTGGCGCTGAAGGCGCTGCAGCACCGGAAGCTCTGCGGTCCGACGTCGCAGGAGTCGGTGGCGCTGGCGAGGACCATCGCCGCCTGTCATCTCTGCTTCGACGACTCGGGCGCGGCCGGCGCGGCGCTCTCTGCGGCGGGGGCGACGGGGAGCTCGGACCGAGGCATCGTGCACACGCTGGCCGCGGGTGTGCTGGCCGCGCGGGGAGACGCCGCGTCGGCGAAGGACCACCTCGACCACGCCGTCCTGCTCTCCGAGCGGGGCGATACCCCGGCCGACCTGGCGCGCGCCATCGCGTCGACCGCGAACAACATCGCTGCTAGCCTCGAGGAAGTCCCTGGGCTCGACACGGACAGCCGGGCGCTGTTGCACGAGGCGGCGAAGCTTGCCCGCCGTTTCTGGGAGCTGGCGGGCAACTGGACGCACGTCGAGCGGGCGGAGTACCGCCTCTCCTCGGCCTGCTGCAAGCTGGGAATGGCGGATGACGCAGTGCGTCACGCAGAGGAGTGCCTGGCGATCTGCGTCAAGAACGAGGCCGACGCGGCAGAGACCTTTTTCGCGCAGGAGATCCGGGCCCGCGCCCACACCCTTGCCGGGAATCGCCAGGAGGCGGTGAACAGTTTCGAGTCTGCCCGCGAGCTCGTCGGGCAGATCACCGATCCCGGGATGCGGTCCTGGTGCGAAGAGACGCTGGAGAAGCTGGCCAGGACTGTCGGCGCCTGATGGCTCGGGCGCAAGTCCCCGGCCCGTTCAGCCACATTCGCCCGTTCGACCCGACGGAGAACCGCGCCCCAACACCCGTAGCCTCGCCCTACCGAGCCCCATGCCCAGCGTGCCGGGATACCAGCTGCTGGCCCCCGTGGCCTCCGGGGCGGCCGGGACGGTCTACCGGGCCGAGCAAGCCAGCCTGGGCCGCATCGTCGCCATCAAGCTCGTCAACCCGGGGATGTTCGAAGCCGCCGAGACGCGCGAGCGCTTCCTCAGGGAGACCCGCATCCAGGCCAGCCTGTCGCACCCCAACCTGCTTCCGCTCTATGACGCAGGCTTTGCCGGCACCCAGGCGTTCCTCGTCATGGAGCTGGTCGACGGCGGCACATTGCGCGAGCTGCTGAGCTCCCGCGCCGCGCCGATGGGCGTCGAGGAAGCCGGCAGGCTGGCGACCGGGATTGCGGCCGGCATCGAGGCCGCGCATGCCGCCGGGATCGTGCACCGCGACCTCAAGCCCGAGAACGTCTTGCTCACGCGCGACGGCCAGCCGAAGGTCGCGGATTTCGGACTGGCGAGAGCTTCCGAGTATGAAGGTAGGCGGCTGACGGCCGCCGGGGTACTGCTGGGGACTCCCGGCTACATGGCGCCCGAGGCGTTCGAGACGGCAGAGGCAGGGCCGGCGGCCGACATTTACGCGATCGGCGTGATGCTCTACGAGATGCTGGCGGGGCGGCGGCCTTTCGAGGGCGAGGATCTGGCCGAGCTGATGGAGCGGCAGCTGCAGAGTGAACCGCCCGCGCTGGGCTCGATCCGACCGGGCCTCGACGGGGGTCTGGTTTCGCTCGTCCACGCCTGCCTGGAGCGGCGGCCCGAGAGAAGACCTTCCTCGGCCGGCGCGATCGTATCGGCGCTCCAGGCCCTCGATCAGCTCCCGGCGGCGAGCGCGGGTGCGGTGCGGACCGTCGCGGCGCGGGTCCGGCACGTCTCGCAGAAGCCGAGCACGCCGACGGTGGCCAGGAAGCCGCCACCGGCAAGGCGCTGGCGGCCCGGCATGCGGTCTTGGATCGTGCTGTTCGCCGCAACCGCCGTTGCTCTCGTGGCGGTGGCGAACCGGGACGCGAAGCAACCTGCCCCGGAGCCGGGGGCGCCGCTCGTCCGGGCCAAGCCACCCGTTTCTGCGGGACTGCCCTCGATTGCCCGCATCACGCGCGGGGCGGAGCGAGTCGCCCTCGAGCTCGCGGGGGCGATGCCGGCGGGCGCTGCTGTGCGGTGGCAAGCCCACGGAGGCTCGCCCAGACAGGAGGTTCTAGCGGATGCAGGCGCGACGCGTCTGCCCGTCGCCGGACTGGCGCCCGGCACGGCCTACGAAGGCTGGCTTGCGCAGGGGAACTCGACCGTCCCCTTCCGGTTCGAGACCTTGCCAAAGCTCCAGAGCACTGCCGGCGTGCGGCTGGCGACGGGCGAATGCGAGAACGTGATCGTCCGGTCGCTTGGCCGCCACGTGGCGGTGGCCTGGTCGGAGGACGAGCAGCGGCCGACCGAGCGAGTGCTGGTCCGTGAGAGCGAGGACGGCGGCCGGACGTGGGGTGACGTCGTGGAGGCCGGCCCTGCTCCGGCCACCCACCCCGCGCTGGCCGTCACGCCACGCGGGACGGTGGTTGGCTACTCGCTCTCGGGCCGATGGGAGAGCCAGCTCCGTCATCGGCCCAGGGGCCGGACGAGCTGGAGTGCGCCGGTGTCGGGAGCGCTGCGGTCCATCGTGCTGCCGGAGAGCACCCCCGGCGATGAGCTGGAGTGGCTTGCTCACGACGGACCGACCGACAGATGGGGATGCGGACGGTTTCGCTGTGGCCCGAGCGGCATCGAGGGGCTGGGGCGCCCGGCGACGTTTCTGCCGTCCGGAAGCGACTGTCTGGATTTCCTGCTCGATGCGGGTGGACGGCGTGTCGTCTTCTCGATCTCGGGCGCGGAGAACCCTCGGCTCTCGTCGACAGGCTCCAACGCTCACGCGACTGGTCCGTGGCCGGCCATGCAGAGGGTCTCCCCCGAGGGTTACTGGCCCAGCCGGAGCCGGACCTCGGCTTCGGCGCGGGGAGACACGGTGGTGGTGGTCTACGACAGCGGCGGGGCGATCTACGCCCAGACGAGCCGGGACCGAGGAGTGAGCTTCGGCGCTCCGAAGGCCGTTCTCAGGAGGCGCTCGATGCTGGACGTGCAGAAGATGCCGGCGGTCATCTCGGCCGGCGGCCGCTTCTACCTCGTGCTGGTCCACACGACGTCCAGCGCAGGGGCGCTCGTCGCGGTACTGGAGAGCGTGGAGGGAGACGAGTGGCGACCCATCCGTCAGTCCGCGGTTCCGCTGCTCTTCCCGCGAGGGCTGGGAATGGCGGCCACGGCCGTCGAGGGGCGACTGTTCGTCGTGGTCGTCGGCAACGGCCACGAGGGCCTTGCAGCCTACGATTTCGAGCTTTGAGGGCGGGCTTGCCGGGGGGAGTGAAAAAATCGTTCTATCCTCCCTGGCGGCCGTGTCGTCATGAAGGTTCAGAGCTGTCCGTGATAGGATGAACCGCACTGCAACCGGGACCCCACGAGGAGGACTTCCCAACATGACTCAGAAGGATTCTCGAGAGAGACCGTGGATTCCGGCCTTTCTCACCTTCCTGGCGTTGCTCGTGACCCTGACCTACGCCCAGGGCTGCTGCAAGGGGAAGGCCGGCGCCGCCGGTCCCGCCGGCCCGGCTGGCCCCGCCGGCCCCGCTGGTCCCGCCGGCCCTCCGGGCGTCATCACCCCGACCGGCCCGACTGCCCCGGACATCACGGGCACCATCACGCCGACCGTTCCGGACATCACGGGTACCATCTCCCCGACGGTTCCCGACATCACCGGCACGATCAGCCCGACGGCCAATGACCCGACGCCGACCAGCTCGGACGTCTCGCCGACCTCCGGCACCATCAGCCCGTCGGCCCCCGGCGACGCGTCGATTCCCAAGAACGACGATCGCTAGTAGGATTTGCCTCTGAACCCGGGCGGCGCCCCCAAGGCGTCGCCCGGGTTTTTCGTTTCGGTTGGGGGGGGCGTTGCCGGCCTCGGTCCGAGCAGCTCACTAGCTGCGGACGCAATAGGCCGAGCGGACCGAGATAGGCACCGGACCCGCTGTCAGGGAACCCGCTTCAGGGCAGCGTCAATCGCCCCCAGTCTGGACAGGGGCAATGTCTTGATGCCCGGAGCCACCGAATAGCTCTCCGTGCCGGGATAGATGATGAAGCACGGCACGCCTTCGAGGTCGCTCAAGGCTTCGCGAAGACCTCGAGTCGGTGCCGGTGAGAGGCTCAGCTTGACCTCACACGCGAGAACAGGCTTTCCAGCGCGGGTCAGCACGAGATCGACCTCTGCACCGGCGTGCGTCCTGTAGAAGTAGGGCTCGGCCCTGCGTCCGACTACGGCCAGGACCTGTTCGAGCACCCACCCCTCCCAGGACGGGCCCGCCACGGGGTGGGCCCTGAGCGCGTCGAGCGACTCGATGCGCAGCAGCGCGTGGAGCAACCCGCTATCACGCAAATAGACCTTTGGCGCCTTCACGAGGCGTTTCCCGAGATTGGAGAACCACGGCGCGAGCTGCCGCACGACGAAGGTGTCCGTGAGTAAGTCGAGGTAATGCCGGGCGGTCGGGGCTGTCGTCCCCAGGCTCGCGGCCACGGCAGACGCATTCCACGGCTGACCGTGGAGATGGGCCAACATCTCCCAGAATCGTCGAAGCTGGGTGGCCGGAACTCGAATGCCGAGCTGCGGCAGATCGCGCTCCAGATGGGTTCGCAGAAACGATTCGCGCCACTCGATGCTGGTAGCGTCGTCGCCGGCCAGGAAGCTTGGGGGATACCCTCCCCGCCACCACAGTCGTCGCCAGCTCCTGCGACCAATCTCGTCCAGCGTGAAGGGGGGCAGCTCGTGATAAACGATGCGGCCTGCGAGACTCTCGGCGGCCTGCCGCCCCAGCTCCGGAGAGGCCGAGCCGAGGACCAGGAACCGGCCCGGCCTCTTGCCGGCGTCCACGAGCGAGCGCAGCAGTGGGAAGAGATCCGGCCTTCGCTGGACCTCGTCGAGAACAACCAGTTGGTTGCTCAGCTCGGAGAGATACAGCTCCGCATCCGCCAGTCGAGCCAGGTCGGAGGGCCGTTCGAGGTCGAGATAGACGCTCGAGCGCCGGCCAGAGGCGAGCGCCCGGGCCAGCGTCGTCTTGCCCGACTGGCGGCTTCCAATGAGTCCCACGATCGGGAATCGGCGCAAGGAAGCTCGTAGCGACGCCTCGACTCTCCTGCTTAGCATGCTAGAAAATTAAAGGATAAGCTTTCGATTTTCAAGAACGCACTTGCGTTCGGGAGCGCGCGCACGCCTCGCCTTCTTGCCTCCTCAATCCGTCAGCCTCAACCCCGGTGGCATGTCGATACCACGCCCCTACACCTACGCCCGCCCCCAGCCGCGGGCGGCGACGAGCGCGGTGATGCGCCGGAGGACCTCGTCGCGGATGGCGCGAACGGAGTCGAGGCCCTGGCCCTTGGGGTCGGCGAGCGGCCAGTCGCCCCGCTCCAGACCGGGAACCACGGGGCAACGGTCGCCGCAGCCCATCGTGATCAGCAGCTGCGCGCCGCGCGCCAGCTCCTCGGTCAGGAGCTGCGGCTTCGCGGCCGAGAGGTCGATGCCGGCTTCGGCCATCGCCTGGACAACCTCCGGATGCACGCGCTCTCCGGGCGCAGTGCCCGCGGAGACCGCGCACGCCCTTCCGGGATCGGCTAGCCGGTTGAAGTACGCCGCGGCCATCTGAGAACGGCCGGCATTGTGAACGCAGGCGAAGAGGACGGTCTGCACCGGCTTCACCACGCCGGAATCCGATCGAGCGGGTCGAGCTCAGGCTTGCCGCCAGGCGGCGGCGGCACGGGCGCGAAGCCCGCATCGGAGGTGACCTTGCGGCCGCGATCGCCCAGGGCGAACTCTTGGAAGTACCGCACCCCGCGCGCGGAGCCGGCATCCAGGTACATGTAGAGCGGCCTCAGCATCGGATACCGGCCCGCCAGCGCAGCCTCGACGCTCGGCGCCTCGGGCGACTTGGAGAGCGGACTCTTGATGGCAAGCGCCTTGGCGGCCGGCGCCGGGTCGGTCGCCAGGAGGTAGCCGATGGAACCAGGATTGGCGCCGATCGCGGCCGCGATGGCGGCCGTGTCGTCGGCCACCGTCACACCCGAGTCGGGACGTGCCCAGAAGGCGCCGTACTTCAGCGAGACCTCCTTCTCGAAGAAGAGGTCGAAGTGCCCGGGGAACGTCCTGCGGTAGACGCACTGGATCGGCAGCTTCGGCCCGCCGACCTCCGACCAGTCCTTCACGTCCCGCGAGAAGATGTCTCCCACCTGCTCGAGCGTCAGGCTCGCGACCGGGTTCTGCGGGTGGACCAGCACCTGGTAGATGGCGAACCCCAGCAGGAACTCCTCGACCTTGCGGCCGGCCGCGCGCGCCGCAAGCAGCTCGTTGGCCGACATCCGACGGGAGGCGACCACCACGTCGACATTTCCCTGGATCAGCTCCGAAAGCGCCGTGGTGGAGCCGGTCGCACGCAGGCTGATCCCGGTGGGATTGGGCGGCTTCGAGAGTTCCGCAACCCAGCCCTGCACCGCGGGCGCCGCGATCGTCGAGGTCGCCACCCGCAATCCCGTCCCGCCGGCCGCCGGATTCTGGCAGCCGGTCAACGCCAGCGCGGACAGCGTCACCAGCCATGCGAAAACCCAACCGCTTCGCAGTTCTCGTTTCATCTCCAGCACCTCCTGATCGGACCGCGGCCCAGTCAGCGCTCTTCAGCCTGCCTGGACCCTCTTCGATGAGGGCGGACCTCCAAAGCCATCCTACCGCATCCGGCCCGGAGACTCACCTCGAATCGGCGGCGGTCGGCACCCAGCGCGTGCGCTCGGCGGCGGCCACCTTGTCGACGAGGTCGATCTGGCCCTGGAATCGCATCTCCTGGATGTTCACCTTCGAGCTGAAGATCCCCGTGACGCCCTGAAACGTGGTCACGATCTCGTAGGTGAGGTACTCGCTGGCCCCTTCCCTCCGAAAGAAGAGCAAGAAGTCCCGCACGGGCGTGCCGCCGATGGCCGACTCCTTGCCGTCGGCCGAGCGCATGACGCGCCTGGACGCCGGGTCGAGCCGGTAGACGATCTTCACCAGCGGACTGGACGGGTCGGCGGAGCGCACATGCCGGTAGAACGTCAGCTTGTCGTATCCGCTCCCGGCGTCAGCCGAGGCCCCTGCCGCTTCCAGCAACAGCGGCACGTTCCCCCAGGCCGCATACTCCGCCGACAGCGGCGGCACCATGTTCTTCAGATCGTTTCTCAGGTTCTCCACGATCCCTTCCCCGCCCCGCAGCGCCGTCAGCCGTTCCATGCTGACCGTGATCCGCTTGTTGTCGAAGAAGAAGAGACTCCAGAGAATCCCGAACGTCACCGCCATCAGGAGCAGACCAACCGCAGCCTCGATGAGGGTGAAGCCGGAGGAGTAGCGAGTAGCGAGTAGCGAGTAGTGAGTAGGGGACACCAGCCTCCCGGAAGCGACCGAGCGGCCCACCCTCTGACGTCCCGGCTCGCCTCTCACTTCTCGATTCTCGATTCTCAATTCTCCCCCCTCACGGACAGCCCTGCGACACGGCCATCGTCTGGAAGGGAAAGTGCGGCGTCACGGAGACGCGCTGGTTGGCCACGAACCGGTCGAGCGCGAACTGCAGGTCCTGCACGGGCGCCGTCGACTGCCACTTCACCACCGCGCCCACTCGCAGAAACCCGCCCTCCAGCCGCACGATTTCGACGACCCGCTTCACCTTGCGCGCCGACTGTTCCAGCCCCGCTCCGCCCGACAGCACCTCCGCCACCTCAGGGTCCGCTTCCGAAAGCGTGAGCGATGTGGCCGCCCCCAGGCGCGTGTTGAGATCGTCGAATCCCAGCCGCCCCCCGAAGTGGTTCAGCAAACGCTCCGCCTCGATCTGCGCCAGCGCATACGTCTCGCCTTGCTGTCCCCGCCGCCTCGAGAGCGTGTTCAGGTTCAACAGCGGAATGATCCCGAACACCGCCACCAGCAGCGCCACCAGGATCTCCGTGATCGTGAACCCTCGTTTCTCGATTCTCAATTCTCGATTCTCCCTACTCACTACTCGCTACTCACTCCTAGTCCCCCGTCCGGTTCACCACACGCGCTTCCGTCGTCGGCGACAGCACCACGAACTGCCGATCAGGAAAGATCCTCACGTTTCCGGGACTGTCCTCGGCCGAGCTGGTCAGCGCGAAGTCCGGCACGAGCTGGCCGGAAGGGCGCGGCGTCCGGCCGGTCCAGTGATAGGATTCGTCCAGCACCAGATTGCCATGGATCACGGTGGCGCTGCCGGGCGCGGTCGCGAACGTTCCCCGGGGGATCAGGCTGGCCCAGACATCTCCCTCGACAGACATCGCCCCGTAGGAGATGACCGTCAGGATGCTGCGATCGTCGGCCTTCGGCAGGTTGGACAGCCGCACGTCGCCCTCCACGATGAGCACCAGCTTCCCCGGGATTGGCTGCGTCAGGTTGAGCGGCTGGTCCGGGTTGTCGACGTAGACCACGCCGTTCAACACGCCGGCCACCGGGTCCTGCTGGATGCGGAAGCGTTGCAGCGCCTCGTCCACGCTCCCCGCGGCGCCCCGCTTCACGCGGAAGAAGAATTTCTGCCGCCACCCCACGCGGTCCTTGGCGAAGGCCGCCAAGAGCGACTGGTAGTGCGCCAGGGCCGACCCGCCGCTGGGCGTCGGATCGGTGGCGATGACGTTGTAGATCAGCCGCGGTGAGCGATCGATCTTGCACCCCGAGAAGTAGAGCGGGTAGATGCGCTTCACCAGCATGTCCTGGTCGAAGGTGTTGAGGTACTCGATGTCCGCGATCGACCTGCGGATGAGCCCTCCGTCCCACTCCTCGCGCGATTCCAGGCGCCGCAGCTCGCGGTCAGCCGTGTCGGCCTTGCGCTTACGCGCCGTCCAGTCGGCCTCGAGTCGGAACCAGGCATCCGAGCCGAGCTCGTGCAGGTTGAACCCCAGACCCGTGGAGTTGAGCGCCACCATCGCCAGCGGCCCGTCCGGGAACTGCATCTCGCGACCGTAGAGCTGCTCGTACTTCTCGACCTTGCGCAGCCCGTCGAACTTCATGTTGTCCAGGTCGGCCATCACCTGGTCGTAGCCGGGCAGCTCGTCCTTGTACTGCCGGTAGCTCTCCAGGCGCCGCTTCTGCTCGTCCCGGTTCTTCTCGATCCGCGCGACCTCGGCCTTCATCTTCTTGATCAGCTTGTTGGTGTTGACCCACTCGTCGGCGCTGTCGAGGCCCAGGAACTCGTGGCCGTTGTGCACGTACAACGTCATCCTGTCGAACGGCGCCGGCGGGCCGATGAGCGCCACCTTGAACTCCTGGCGCACCTCCACCTGCCGGACGATCTTGTCCTTCGGATTTCGCAGCGGATACCCCGTCACCGACGCGAAGTACCTGAGCACGCCCCTCGTCTCGAAGCCGAAGCGCTCGAACGGGTCCTGCGAGAAGACCTCGACCTCGGCGGGCTCACCCTCGAAGTTGAACCGCTTGTAGGCCTCGCCCTTGAGCAGGTTCCCGCTGTGGGCGAGAGACAACCCGTCGACGGGCCGGCGCCCCTGCCCCTGGCGGAAGAACAGGTAGAGCGGATCGGTCGGCACGTTGACCCGCCGCCCCAGCTCGAACCGCGCCTCGTCGATGGCGTTCTCGGCCAGCGTGGTCGCCAGCGATCCCTCCGTGCTCTTCTGGGAAGTCCAGAGGACTTGCGAGGAGAACCGGTCGTGTCCCAGCGCCAGCGCCAGTAGCACCAGCAGGAGCACCATCGTCAGCACGAGCATGCCCCCCGCGCCGGCGCGGTCGCGGCCGCTGCCCCCCGGCTGCCGGCGGATGCGGGTCATTCTCGGATCGACTTCAGACTCACCTGGCTGCTCGTGATCGCGGGGGACTTTCCGAAGGACGACGTCGGCTCGGGCACCTGGATCGGCATTTCGGCCCGAGGCTCGGTCTCGCGCCCGAAGGCGGTGTCGAGCGCCTGCTGGGAGACGAGGCCGTAGCAGCTGGCGAGCACGGCGGAGGCCTGCGCGGGGCTGTGCGTCGGTGGCGGCCCCAACTTACTTAGCACCGCGTGGGGGACCGGAGGTTGCTCCAGGATGAACGTGAGATCCTCGAGGCCGTGGCCCAGCTCGTAGAAGCGGAACGGGTCGCTCGAGGGCGGCCCTTCTTCCTCCTGCGCGACGAGCTCCGCCCCGGGCGCGCCGTTCGCCTGGCCCGCGGCGTCGGAGGACGGCTCGGCGGCGAGCAGCTTGGCGCGGGTGCGGGTCAGCGCGTCGATGACCTCGTCGCGCGCTCGCCCGCGCAGGTGCAGCAGGATGAATGGGTCCTGATCGAAGGCCTCGGCCAGGATGTAGTGGACCGCCACGGCGTGCTTGCAGAGGTTGGCGCTGTCGGGGCAGGAACAGTTGACGCGGATGTCCCGGGCCAGCTTCGGGAAGAGGCTGACCGAGGCCGAGGCGAAGACCTCTCCGATGTTTTGAGGCATTTCGCCGGAGAGCATCTTGGCGGCGAACATCGCGCGCGCGGCCATCGCCTCCACCACGCGCGTCCAGGCGCGATCGTCCAGCGGCGCCACCTCGATGCGCACCGAGTACGGTTGGGGCCGCGAGCCTTGCACGCGCGCCGTCACCTCGCCCGGCCCGACGCGGAAGTCGAAGACCCGGCCCGTCCGGGCGTAGTATCGGCCGCGCGGCAGACGGTTGGAATGCCCGAGCGACTCGAGCATCTTGATCCATCGATCCGCCCACCAGTTCCCGACGAATCGTCCCTTGGCGCGGACTTCGGCGCTCTCATCGGTGGGCGTGCTTTCGCCGCCCGCCGGGTGGGTCGAAATCGACGCGCCATGGCGCACGTGCCGGTGACGCCGGCGACGGCGGCGCTTCATCTTGTTGTTGCCATGACCATAGGACTGCGAGGGCTGCTCGGCCGGAATCAGGCCGGCCGTCGATCCGTCCGGGGCCGCCGAAGCGATCGGAGCATCGGCGGGCGGACCACCGGCCCCGGGCGACGGGGCAGAGGGCTCGCCGGTCCCGGAGCTCGCGAGCGAGCCGTTCTGATGCGGTTCGAGCCTGTGGTTGTGCCTGCGGCGATGCCGTCGCCGGCGATGGCGCTGCTGGCTGTCGGAAACAGCTCGCTCGGCGCCACCGTTGGAGGAGGGAGCCTGGACCGGCGGTGTTCCGGCTGGAGCGGACCCGCCAGCGGCTATCGGCTCGGCGCCGGATTCGAGCGCTGGTGCGCCCTCGTGGCTGGGGCCGCCCTCCGAGGCGCGTGCCTGCCCCGAACCCGGTTCGGCCTGCGGGTTTTTCTGCAAATACCGGCGGCGGCGCCAGTTGCGGCGTCTAGTCATCCCCGATTGCGTCCTTCTGGAGCTGCACCAGCTCGCGCAGCTCCTCATTGGTCATCTCGGTCAACCAGGCTTCGCCGGAGCCGACCACCTTCTCGGCGAGCCCCTTCTTGCGTTCAATCAATTGATCGATCCGCTCTTCGAGCGTACCAGCGCTGATGAGCTTGTGCACCTGCACCGTGCGCGTCTGGCCGATGCGGAAGCTGCGGTCGGTCGCCTGGTCCTCGACGGCGGGATTCCACCAGCGATCGAAGTGGAACACGTGGTTGGCCCGCGTCAGGTTCAATCCGAGCCCGCCGGCCTTCAGCGACAGGATGAAGATCCGCGGTCCGCCGGAAGCGGCCTGGAACTCGTCGATCATCTTCTGGCGGTTCTTGGTCGGCACGGCGCCGTGGAGGAACGGCACCTCGAAGCCGAACCGCTCGGCCAGCCGCGCCTTGAGCAGCTTGCCCATCTCGGCGTATTGCGTGAAGACGAGCGCGCGGTCGTCGGTGTCGAGCGCTTCCTCGAGCATCTCCTCCAGGCGCGAGAGTTTCCCGGAGCGGCCGGACAGCTCGCTGGCGTTGTCGAGGAAGTGGGCCGGGTGGTTGCAGACCTGCTTGAGGCGCGTGAGCGACGCCAGTACCTGCCCGCGTCGCTGGATGCCCTCCGACTTCTTGAGCTTGTCGAGCATCTCGTCGACGATCGCCTCGTAGAGCGTGGCCTGCTCGCGGGTGAGCGTGCAGTAGACCTTCATCTCCTGCTTCTCGGGCAGGTCGGAGATGACGGTGGGATCGGTCTTGAGCCTGCGCAGCACGAACGGGCCGATCAGCTTTCGGAGCTGGTTGGCGCGGTTGGTGTCGCCGAAGCGCTCGATCGGGAAGGCGAAGTTGCGCCGGAACGCGGCGCCGCTGCCCAGGTAGCCGGGGTTGAGGAAGTCGAGCAAGGACCAGAGCTCCGAGAGACGGTTCTCGATCGGCGTGCCGGTGAGAGCGACCCGGTACTGGGCCTTGAGCTGGCGGACCGCTTGACTCTGTTTGGCCGCCTCGTTCTTGACGTTCTGCGCCTCGTCGAGCACGACGCCCTGCCACTCGACGGCCTGCAGATGGGCCAGGTCGCGCGCCACCAGCGAGTAGGTCGAGATCACCAGCTCGTGCTTGGCCGCCTCGCGAGCGAACGCCGCGCCGGTCCGCCGGTCGGCCCCATGGTGGATCATCAGGGAGAGCGACGGCGCGAAGCGCTTGGCCTCGCGTTGCCAGTTCGTCACGACCGACGTCGGGCAGATCAGCAAGGTCGGGCCCGGCCGCTTGGGGGCCGCGCGCTCCTGATCCCGCAGGAGCAAACCCAGGAATTGAATCGTCTTGCCGAGGCCCATGTCGTCGGCGAGACAGGCGCCCAGGCCGCGCTCGCGCAGGTGTGCCAGCCACGCCAGGCCGCGCTCTTGATAGGGGCGGAGCTGGCCGTGGAAGCCCTCCGGCACGGGGACGTCGCCGGCGGCTTCGCTCGGCATGAAGAGGCTCTTGAGCCAGTCGTCGCCCTCGAACTGGATCGCGGGCAGCTTCTCGCCCGATTCGGTCACGCCGGCGGCCAGCGCCAGCGCCTCGGCCAGCGTCATCTGCTCCATCTGCGAGAGCCGGCCGTCGGCGAACCGGGCGGCGGCGCGGAGCGCCTCGGCGCTCACGACGACCCACTTGCCCTTCACCTTGACGACGGGCACCTTCATCGCGCTGAGCCGCTTGAACTCCTCGCGAGTGATGACGTGGTCGCCCAGCGCGATCTCCCAGTCGAAGTCGAGCAGCGCGTCGATGCCGAAGGCGGACTTGGCGCCTGGGCCGTCGGCCCGCGGCCGGACCTTGATACGGACGGCCAGGAGCGGCTGCTCGAAGGAGCCGGTCTTGATCTCGGGCGGGATGATGACGCCCAGTCCCGCCTGGTGCAGGTTCGGAGCGCCCTGGGCCAGGAACTGATAGGAGCCCTCGGGGGAGAGCTTGATGCCGATGGGAGCGGGATCGTGAAGACAGGCTTCGAGGGGAGCGTAGAGCTTGGCGGCCTTGGCCAGGTCTCCCAGCAGCGTCTCCTGGACGTTGTCGAAGCGTTTTCCCATCCAACGGATGGAGCGACTCCCGATGCGCCAGACTTCCTCGGCGGGGACCAGCAGCTCCGGGTCGTCCTTGGCCTGGAGGTAGATCCGGAGCATCCAATCGTCGACCGTGCCGCCCGGGTGGCCCTGGGCGGGCGGTTCCAGGCGCAGGCAGGTGCGATACGGGGCGCCCTTGTCGGCCTCGATCAGGGGCGCGGACCAGCGGCGGGATTCGCGGGGCAGATCGCGAAGCTCCAGCGGTGTGCCCGTCTTGATGAGGGCCGCCCCGGAGATCATTGCCGCCATCCAGGCCGAATCGGGCATGCGGACGACGCCGCCGTCGGCCTGCTGGGCGGAGTAGGCGTTGTAGCACCAGGTGCGGGCCGCCTCGTCGACGACGACGGTGAGGAATCGCTCGAGCAGCGCGCGGCTGGGCTGGAGGCCGACCATTGTCCCGCCGAAGTGCGGGGCCACGCGAGCCAGACCGGGCATCGCGGCGGCCAGCCGGCTGATGCGCGTGACGACCTCCGGATCGGAGAGCAGCGGCAGCCATCCGGCTCGCGGCACGCCGCCTGTGGTCTCCTCGGCGATCGGGACAATCAGGCCGCGCGTGAGGATCTGCAGGGCCAGCTTGCAGGCGGCGCTCCAGAACAGGAGCGTACCGCCGGGGACGGCGGGCGTGCCGACAACGGGCGAGCGGGCCGTCGGGACGGCCGAAAGCACCGAGAGCGCGCGGACCGTCGGAAACAGTAGCCCCTCTACCTGCCAGCGTTCCAGGCCGGGAGGGGCCTGACCCTCGCGCTCGAAGATGGCCGGCTTCAACGTCGGAGAGAGGATCGGCTTGTTGTTGCGGGTCGGCAAGCGCAGCTCGAAGACGAGCGGGATCGGCGGCTCGCCCGATTCACAGCCGGGCACCAGCGTCGCCAGCGCACCGAACACACGTTCGGGGGCGATGAGGCTGGGGTGGCGCCGCTCGGCGACCTCGGTGTCCTTGCGGCCGCGACCTCGCCCCCGGCCTCGCCGGCGCGCGACGGGAACGAACTGCTCTCCCTCGCCCCAGAGCAAGAACCCTCCGACCGGCGATCCCGCAGCGGGTTCGCTCCAACTGGAGTGAATGACTATCATCGGTTACAACGGTCGCGGAAAGGCTGTCCCTCTTCCCACCCCGCTACCGGGTCCCTGGTAGCCTGGCCTGACCGGTTGAGCTGAATCGGCTAATCTTCTAATCGACGGCGTTCTAGCTGGTGTGTGGCTCTCCGGCGAGGCAGCCTCGTTCGACCCGCCGTGACTGTTGAGCGCGGCGTCCGGGGACATCCAGTCAACCCTCTCCACCGCTGGCCGTCCCGTCAAGTGTAACACGCCCCCACAAACCGGCGCAACCGCTGAGATCGGTTGCGCGTTCAGGGGGCGGGGCGATAGGCTGACATTGTCGAGATTGGGGCGCTGGCGGGCGGGCAGCCGCGAGCAGACTCCGCCGGCAGCATCGAGGGCATCCCGGACACCTCCCTGGCACGGAGGGCAAAATGCGGTCATCTGGCGCGCACGCACTTCTGGAGTCGCCGGCGGCACGGGCTGCGGTGGCGGCGGTCTTGGCTTTCATCGGCGCGGCGGGCGTGGCGATCGGCGGTCCGCTATCGGAGCCAGGCTATCGCGTCGAGCGGTTCGCGCATCCAGCGGGAGGACCGGTCGCTGTGCATGTCGCGCTGTCGGAGCCTGCGCTCGTGACCGTGACGGCGCACGACGCCAACCACGTGCCGGTCGCGACGGTGGCCGCCGGCGAGTTGCGCCCGGCGGGCGACGTCACGGTCTCCTGGAACGGCCAGACGGACACAGGCGAAGCGGCACCCCGCGGAGCCTACTACTTCGTGGTCGAGGCCTCCGGCGAGAGCGGTTGGGAGCGCCACGACCCGGCGCTCGACACGGGCGGCGAGCCGCTGGTCTTCGGTCCCGGCGAGCAGCTCCACGACCGCAAGCGGGGCGAGATCGTCTTTACACTCCGCCGGCCCGCCTGGGTGGTGGCACGCGCCGGCGTGCGCGACGGCCCGCAGCTGGCCGCGCCGATCGATTGGCAGCCTTTCGACGCCGGTCAGCACCGGGTCGCCTGGAACGGCAAGGACGACTCGGGCCTCCTCGAGCTCGCCGCGCTGCCGCGCCAGGCGCTCCTGGTGGAGGCGTTCGCGCTGCCGCGCGGCTCGATTGCGCTTGACGGTCCGGCCCCCTCGAAGCGCCCGGCACCGGCCGGCAAGGCAGCCATCCGCAGGGCCCAGATTGCCAAGGCGGCTGCGGCCCGGGGCGCTGACCCGCGCTGGATGGAACCTCAACACCACCGGACCTCGCCCGGCTTCACGATCTCGGTCCGGCCCCCGGAGGCCGCCAAGTCCGCTTCCGGCGCCGTGGCGCTCGCCCTGGAAGTGTCAGCGGATGAAGCCACTCGCACGCGATTGCTCGAGCAGCGATTCGAGATCGTCACGTTCGTCGACTACCGCCGCGTGGCGGAGGAAGAGCAGGGCTACCTCCCCTACTCGCTCGAGCTGCCCAAGCAGATCTTGCCGCCCGGCGCCCACACGGTCTCCGTCAGCATCGTGACCTTCTCCGGTCAGGGCGCAACCCGGAGCGTGAAGCTCGGAGGGTCGCCATGACCCGACCGGCGCTCGCGCTGCTGCTGGCGCTTTGCCTGACGCTGGCGGCCGCTCCGCCGGCACACGCCGTTCTGGGCGACGTCGACGGCTCAGGCCGGATCGACGGCGTCGACTTGATCCTGCTCTCCCGCGCGCTCGGCGCCGCGCGCGGCCAGGCCCGCTTCCTCGACGACGGCGACCTGGACGGCGATGGCCGCATCACCGATCGCGACCTGGCCATCGTGCGGGCCAACTTCGCCAGGAGCAGCCGCGACCCCAACGTCTGGGTGGCAGACACCGGCAATAACCGCCTGGTGAAGCTCAACGTGTCGACCGGCCGCCAGATGCTCACCGTGCCGCTTCCCGCCCCGGGCCGGCTGGCGCTCGACTCGGCTGCCGGCGAGATCTGGGCCGTTTCCGACCGGGAGACCCTCGTGCGCGTCACCTCGGCCGGCCGCGTCGCCGCCCGCTTCGGCGGATTCGGAGCGATCCGCGACCTGGCCATCGACACGCGCGAAGGCCAGGTCTACGCCCTCGACACGAACCTGGGTCGCATCTTCCGGATTCCCCGCGAAAGCGCCGGCGTCCCCGACGCGCCAGCGCTCGCCTCTGTCCCGGGCTCGGCCTTGACGTCGATCGACACGAGCCCCGGCGGCCAGTTCCTCTCCATCGCCGCCGACGGAGTCCGCGGCGCGCTCTGGGCCCTGGGGTCGAACTCCCGGTTGCTCCGTATCGCGGCCGACGCTCCCCCCAACGCCCTGTCGCTCGACGTCCCGGTCACTGTCTTCAACGGGTCCGTTCAGGCCACTGGCCGGCTCGCCCTCGACCCGCTCGACGGCAGCGTCGTGGTCACCGATCAGCGCCTGCTTCTCACCCGCGAGTCCGGCAGCGTCGTTCTGGAGCACCGCGTGACGAGAATCCCGGCGGGCAACGCGGGCGAGCTCTTCTCCGGCGGCCGCGGGATCGGCAACTTCTCCGGCCCGGGCGCGGTGGTCGTGAACGCCTTCGACTCGAGCGCCTGGATCGCCGACCAGCCGGCCGGCTCCGCGGTTCTCGTGAAGCTCGACTCGCGCGGACGCGAAATCCTGCGGCTGCGCGGCTTCCGGGGTCCGGTCGCGCTCTCGATCGATCCGCTGACTGGCGCCCTCTGGGCCGCGGACACGGGTCTGGACCGCGTCACCAAGATCTCCCCGTCCGGCGTGAGGATCCTCGAGCTCGGCGGGTTCAGCCGGCCATCCGATGTGGCGGCGGCGCCCGGCGACACGGTCAAGGGCGCCCCCATCGTCAGCGGCGTCGCCAACCCCGAAGCCGTGCCCGTCGGAGCGCCGGTCGAGCTCTCCGGCGTGGCCGCGTCGCTGGTCTCGACCATCGTCCGCTACGAGTGGGACTTCGACGGCAACGGCTCCTTCGACTATTCGAGCCCGAGCTCTGCCAGCACCACCCACACCTACTCCCGGGAAGGCATCTACACGGCCATCCTGCGCGTCACGGACGCCCAGCAGCTCTCCAGCGTCGACTACTCGACCGTCGTGCGCGTCGGGTCACTGCGCGTCACCCTGGACATCGAACCCCGCAGCGCTCGAGGGACGGCGTTCGCCCGGCTCGTCGCCAACTCCTTCAGCCCCCTGACCGGCCGCATCGAGAACGTTCAGTTCGACTTCGACGGCGACGGGCAATTCGAGAGCTTCCAGGCCACCGACTCCACTTCCGTCGAGGCTTTCCGCCTCTACAACCAGCCCGGCAGCTTCCGCCCTGCCGTCAAGGTCGTCGACCCGTCGGGCAGCACCGCCCAGGC
>JACQZN010000012.1 GCA_016213845.1 Candidatus Wallbacteria bacterium
GGCGCCTGAGGCGTTGAAGGGCCAGCCCGCCGACCGCCGCACGGACTTCTACCAGCTGGGTGTGACGCTCTACGAGGCCGCGACCGGCAGGCGCCCCTACTCCGGCGAGGACCTCGTGGGCGTCCTGGCCGGGAGGCCGCTTCCCCCGTTGCCGCGGCTGGCCGAACAGGGCTCCCAGGCGCCGGCGTGGTACCAGGCGATGCTCGATCGTCTGACCGCCTTCCGCCCGGAGGATCGCTATGAGTCCGCCGCCGAGATCCTCGAGGACCTCGAACGGTCTCGGGTCGCCCCGCGCCGGCATCGCTCCCACGACGTCACCACGGTCTGCTTCTCGCAGCCCAACGCCGTCCCGCCGCTGGCGCGTTCGCGGCCCAGCGTCTCCAACCCGGTGCTGTCGCGCATCCTGGAGTCGGGCCCGCAATTGCAGCGAACGACCGGCCAACTCGGGAGCCTGGCGCGAGCGGCCTCTCGCTCTTCCTGGTTCTTTCCGGCCCTGGCGCTCTTCGTCTTCGCCTGCGCGCTCATCGCCTGGAGACTCAATCGCTCTGCCGAGTACACGCCCTCCCCTCCCCCGCCCACCCGCGCAACCGCGCCTGCGCCGCCCGTCCCCGCGCGGCGTCCCGCGACAGCGGCGCTGCCGGACAAGCCCGTGATCCTCGAGCTGCCCGACGCCCTCGTGATGTTCGGGGCCGGCAAACCGCCGGAGCTCTCCACCCGCGCCGGCACGGCAGGCGCCCCGAGGCTGACCGTGTCCGACGGTCTCTGGCAGGTCGGGCTTTCGACGGCGTCGCCCCCTTCCCCGGCCGACCGCATGAGGCTGGCCACCCTGTTCGCGAGACTTCCCGACGCCCTGGCAATGCGCCTGGGCAGTAGCCCGCAATCTCGCTTTGGCGACGAGCTCAAGATTCGCGAATCGAATCCCCTGGAGGGGCAATTCTATCCAGGCCTCCGAGGCGGGGTGCCGACCCGGCTCGGCATGGGGCGCGGACGGCTCGTCATGGTCGAGGTCCCCTCCGACGACTTCATCCACACGCTCATCGGCGAGCGCAAGGGCCCTCCGTGGCTGGAGCTGCAGATCCTGGACCGCACCGTGCCGCGCGACATGCCGGCCTTCGAGGCCCGCCTGGCGCGCGCCGTGCGCCTGATGGAACCCTGTCTATCGGCCGTCGGCGCGGGCAGAGCGTTGAATGCCGACGGCTGGCGCGACTCGCCCCAGGCCCTGGGGGGTTTCGTCGACCGGCTGCGGCGCGTCCTGGGGGGCATGTACCCCACGGTCGCCTTTGCGCCCGGGTCGATCGCGCTGGAGGGGCAGGGGCTGCCGGAATCGGCCCGCCAGTTCCTCTCGCTCCCGCAGTTTCGCTCCTCGCCCCAGATCGAGCTGCACGTCACCGACGTCGGCTCGGGATGGCTCGACGGCATGATGGCCTTCCGCCGCGCCGCCCTGGCCATGGGAATCCGCGACACTCCCATCGACGTCTGCCTCAGCCGCCTGCCGCGCACCTCGCCTCGATACGCCTCCCGCAGCTTCGCCGGCGACGACGTCGAGATGCGAGAGCTCTTGCGCTCCACCACGCTGGCCGTCGGCGCCGGCGCGCGCCGCATCTGGTTCGCCGCCCTGCGCGAAACCCTCCAGGGCCCCATCCTGATGGACATCTTCCACGCCAGCATCGACGGCAAGGTCGTGGAGCGCGAAGGCTCGGGGGCGCGCGCGTTCCGCTACGCCCTCTCGCGCCTGGGTGAGGCCCGACCCGCCCGCCAACCGCTCCCCGGCGGTGTGCAGGGCGCCGCGCTCGAGCTCCCTGGCCGCAAGATCTGGTTCCTCTGGGCGCCCGACGGCGCGCAGCGGCTGGTGCAGGTGCCGGCCTCCAGCTCAGTGGTGCTGGTGGTGCGTTTGTGTCCGGTCGCCGCCTGGAACAACCCGGGCGAGCCGCCCGTCCAGGTCCGCCCCGTACGGGACGGACTGGTTCCCGTCGTGATCGACGACGGACTGGTGGCCATCGAGGAGCTGGCCGGCCTTTCCGGCCGCTCCCGCTGAGCCGTCTGCTACACTTGAAGGGGGAGACCCTCATGGCAAGCATCCTGGTCGTCGAGGACAGCGACACGCAGGCCCAGGAAATCCGCATCGTACTGCAGGCCGCCGGCCACGCCATCGAGCTGGCTCCCGACGGCCGCGAGGGGCTCGCCACCTTCCGCAGCCGCTCCTTCGACCTGGTCGTGAGCGACGTGCTGATGCCCCACGTCTCGGGCTTCGAGCTCTGTCGCACCATCAAGGACGAGACCCCCGAGGTCCCCGTCATCCTCCTCACCGGCCTGGACGACCCGACAAACGTCCTGCGCGGCTACGAGGCCGGCGCCAACGGCTTCATCGTGAAGCCCTACGAGCCCGAGCACCTCGTCAACCGAGTCCACGACGTCCTCTCACCACTCTGGGCAATCCGGGAGCGCATCAGCAGCTTCCTGGTCAGCGCCTTCGAGGACCTGGGGCGCGCCATGGAAGCCAAGCACCAGGCCGAAGTCCGGGAGATGAACGCGAGGGCCTCGCTGGCGCTGCAGGCCAGCGAGATGCGCTTCGGCCGGGCCTTCGAGGCCACCCCCATCGGCATGGCCCTGACCCATCCCGAGGGCCGCTTCCTGCGCACTAACCCCGCCCTCTGCGACATCCTCGGCTATTCGGAGCCCGAGCTCCTGGAACGCACCTACACGGACGTCACCCACCCGGGCGACCGCGAGAAAGCCCGCGCCTACCTGGAACGCTGCCGCACCGGGCCGCACCCGGGAAAGCTCGAGGCACGCTACGTCCGCAAGGATGGCCAGACCGTCCTGGGCGAGCTCACCGTCGCCCGTATGCACGACGCCGAGGGGACCTATACCGGCGACCTGAGAATCGTCGAAGACGTCACCGAACGCCGGCGCGTGGAGGAACAGTTCCGGCAGGCACAGAAGATGGAAGCCGTGGGCCGGCTGGCCGGCGGCATCGCCCACGACTTCAACAACGTGCTGACGGCCATCATCGGGTACTCCAACCTCGCCATCAGCACGATGCCCCCCGACAACCCCTATCGCCCCGACACAGAGGCGATCCTCAAGGCCGCCCAACGCGCCACGGCCCTCACCAAGCAGTTGCTCAGCTTCAGCCGCCCGGGCCCCGTCGTGCTGCGTCCTACGGAGTTGAACAGCATCGTGCGTGATGTGCTCGGCATGCTGGGCCGGCTGCTAGGCGCCGACATCGAGCTGGTCACGCACCTGACGGAGCCGCTGGGTCGCGTGCGGGTCGATCCCGGCACGTTCACTCAGGTGATTCTCAACCTCGCGGTGAACGCACGTGACGCGATGCCCAACGGCGGGAGGCTGACCATCGAGACTTGCGAAGCCGAGCTTGACGGCCGGGCGAGCGGCGTGCCGTCGCCCGTGCGGCCCGGGCCCTGCGTGATTCTGGCGGTGACCGACACGGGTCACGGCATGAGCTCTGAGACCATGTCACACGTCTTCGAACCGTTCTACACGACCAAGGAGCGTGGAAAGGGCACCGGCCTGGGCCTGGCCACGGTCTACGGCATCGTCAAGCAGGTGGGCGGACAGATCACGGTGGCGAGCGAGCCCGGCCACGGCACGACGTTCCGGATCTGCCTGCCCAGGGCCCAAGGCTCGGAGCCGCACTCGGCAGCAGCGCCCTCGGTTCGGCCCGACCTGGCGCTGGTGGGCGGCACCGAGACGATTCTCGTCGTCGACGACGAGGAATCCGTGCGGCATCTGGCGGGCCGCATCCTTCGCAAGGCCGGCTACACGGTGCTCGAGGCCGAAGACGGCGAGGCCGCGCTCGCAACCCTGGGCCAGCTGGACGGCCCCCTGCACTTGCTGCTCTCCGACGTGGTGATGCCGAAGCTGGGCGGCGTGGATCTCTACCTCAAAATGCGCCAGCTGCGGCCTGCAGCCCGGCTGCTGCTCATCTCGGGCTACGCCGACGTCTCCTCATGGAAGGTCGACCTCACGAAGCCCGGCTGGAACTTCCTGCGAAAGCCCTTCGAACCGACCGAGCTCGCCCGCCGCGTCCGCGAAGCCCTCGACGGTACCGAGCCCCAGTGAGCTATCCCCTGCTCGCTTCCCACCCCTCGATTCTCGATTCTCGATTCTCGATTCTTTAGAAGGCCCGCGTGTACCTCGCCCCGGCAGCCTCTACCCCCAGCGCTTCGACCCGTGCGGCCACACCGTGCGGCTCCATCGCTCTCAGCAGCGCACCCGCCAACCGCGCCCGCGCGCGCGCCGGCGCCAGCACCAGCACCGTCGGACCGGCCCCGCTGAGAAACGCGCCAAGGGCGCCCTCGGCCCGCGCCGTTGCCAGCAGGTCGTCGAAACCGCGCACCAGCCGGGATCGGTAGGGCTGGTGGAAGCGATCGTCCAGCGCCTCCCAGAGATCGGCCGTCTGCCCCGTGGCCAGTGACCCGCAGAGCAGCGCCACGCGAGAGAGATTGTGCACCGCGTCTGCCCGCGAGTAACTCGCTGGCAACACCGACCGGGCCTGGGCCGTGGAGAGCCGGTACTCCGGGATGACGGCCAGAACCCCTACCGAGGCCGGCAGCCGCAGCTTGGCCAGGAGCACGCGTCCGCCTGCGCCCACCGCCGAGGCCGTCAGGCCGCCCGCGATGGCCGCGGCCACGTTGTCGGGGTGACCCTCCAGGCGAGTCGAAAGGTCCAGCAGCTCCTGCCGGTCCAGTTTGGGCTCCAGAAACCGCGACGCCAGCATCAGCCCGCCAACCACCGCAGTGGCGCTGGAACCCAGTCCGCGCGCTGGCGGAACCCGGCACTCCACCTCCAGCTCGAACGGCGGAGGCTTCAACCCCCGGTGGCGGTAGGCAAGCCCGATCGCCCGCAGCAAGAGACTCTCGCGTGGGTCCTCGCCCGCCAGCCCCCCGCTCTCCGAACCGCTGTACGCGAGAGTGGTCCGTCGGGCCGGCCTTCCCTGGAAACGGTTGTGGAGCGCCAGCGCCAGCCCGAGCGTGTCGAAGCCCGGGCCGAGATTTCCGCTGGTCGCCGGAACTCTCACGGCCACAACGCCCGGCGCCGCAGCGCGGGCCGCCCCAGTCACGAACCGATCACCTGCTCGAGCGCCCGGCAGACGCCGTCGAAGTCGCCCGGCGCTTCCAGTAGCTTGCTCTCCACCTTCATTGCGTTATCGGGGTCCTTCAACCCATTGCCGGTCAGCGTGCAGACCACCGTCGTGCCGAACGGGAAGTAGCCCTGCCGCGCCTTCTTGAGAACTCCCGCGAAGCTGGCGGCGCTGGCGGGCTCGGCGAAGATCCCCTCCGTGCGGGCGAGCTGGAAGTAGGCCGCCAGGATCTCCTCGTCGGTGACCTTGTCGATGTTGCCCCCCGACTCGCTGGCGGCCTCCCGCGCGCCCTCCCAGCTGGCGGGGTTCCCGATGCGGATAGCCGTGGCCAGCGTCCGGGGATCTTCGCAGATCCGCCCGTCGACGATGGGAGCGGCGCCCGCGGCCTGGAAACCGAGCATCACGGGAAGCCGCCGGATGCGGCCAGCCTCCTTGTAACGCTTGTAGCCGCGCCAGGTGGCGGTGATGTTGCCTGCGTTTCCGACCGGCAGCACGTGATAGTCGGGCGCCCCGCCCAGCGCGTCGGCCACCTCGAAGGCCGCGCTGCGCTGGCCCAGCAATCGATCGGGGTTGATGGAATTGACGATCGTCAGAGGCATCCGCTCGGGAAGCCGCCGCACGATCTCGAGCGACTGGTCGAAGTTGCCGTCGACCGCGACCACGGTTGCTCCGTAGACGAGCGACTGCGCCAGCTTCCCGAGCGCCACGTTGCCCTTCGGCAAGAGCACCAGGCATGCTATCCCCGCGCGCGCCGCGTAGGCCGCCGCGCTGGCCGCCGTGTTGCCCGTAGAGGCGCAGACGATGGCCCGCGATCCGGCCGAGACCGCCTTGCTGACCGCCGCCGTCATGCCTCGGTCCTTGAAGGACCCGGTCGGGTTGCTCCCCTCGAACTTGAAGAGAAGCCGGATCTGCAGGTTGCACTCGTGCGGCAGCCGCCGTGCCTCGATGAGCGGCGTGGCGCCCTCTTCCAGGGTGATGGCGCTCGAAAGCGGGCCCAGCTCGAGGAGATCTCCGTACCGGGCGATGATTCCGCCGGAGGGCATTTCGGGGTCCCTGCCTTTCAGGCGCTGATGTCGCCTTCAACCCGCAGCCAGACGCGCGGCGCCTCGCCCGATGCCGCGGCCAGCGCGGGCAACACCGAGGCCGGCGTGCCACGACCGGTGACCAGGGCGACCTCTTGCCCCTCCTGGTGCGCCGCGATCACCTGGATGTCCCGCTCCTCGAGGTCCTTGCGAAGCCGGGCGGCATCACCCGCGACCCGCACGTAGTGGCCCGTCACGAACTGCTCCGATGAAACCGTGGACGCCGAATCGGCCATCTCCACCGCCGGCGGCCCTCCCGGCCGCAGCGCGACCTCGAGCAGATCGCTCAACACGGCACCCGCCGTTGGCGCTCCGCCCGCCCCGCGTCCGCTGAAGAAGTAATCGCCGCGGCGCTCGGTGGTGACGCGGATGCCGTTCTCCTCCAGCGCCAGCCGGCCCAGCGGGCTCTCTATCGGCACCAGCGCGGGATGCACGCGCAGCTCCCACTTCCCCTCGACGGCGCTTCGGCGGGCCACAGCCATCGGTTTCACCCGGAATCCGAGCTTCACCGCCAACCGCAGGTCCCTCGGCTTCACGTCCCGGATGCCTTCCTTGTAGACGTCCCGTTGCGTCACCGGCAGAGCCAGCGCCATCCGCGAGACGACCGCCAGCTTGCAGGCCGCATCCTCTCCGCTGACGTCCTCAGAAGGATCGGGCTCGGCGAACCCGGCGCGCTGGGCCTCCGAGAGCGCGGTTTCGAAGGGCAGCCGCTCCTGCTCCATCCGCGTCAGCATGTAGTGAGTCGTGCCGTTCAAGATGCCGGCGACCTCGGTGATGCCGTAGGCGACCAGCCCCTCGCGCAGCGCCCGCAGGAGCGGAATACCGCCCGCCACCGTCGCCTCGTAGCCAAACGACAGACCGCGCGATCGCGCCCGCTCCAGCAGCTCCCCCATGTGGCGCGCCAGCACGGCCTTGCTCGCCGTCACGACGTGCTTGCCGGCGTCGAGCGCGCGCTCCATCCAGTTCCGAGCCTCTTCCACTCGCCCGGTCGCCTCGACCACCACGTCTACCGAGGGGTCCGCCAGCACGTCCTCGGGGTGGGCCGTCAGGACGGAGAGCGGAAGCTTGCACTCACGCCGTTTGGACGTGTCGCGCACGGCCACTCGCCGCACGACGGGCACAACGCCGTAACGGCGTGCCCAGACCTCGCGATCTTCCGCGATGCCGCGAACGACCTCCGCGCCGACGACGCCGCAGCCGATGAGGCCCACTCCCAGCTCGCGCATCTTCTAGTGGCCCGCCCGGGTCCTGACCGTCACCGGCTCCGACCCTCCACTTTCAGGATCATCGAACCGAGCGCGATCGAGAGCGACGACACCAGCGCAAATGGGAGGACCGGCATCCACTCCGTTCGCGTGATGTACCTGAGGTAGACGAAGGCGAATGCGGCGCTGAACCCGAAGAACACCAGCGCGCGACCCTGGTCGACCCGCGACATGTCGGCCTCTTCGGGCGGCCACTGGTTCTCGATCGATTTTTGCACCAGGTGCTTCTTGAGCGTGTTGAGCAGCGTCACGTTGTCGCGGATCACCGCGAACTCCTTGTAGAAGGCGTAGATGCTGAAGGCGGCCGCGCCCGCCGCGAGCAGCCCGTGCAGCCAGGCCGGTACCCGGCCCGACATCGCGAAGCCGCCCGCCAGCACGGCGCCCATCACGGCGAAGATGGCGTTGAAGACCCACGGGAAGGCGCGCTTCTTCATGGTCTTCGTCTCCTCGATCAGGGCGGGATCGAGCTGATGGACGGCCACGGCCTCCTTGATCGAGAGCCCGGTCCCGAGGAAGTACGTGAAGACCGCGCAGTGGACGGTGCAGGCCATCAGAGCCGCCAGGATACCGAGCGTCAGATGGTTCGGCAGCCCAGGCAGAAAGGCCGCGCCCATCGCCCCGGAGGCGAGCGCGACGAAGAAAGCAACGAGGGAACCGGTGGCGAGCAGGGTCAGTAGCAGTGGCATGGTGAAGACACAGTGTAACGCATTCGACGGTGCCCAAGGCCCCGCACGCTTCGAGGTCCAGGACTACCGGTAGGTCTCCATGATCTCTTCGAGCACGGCGCGGCCGGGGCGCAGGTCAGCCTCGGTGAGCTCGATGAGGGGGCGCTCGGTGAGCTTCATGCGCTGGTCCAGGGTCGGGCGGTTCTCGTCCAGGAAGAGCAGCCCGGTGAGCAGCTCGTTGGAAGCGCGGGAGGCCGCCAGCGTGGAGAGCGCCGACTTCTTGTCGAACGGATCGTAGGTGCGCTCCAGCTTCTTGAGCGTCAGGTAGCTGCCGTCGGGGAGATCGACGCGTGTGGTCGTGCCCTCGTCGTACTCGACCGAGACCTCCTCGTAGTGCGGGACAAACCCCAGCTCATGCAGACGGATGTCATGCTCCTTGACGAAGTCGTAGCTCTTGGTGCTGCCGTCATGGTTGTTGAAGGTGACGCAGGGGCTGATGACGTCGATGAAGGCCAGGCCGTTGTGGGAGAGCGCGCCCTTGAGTAGAGGGACGAGCTGCTTGCCGTCGCCGGAGAACGAGCGGGCGACGTAGCCGCAGCCCAGCTCGATCGCCAGTGCGCAGGTGTCGATCGGCTCGTAGTCGTTGAGCGCGCCGCCCTTCTGGCGGGAGCCGACATCGGCCGTGGCGGAAAACTGCCCCTTGGTGAGGCCGTAGACGCCGTTGTTCTCGACGATGTAGAGCATTCGCACGTTGCGCCGGAAGATCTGGCACATGTGGTTGAGCCCGATCGAGGCGGAGTCGCCGTCGCCGCTGACGCCGACGCCGATCAGCTGGCGGTTGGCCGTCAGGGCGCCCGTGGCGACGGCTGGCATGCGGCCGTGGACGCTGTTAAACCCGCACGAGCGTGACAGGAAGTAGGCCGGCGTCTTGCTGGAGCATCCGATGCCGCTGAACTTGGCGACGGATTGCGGCTCCACGCCCAGCTCGTAGAAGGCCGTGATGATGTGGTTGGTGATGGCGTCGTGACCGCAGCCGGCGCAGAGCGTCGACTTGCTGCCCTTGTAGGCGGCCTTGTCGAGGCCGGCGCGATTGAGGTTTGCCTTGGTCGCTTCCGCGACGGGGGTGGTCGTCATGATCAGTTCGCGGACTCCTTCTCGCAGGCGGCGATCTGTTCGGTCACGGTGGCGGCGTCCAGCGGCATGCCGTCGTAGTGGAGGATGCTTCGGAGCTTGCCCGCGTGGGCGGGGAAGTGCATTCGCAAGAGCGCCATCATCTGGCCGCTCTGGTTCTGCTCGATGACGTAGACGCGGCGGTGGCTGGCCAGGAACTGCTCCACCGCGTCCGACATCGGCAACGCGCGCAGCCGCGCGTAGTCGGTCTTGATGCCCAGGGCAGCCAGCTGGTCGCAGCTTTCGAGCACGGCCCAGTGGCTGGTGCCGTACGCCAGCAGCCCGACCTCTCCATCGCCGCCGTTGGTCACGATCGGCGCCGGCACGCGCGACTTGGCGGTCTCGAACTTGCGCGCCAGCCGCTCCAGCTTACGCTTGTAGTCCCCCGGCTTCTCCGTGTACTGGGCGGCCTCGTTGTGGCCGCTGCCGCGGGCGAACCAGCTGGCCAGCGGGTGCGGGTTGCCGGGCAGCGTCCGGTAGGGGATGCCGTCGCCATCGACGTCTCGATAGCGCTCGAACTTGCCGATGCGCTCCAGGTCGGAGGCGCTGAGGACCTTCCCGCGGTCGAACGGCTTCTCCGGATAGCGGAACGGATCGGACATCCAGACGTTCATGCCGAGGTCGAGGTCGGTCAGGACGAAGACCGGTGTCTGGAAGCGATCGGCCAGGTCGAAGGCCTCCATCCCGAAGGAGAAGCACTCCTCGACGGAGGCCGGCATCAGGACGATGTGCTGCGTGTCACCGTGGCTCAGGCAGGCGACCTTGAGGATGTCGCCCTGAGCGGTGCGGGTGGGGAGGCCCGTGCTGGGGCCGGCGCGCTGGACGTCGAAGACGACGCCGGGCGTCTCGGTGTAGTAGGCGAGTCCGGCGAACTCGGTCATCAGGCTGATGCCCGGGCCGGAGGTGCTGGTCATGGCGCGCGCGCCCGCCCAGCCGGCGCCGAGAACCATGCCGAGCGAGGCGATCTCGTCCTCGGCCTGGATGACGGCGTAGGTGGCCTTGCCGTCCTTGTCGTGACGGTGCTTGCCGGCCAGGTCGATGAACGCCTCGGGCAGCGAGCTGGAGGGGGTGATCGGGTACCAGGCGCAGACGGTGCACCCGCCGAAGAGCGCTCCCAGCGCGGAAGCGGCGTTGCCCTCGATGAGAATTTTGCCGGCGGTGAGGTTGCGCCGCTCGACCTTGAAGGCATCGCGCTTGGTCAGCTTCTCGCGGGCGAAGGCGACCCCTTCCTTGAGCGCGCCCAGGTTCAGGCTGACCGCCTTGGCCTTGCGGGCGAACTGCTTCTGGACGGCTTGCTCGACGGCCGCGGGGTCGAGCCCGAGAAGTTCCTGGAGCAAGCCGACGTAGACCATGTTGGTGAGGAGCTTCTTGAGCTTGGGCTCCGTCGTGACCTTGCCGGCCAGGGCGGTGAACGGGCAGGGGTAGACGACCAGGTCCTCGCGGCGCGGCCGGTAGGCGAGCGCCTCGTTGTAGATGAGGACTGACCCCGGCGCGAGCTCATTCACGTCGGCGTCGATGGTGTTCTCGTTCATCGCGACGCAGATGTCGACGTCCCTGCGCCGGCAGGCGTAGCCGCGCTCATCGACTCGAATCGTGAACCAGGTCGGCAGCCCGGCGATGTTCGACGGGAACAGGTTCTTACCGTTGCACGGGATGCCCATGTTGAAGATGGAGCGCAGCAGGACGAGGTTCGCCGACTGGCTTCCCGAGCCGTTGACCGTTGCCACCTGGATGGTGAAGTTGTTGAGCGTGGTGTCCACCGCTGAATCGGACCTCCTGAGGGCCGCAGCCGGACGCGAAACGGCGACATGAGCCGCGCGGTTCCTGGCGCCTCGACCGCAAAGCGGGGGCGACCCGAGCCGCGCCCAGCCCGGCGCGGGGCCGCAGATCATAAGACTCCCCGGGAGGGAAGTCAAGAAGAGACGCCGCTCCGGATGCGTACCCTCGGTCGGCTAGGCACTTCCCGCATGCGCTGTTATACTTTCAGAATGTGGGCGGAGCAGGGCTGAGACGAGACAGGAACGGCATCGGCACGGTGTTTCTCATCGCGCTTTCGGTGGTCGTCGTGCTCTCGATCATGATGATGGCCAACTCGCTCTTCACGTCGAAGGTGCGGGAGAACACGATCGACATCAGCGTCTCGGACCGGGCTGCCATCGTGGCCGAGTCGGCCGTCGAGGAGGTCTCCTACGACCTGCTCAAGAAGCTCAACGATCCGGCCTCGAAGATGGAGCTCTACAAGAAGGTGCGGCAGTTCGACCCGTCGAAGCTGGCTGCGCCCCCCGAGGACGCCCTCTTCGAGCCGGGGATGTCGGCGGTGCTGAAGCCGGAGCTGACGGCGCGGGCCTACCAGGACTCGCCCGACACCCGGGCCGGCGACGTGCGGACGGGCCCATTCGAGCGGCTGCCGCTGTCGGTCACGCAGGAGTCGAACGAAAGCTACGGCACGTTCGGATTCCAGGAATCGGCGTTCGTCACACCGCCAGGAAATTACCGGAGCGTCGAGGAGCAGGTTTTCTTCCTGAAGGCCTACAAGGTCGTCCTGCTCGCCCCTCCGATTCCGTTCAACAAGTACACGCTCTTTCTGCGCGATTCGCAGCGCTTCCGCAAGTACTTCGAGCGTTACCAACAAGCTGCGCAGGAGATCGAGGTCTTCAACAGGAACGTGCCGGCCGCCCAGCAACTGGAGCTGCCGGCTTTCCCGCTGGCGGACCCGGGTTCCAACCGGCCGGTCCTGTGCACCACCGACGTGCTCGATCCGGCAGAGTTGACGGTGCCGGCCTTTGCCCCGGGCGCCTCCACCAACCCCGCGCAGCTCGTGGCGGCCCTGACCACACAGTTCGGGCGGATCGCCGCCAAGCTCTCGCGGCAGTCGGCCGCGGATGCGGCCGATTTCGAGAGCAAGCGGACCTACGACCAGTTCACGGCCGATTCGCTGAAGCGCCACGCGACGCACGTGTTCGACAACTTTGCAGAGCTCGCGGGGCTGGTCTCGCGCAACGGGACGCTGGTGCTGAACGGCTTCTACTTCGTGAAGCGGGAGGTGACGCTGAACCAGCCGTGGACCGGCCGGGGCGTCATCGCCACGGAATCGAGCGAGGGGATCTCGATCAAGTCGGCGCCCCGGCAGGGAGAGGGCCGACTGGTGCTGATCGCGTCCAACGGGCCGATCGACCTTGGGGGATTGTCGTCGGGGGAGACCCTCGAGGCCGACCTGATGGCGCCGAACGGGCTGCTGCAGGGGCACACGAACAAGAAGCTCAAAGGCTGCGTGCTGGTGCGCGACCTGGAGGCCGTGCCGGACGCCTACACGCCCGGGCCCGCCATCGCCCGGCCGGGAGATTCCGACTACGAGGCCTGGTCGGGTTCGAGCGACATGCCGGCGGCCTACGCCAAGCAGCTCGCCTTCTTTCTGAACCCCGGTTTCCTGAAGCGCGAGTACCTCTCGCGAAGACAAAAGAGACAATAGCTCCAAACACTCCAGCGGCACTCTCGACACGCCCCCCAGAGGAGGCATCCGATGCAAGTCCAGCGCAGCCATGAGAAAGGGCACCATGGCCGGACGAGACCGGCGGGATTCACCATGGTGGAGCTGATCGTGGCCATCGTCATCGGCGCGGTGCTGATGGGCGTGCTCTACGACATGTTCTACGCGGGCAGCCGCATCAACCGCGACACCCAGAACAAGGCCGACGCGCTGCAGGCCGCGACCCTCACCCTGGCAAGCGTGCAACAGGACTTGAAGCAGCTCGTCTCGCTGCCGGTAGCCAAGCAGGCCAGCGGCGAAAGCAACCTGCGTTATGGAGATCACCGCGCACCCGTGCGCATCTCGCCGATGGGGCGCAACATCACGTTCTACGTGCCCGATCCCAAGCAGCGCCGGGGCGAGCTCCCGACGCCCGGGGCGGTCGCCGTCACCTACAGCCTCGACCCGGCCGACGGCGGATTGTTCCGCGTCAAGCGCACCATCGACCGCGAGGAGACGGACCCGGACCAGCCCGAAGAGGGCGCGCGCGCTCACACGCTGCCGAACGTGCACGTGCGCGACGTCAAGTTCCGGCTGCTCGACCCGAAGAGCTCCGAACCCGATCGCCGCTCGCCGGACCAGAACTACTACGTCGAGACGGTCGTCACCGGCGCGGACGCCACCGGGCGCGAAACCATGACGCTCCTGGCGCTCACGGAGCTGGAGAATCCGTCCACGTTCGTCCAGTCGCACAACAAGTTCGTCAACGAAACGGTCAACTTCCAGCCGCGCCGGCCGCTGCCTCAGGCGCCCGACAAGCGTTCCGCTACACAGAAGGAGTTCGAAGCGCTCCGGGAGCTGCGCGAGCTGGCCGAGAAGTTCGAGAAAGGCGAGGTCGGCGCAAAGGAGCTCGAGGACCAGGTGCGCCGCGTCGTCGAGATCGCGGACGGCAATCCGGGCCGCAAGGACCTGGTGGCGACCAACGGGCGCGTGCCTCCGCTGGGCAACACGCCACTGGCGCTGCAGAACCGAGGCGGCCCGGGCGGACGCCCGATCGAGTTCTCGACGCCCAACGGCGACCGCGTCCTGGTCCCGACCAACCGTGATCAGACACGCGATCGGCTGATCGACGAGATCGCCCGGCGCGGGGCGGGTGGAGGCGGCAACATCCGGATCGTGATGACCGACGTGCTCGAGACCTTCCGCCCCGACGGCGGGGGCAGCCTCGAGCAGACCGGGGCGCAGGGCCGCAGGCGCACGGGCAACATCAACTTCTCCAGCGACGCCGGGACGGACTTCAGCAAGATCCACAACGCCGGAGTGGGGTCCATGGAGGACCCGACGCGGAACTTCTTCCGGGGCTTCGGGCTGCCCTACCCATGAAAGCTGCACGAGAGCTGGCGACAGCGGGCCGGGCTCCGGGAGAGCGCCGGGGGTTCTCGCTGCTCGAGATCATGGTGACCGTCGTGGTCCTGTCGGTCGCGCTGATTCCGCTCTTCGACTTCTTCGGCTCGGCGCCGAAGCGGGCGCAGCTCACGATGCACCGCGCGCTGGCGCTGACGCTGGCAAGTCAGCTCCTGGAGCGCTACCGGGCCCTGCCCTACAGCTCGCTCAAGGAGACTTTCGGCCAGGGCGAGGAGAAGTCGAAGGAGGCGCTGGCGGCCGACCCCATCGTGCGCTGGGAGGCGATGCCTCCCGACACGCGGCAGCTGGTCGAGACCTACCACTACGAGCGCGACGTGGTCTTCGAGGATGTGCCGGGAGAGCCCGGGCTGGGTCTGCTGAAAGTTTACGTCCGCTGGAAGCTCGGCGACGTGCCTCCCAGGGAGATCACGCTGGCGCGCGTGGTCGTCGACTACACACGGGCCGGGCAGCCCACCACGCCATGATCGACCCCCTCTGGGCGGCGCTCTTGCCCGCGGCATACCTGGCGGCGGACGCCTGCCTCTTCACGCGCTTCGAGATGGAGCACCGGCGCATTGCGCTCAGGCTGGCGGGGTTGCCCGAGTCTCTTGCCGGCAAGCGCATCCTGCAGCTGTCCGATCTGCACGTGGGCGAGTGGACCTACAAGGAAGTCTTCATCCGCCACCGCATCCGCGAGTGCCGGGCCGACCTGGTGGCGATCACGGGCGACTTGATCAGCAACACGCGCGGTATCCAGCCGGCGTTGGACCTGCTCGAGGGGATCTCTGCGCCGCTGGGCGTCTGGTTCGTGCCGGGGAACAACGAGATCGAGGAGATCGCGCTAGAGCCGTTCATCGAGAAGCTGGGCAAGCTCGGCATCCGGACACTGGTGAACGAGGCCGCACCGCTGGCCGACGGGGCCTGGATCTGCGGCGTGAACGATCCCAGCCTGGAGAAGGACGATCTGACGCGGGCGCTCGAGAAGGTCCCGCCCAAGGCCTTCCGGCTGCTCCTGGCGCACTCGCCCGAGATCTTCTACCAGGCTTCCGATAGCGGCGTGGAGCTGACGCTCTCAGGTCACACCCACGGCGGCCAAGTCCGCCTTCCCTACCTGGGCGCGCTCTGGGCGGATACCCAGCGCAGCGGCCTGGAGTTCGTCATGGGCCACTACCGCCGAGCCCGCTCGCAGCTCCACGTGACCCGCGGCGTCGGCACGTCGATGCTTCCGCTACGCTTCCTCTGCCCCCCCGAGCTGCTGGAGTTCGAGCTGCTGGAGGGCTGAGAGAGTAGTCAGTAGACAGTAGTCAGTAGCCAGTAGAGGACCGCGGGGGCCGATTCCGGATTTCGCCCCGACCAGGCTGAGCCTCCTTGTCGGAGCGCCCGCTCTCCCGATTCTCGATTCTGGATTCTCGATTCTCCGCGTCACTTCCAGTCGGGCAGGTCGATCACGCGACGGCCGTAGGAGCCGATGACCAGAGTGGCTCCCATCCGGGTCTGCTTCTCGACGCTGGAGTGGCCGTGAAAGAGGTACTTCACGCCGGAGCGGGCGCAGTACTCGACCAACGAGGTGAAGCCGTTGTGAATGTCGTCGAGGAGCTCGTGGCCGTCGAGCGCGGGTGGGTTGTGGGTGACCAGGACGTCGACGTTGGGGAAGCGAGAGAGCGCGACGGAGACTTCGTTGTCGGTGTAGAGGTAGCGGCCGGCGGGCTTGTAGCGCCAGGAGCCCTGAAAGCCCGCGACCTTCAAGCCGCCGATCTCGATGACGCGCAGATGGAGATCCTCCGCTGCCGTCAGCTCGGTCGGGCCGTCGTGACCGCCTCGGACTCCGTAGAGCGGCACATCGGGCAGTGTGGCTCGGATGCGGTCGTAGATCGGTCGTGGCAGGTCCCCCGAGGAGAGCACAAGCTCGACCTTCTTCGAGGCCAGATCACTCAGGTCCATCAGGTTCTCGGGCGTATCGCAGATGTGAAGAATCTTCATCCTGGAATCGTTCGGTCCTCCGGTCGGCCCGATTGTATCAAGCGACGCCCCCGGCCGCACCCGCGCCCCTTCCCTTTTCGGCGGCGCCCGGCTTACACTCCGTCGCGCACAGCCGCGGGATTGCATCCGGCCTGGTGGCCGGCACGGGCTTCAAACCCGTCGTGGGGCGGCGGAAGCCGTCCCGGGTAGGTTCGATTCCTACGCTTTCCCGCCAGATACCATTGGCGCCTTTTGGCACCTACCTGGGTTTCTACGGGTCGGAGCGCGACGCTCACGAGTCGTGGACCAGCGTAAGGCTCTTGAAGTTCACCCCTTCAGAATCTCCCGTACCGTGTCCTCGAACCACTTCGTGCGTTCCTCGTCGTCGAGGATTTCGCGAAGGGCCTTGCGGATGTAGTCGAAATCGAGATTACTGCCCTGGACCTTGAGCAGGACTTTGATGTCGAGCTTGTCCTTGTCGCGGAAGAAGACGAGCTTGAACAGCAGCACATCTTCGGCCGACCAGAACCAGAGCTCGGCGTCTTCGATGCGCACGCGCCTTCGCCGCGGATAGGCCCAGTCGTAAAGAGGCAGGTCGGGGAGAAACACGTCGACCCG
This sequence comes from Candidatus Wallbacteria bacterium, assembly GCA_016213845.1. GTDB lineage: Bacteria > Muiribacteriota > UBA6191 > JACPRK01 > JACPRK01 > JACPRK01. The sequence goes on from JACQZN010000012.1 coordinate 16,734, forward strand.
GACAAGTTCGAAGGTGACCTCGAAGTGTCCCCACTGCTTCAGCTCCCAGCGGCAGGCGGAGCGCTCCACGTCGGCACCCAGTTGCTGGAGCAGAGAAAAAACTCGCTCGACGTCGCCGACACCGACATAGGTCGCGATGTCGATGTCCTTGGTGCCGCGGGCCTGTGCCCAGATGTTGAACGCCAGCGCTCCACCGAGGGCATACTCGATGCCTGCGGCCTCCAGAGCGCCCCCCAGCCGCTTCATCAAACCGATAAGGTCAGGAGGGGGGACGCCATTCATAGTGCGCGCGCAGGCGTCGCCACAGCCTCATCGTGCTCTCCGGAAGGGGCTCCTCGAGGGCAAGGCTGCGCGCGGGCGCCGGGTGACACATCGTCAGCGACATGGCCGTCCGGCACACGCTCACCAGGTCTCGCCCCCTCTCTTCCGGGGTCATGGTCCGGTAAGGAGCCAGCTTCCTCTCCTCGAGCTCCTCGAGCATCTCGCGTGAGGGGAACTTCGCCGGCCTGTAGGGATAACCACCGCGTTTCCACATGATGTCGACACCCATCTTACCTCGGCACTACCTCTCGAGGCTCGAGGCCCGCATCGATTGTCAGCGGCAACCCCAGGACCGCTTCCACGGATAGAGTATCCGGACTCTGACCACTCAAGTTGAGGTGTATTTCAAGGTCCCGGAACAGGAAGTCCAGGCTCAAGCTCTCGAGGTCGGGTCCGTTCGGAGGGAGATCCTGCGAGAGCAGCCTCGTGAGAGATGCCTCCAAGAACTCCGTGGTCCAATGTGGCCAGGACTTCCCGAAGGTCGATGACCGGAAGGAGGGCGGCAGCGGCACCATGTACTCCTTCAGATCGCATCTCAGCAGGCGCTCGGATACGGTCCGCTAACCCTGCTCCACGTTGGCGATGTAGGCTGACCGAGGCGAGCCCCCTTGGCGACCTCGGTTTGTTTGAGGCTCAGGCTCTTGCTCTGCCGGCTCCCGGCCACCTGGGTCTGGTTCCACCTCCTGGACGACGCTGCAACGAACTGTACTCCTCACCCTCAGCCGCGGCAATGGCGGCGGCGATCAGCCGGAACGCGTAGGAGTCGAGCACCATGGGACCAAGGTCACAGAGGACCGGCTGTGCGTGAGATATCATGGCGACCGGTGCAACCCGCGGAGAGCAACGGACGTAGTCTTCAGATGGACCCGGAGACGATCCCTCCAGGGGATCTCGACTTGTGCAGGAGACGCTCGATGAGAACAGCAAGACGGTTGGCGATGGTGGGGCTGGCGATGGCGGTGGCGGTGAGCGCGGTGCTCGCGGGCAGCGAAGATCGGCTGAGGGCCGGGGCGGCAAAGAAGGAGCTGAGCCCGGGAGAGCTTCATTCCGTCAAGGCCGACGCGCCCGCAAAAGGGCTCGTAGCCAAGCTGCGCGATGCCAAGCCCGGCGCCGATGCGCAGAAGAAGCTGGCACTCGGGCTCTCCAGCTACGGCACGGGCGACGGCCCAGGCATGTCGGTCGACGAAGCGATCCAGCTGGCGCGCGCCACCCGCACGCACGACGAACATAACGGCATCCTCATCCGGTTCGCGGAGCGACACGCCAACGGCCTGTCGGCCTCGGATGCGGTCCGGCTCGCCGCAGCCACCACCTACAAGGATGCCAACGATCGGATCCTGCGAGTTTTCGCCTCCGTGGCCAACGGAAGGATGGGGATCAACGAGGTCATCGCGCTCGCCCGCCAGTGCCAGTACCACGACAACCACAACGGCATCCTGATCGCCTTTGCCGAGGAGAACCGGGTGCGACTGGAAGCCCGGGACGCGGTCATGCTCGCGGCTGCGACGACCTACAAGGACGCCAACGACAAGATCCTGCGGGCCTACGCCAGCACCAACATGGGCCGCACCAGTGTCGGCGAGATCATCATGGTGGCCCGACAGTCCCAGTACCACGACACCCACAACGGCATCCTGGTGCGCTACGCCCAGGATCGCATCCACGATCTCTCCTTCAACGACGCCCAGGCGCTGGCCCAGGCGACGACCTACGTCGACTCCCACAACCAGATTCTGAGGCTCTACTCCCAGTACCACGGCTAAGCCGTGGCTCCGTCAGCAGCCCGCCTCTCATCGGGGCGGGCTGCTTCATTCCGTCCGTTTGGTGACTTGTGTTACACTCGAGGCTCGCGCCCGGCGAGCGCACGGCGCGCCACTCGACGACCAAGGAGACACTGACGGTTATGAGGCGACTGACCACGCTCCTCACGGCATCGGCTCTCATCGCTACGGGAATGGCCCAGGCGGCTTCTCCGACCACGGCCTGGAAAGAGGTTGTCCGGCCCGACGAGGCCCAGGTGTTCCCCAAGTTCGTCGAGATCATCAACTACAACCAGGGCGAACAGGCCCGGCGCGCAGGCAGCGCTCCCGCCCGTGGGTTTCATGCCAAACACCACACGGCCCTCACGGCCGAGTTCCGCGTGCTGCCGGACCTGCCGGACCACGCGCGCCAGGGCGTCTTCAAGGAGGCCAGGAGCTACCCGTGCTGGGTCCGGCTCTCCAATGGCGTGGGCGTGGTCCAGGGCGATCGCAAGCCCGACGTCCGCGGCCTGGCGATCAAGCTGATGGATGTCCCGGGAGCAAAGCTCCTTCCCGGAGAGGAGAGCGCGACGACGCAGGACTTCCTGATGACCAACAGCCCGACCACGCCCGCCCGCGACGGAGTCCAGTTCATGGCGTTCGCCGAGGGCTCGCTCGACCTGCTGAAGATGCCGGTGATCCTGGCGAAGCGGCTGGGCGCCAAGGAGGCGCTGCGGATGCTCACGGCGCTGGCCCGCAACACGGCCCGCCCCATCCGCAGCATGGCGATCGAGACGTTCTGGAGCGGCGCGGCCGTCAAGTACGGTCCCTACGCCGTCCGCTACTTCGTGAAGCCAGCAGACGCCTCCCGGCCACCGCTCTCGTCCTTCGGCTCAACGGACTACCTGCGCGCCGAGTTCGCCGACCGCCTGGGCAAGATGGACCTGCGGTGGGACTTCTTCGTGCAGTTCTACGTCGACGAGACGAAGACGCCGGTCGAGGACACGTCGATCGAGTGGAAAGAGGAACTGGCTCCGCCGGTGAAGGTGGCGGAGCTGATCGTCCGCCAGCGGGACCTCGAGACGCAGGCCGCGATCCAGGCCGACGCCGCCGGCAACGGCTTTGCCTACACGCCCTGGCACGCGGTCGAGGAGCACCGCCCGCTGGGCCATCTGCAGCGGCTGCGCAAGGCGGTCTACGCCGGCAGCGCTCGCTACCGTGGCCGCACGGCCGAGCCCGTCGCGCGCTGAACCGTCTGACGCGGAAAAGCCCGGCACCAGCCGGGCTTTTCCATTTGGGGGGAGAGCGCTAGGGCTGACGACGCGCGTGGGCGTTGGCGGACGCTATCTTCGCCAGGGCTTCGGTCGCGTCCTCACCGAGCCGGACAGTTACTCTGCGGCAGCCTCCGACCCGGTACGCGGCCTCGCTGCGCGCCAGCTTGCGCAAGAGCGGCACGGCCCGCGAATCGCGGGCGGCTCCGAGCGCCCGGACTGCCGCGGCACGATTCCAGACCTCCTCCTTGCCGTCTGCGGCGACGCGCATCAGCCACGGAACGAAGCGCACGCTGGCCAGCGCTTCGATGAGCCGGATGGCAACCGGGTAGTGGACTCGCCGGTCGGGCCGGAACACACCGGCGACGAAGGCGCGCTCGAGGCGCATTTTCGCCTGAGGGTCCGCCCCGCGAGCGGCCGCTGCGGCCTCATCGAGCACCGCCCGGCCCGCAGTCAGGGCCCGGCAGACAAGGTCGATTGTTTGGTCGGCCGGTGCGTCCCGCAGTAGCCGCTTGAGGGCGGTGTGAGGCAACGTTTCGAGGTGCTTCAGCTGGAGGGCCCGCAGTTCGTCCGCCTTCATCCATGTGGCCATCCACCGCAGCGCCCGCGTCTGGAGCAAGGCCTCCGCGTTGCAGGTCACCAGCTCCAGGCAGAGTTCCTTGCCCTCTTCGGGGCACTCCTTGACCAGCGAGTCGAGCGCGAGCGCGCGGGCGACGTTCCAGCCAGGCTCCATCACCCGCCGCACCCGGTCCTCACACGACTCCTGGAGCCGGACCTCCTCGGGGCTCGTCCATGCTCGGGCTGGCAAGACGGCCACGACCGCAAGCGCCAGGGCAATGCTCCCGGTGAATCTCATACTCGAACCTCCTGCTTTGCGGACGGGGGTCGAAGCGCCTCCGTCCAGCACGAGAATCGTGCTGGCGCCCTTCAAGTTCCCTGGAACTTTCCGGCAACTGGCGAGATGATCCCCCTGGGAGGAGAAGCCCGGACCCAACGTGATGACGCTCGACGACGACGCATGCATGGAGGCCATTGCGGCCGGTGACCCGGAGGCCGCGCGGCTGCTGGTCGAGCGCTACGAACGGCCTCTCTACCATTACTTGCTCAAGATGCTCCGAGACCCACACGCCGCCCGGGACCTGTTCCAGGAAGTCTTCGTCGTGGTCTGCCGACGGCACGAGACCTATGTGGCCACGGGCCGATTCCGAAGCTGGCTCTTTGCGATCGCCGCAAACCTGGTGATGCGCGAGCTGGCGCGCCGGCGCAGGAGCACGCCGGTCGACTTCTCGGACCCTTCCGTGGAGGAGCGGCTGACGCCGGACCTTCAGGAGGGACCTGAGCACGAGGCCGTACGCCGGGACTTCCACGAAGCGGTGAACGATGGCCTCGAGCGGCTCCAGGAGGAGCATCGCTCCGCCATCCTGCTCAGGGACGTCCTGGGCTTTCAGTACGAGGAGATGGCGAGGACCCTGGACGTACCGATCGGTACGGTTCGATCCAGGTTGGCGCGGGCCCGGGAGAGTCTCTCGCAGTTTCTGTCGAAACGCGGCTTCTCGCCGCAGGTCAAGGCCGGAGGTGACAGCCGTGAACCGTGACGAGGGCCGGCGGGATTCGAGCGAAGCGCCGGCGTGCGATCACTCGGGTGGAGTCGGGGCGCCGGACTGCTCCCATTGCGCCACGCACCGGGAGCTGCTGGCGGCGACACGGGAGGCGCTGGAGCGCGCGCCTCTGGCGCTTCCTCCCGCCGGACTGGCGGAAGCGACGATTGCGGCAATGCAGCCCGAGCTCCGCCGCCGGAGTCGCACGAGCCTTTCACTCCTGGAGTGGCTGGGCAAGCCGGTCAGCGTGCCCGGCTGGGCGCTTGCGGCATGCCTGGCGCTTGCCGTCTGGCGACCGGCGTCTCCGACCCAGGGAGGGCGAGCGGCCGACTCGCCCGCGCCGGGCCCGGCGGCACAGGTGGTGCAATCGGCCTCCGATCCGGCAGCCGCCCAGGTGGCCGGCTGGACGGCAGCGGGTCCGGTAGCGCCTCTGCGGCGAGAGACAGCGTACTCGGGCCGGGCCGTGATGATGGTCTCGACCGGCGAGGGAGTGCTGACGGGCACCCTGCGGGTCGCCCGCGCACCCAGCGGCCGGATCGTGCTGGAGCTTCGGGATTCCCGCACGCAGGTCGTCGTCGTCGAGGGCGAGCGCGCGTCCCGGTATGTGGAGGCCGAGGGAGAGTGGCAGCGCCAAGACTTCTGGCTGGAGCCAGCCCGCAAGACGGCTGCGACGGAGATCGTCGAGCAAGCGGTCTCCCCCCCCGTCGCCGGCCGCGCGGTCCAGCTTCGCTCCGAGCGCGCAGGTTCGGCCGTCACCCACCGATGGTTGGACCGGGAAACCGGTATGCCGTTGCGGGTCGAGAGCCGCACTTCAGATGGCTCGGTGGTTTCCTTCCTCGAGTTCTTCGAGTTCGAATCGAGTCCGACAGGTGAAGCGAAGGCGCCGGAGGTGCCGGCCGAGTCCACGCGCATGTTGCTGGCGCCCCACGAGGCCTCCGACGCAGCAGGGCCAGCGGCGGCGCTCGGATTCCTCAGAGGCAACTCGCTGCTCTAGCCCAGGCGAAAGTGAGAGGAGAGATGAACATGGGACTGAAGACGGCCACCGTGGCGGCGCTGCTCTGGTCGGCGGCGGCCAGTTGCTGGGCAGAGACACCGACGACGGGGCCCACGCCGGCGGTGACGGCAACTGGCTCCTCGCAACTCCTGGCGCAGCTCGAGGCGGTCCAGAAGAAGGTCGACGCGCTCGGCCTCAAGACAGCGCACGTGCACTTCGTCGAGTCGGCGGATGGCCATCGGCGGGTCGAGCTGGGTCTGCTCGTCGCCGACCACCCGCCGCTTGCCGATCTGCTCGATCATCTGGAGGGGACGCTCGGCCTGGAGATTCTCTCCCTTCGGATCGACGACGACTTCAGCCAGATCGAGGCGCAGCTCACGTACGCAGCGGCGGCCGGCAGGACGGCCGGCAGTACCCCGAAGCCCGGTGCCCGAGTTGCGGTGGGGCGCGTGGTTCGCGACGTGGCCGGTCGGCTCGTCTGGCGAAAGCAGCTGCGCGAGGGCGCCAAGGTCGACCGCTTCGTGGCCAAGCGCCTGCTACTTTCGCCCGACGGGCAGCTTGTGCTGCAGGGATTCGTGACCGAGCTGGGAGCCCTGACTCGCCTTGTCGCCGGGATGGAGAGCTCCCCGCTGTACGAGCGCGTGGAGCCGACCGGCATCCAGCTAAGGAGCTCCGGCAAGCTCGAGATCCAGGAGACGGGCGTATCCGCGCGGCTGCGGCCGCAACGGGGCCGCTGACCTGCGCGACACAACCCCCTACCCCGCCCCGGCGAGCGCCGCGAGGTGGGCGGCAACACAGGCGCCCAGGGCGGGGCGATCGTAGCCGCCTTCCAGACAGCTGACGACGGCGCCGGCCGCGTAGCGCTCGGCGACCCCGACGAGCGCACGAGTGAGCTCGCCGAACATGGACGTGGTCAGGGCGAGACCACCGAGGGGATCGGCCTCGTGGGCATCGAAGCCGGCGCTGAGCAAGAGCAGCTCGGGCGCGAAGGCCTCGAGCGCCGGCAGCAACGCATTCGCGAGCACCTCGCGATAGGCAGCATCCGCCGCGCCCGCGGGCAGCGGGAGGTTCAGCGTCTTGCCGGCGCCCGCGCCCAGGCCGGTCTCCCTGGCGGCGCCGGTGCCGGGATAGTAGGGGTACTGGTGGGTGGAGACATAGAGCACGCGGCCTTCTTCATAGAAGATCTCCTGCGTACCGTTTCCGTGGTGAACGTCGAAGTCGACGATGGCCACGCGCGAGAGGCCCAGCGTCAGGGCCCGGGCGGCGGCGACGGCGACGTTGTTGAGCAGACAGAAGCCCATCGCGCGCTCCCGCGTGGCGTGGTGTCCCGGCGGCCGCACGGCGCAAAAGGCCCTGCGAGGTCCGGCGTGCGACAGCACAAGCTCCACGGCCTGGGCGGCTGCGCCCGCCGCCAGCAGCGCGGCCGGCCAGGACCCCGCCGACATCGCCGTGTCGGGATCGAGCGCGCCGCCCCCTCGGGCATGCACAGCCTCCAGGCCCGCCAGGTGGGCCTCCGAGTGGACAGCCAGCAGCTGGGACCTGGGGACCGGCTCAGGTTCGATCCTGGTGAGCGGGAGCTCGGGCAGCCTCGCCAGCACGGCCTGGAGCCTGTCGGACTCCTCCGGATGACCTCGACCCGGGTGGTGCTCCAGGAACTTCGGGCTGTAGTAGAAGGCGATCGTCTCCACGAGAAAAGGCTACCACGCCTTGCGCGCCCGCGCCACGGGTGGTATGCTTCCATCAAACGTTTGTTTGAACCGACTGTTTGATTGAGGAACGATGAAGAGCAAGCGCAAGATTGCGACGGGACCGGAGGCCACGAGGCAGGCGCTGCACTGCGCCGCCACGGAGCTCTTCGCCCAGCGCGGATTCAAGGGCGCCACCGCCGAGCTCATCGCGCGCAAGGCGGGCGTCAACAAGTCGATGATCAACTACCACTTCCGCGGCAAGAAAGGGCTCTACCACGCCGTGCTGCGTGGACCCGTGGAGGAACTGGTCGCCGAGATCGAACGGACCGGCCTGGCGCGCCTGGAGCCCGAGGAGGGACTGGGCCGGTTCGTGGAGTTGTTCACAGGAGTCGTCGAGCACCATCCGCGCTTTCCCGGACTGATGCTGCACGAGCTGCTCGCAGGCGGCTCGGTGGCAATTCCTGAGGTGCTCGGCTGCCTGCGCACGGTGGTCGGAACGGTCGCCGGCCTCATCCGCAAGGGAATCCGTCTGGGCAGGTTCCGCCCCGTCGATCCCTACCTCACTCACATCGGACTGATGGGCGGATTGCTCCACTTCTTCATCACGGCGCCGCTGCGGGGAGCCGTGCTGGCCGGCTTCCAGGACGCGCCGCGCGACCCCACCGCCAGCAAGTACGCCGCTCACGTGCAGGAAATGCTGCTCCGCGGCCTGGCTGCCCAGTCACCTGGTAGGAGGAAGTAGCCATGCCCCGCCCGCTCCTGGCCGTCGTCGCCCTCCTCCTGGCCGTCACCGCTTCGGCAGCCGACTGGCGCTCATGGTTGCCGTCGGGGCAGCGCGCCGCCGCCGTCGTCCAAGGTGCCATCGTCGCTTCGGGACACGTCGAGGCCACCGAGCACCACCTGGCTGCGAAGGTGGGCGGCCGGATCGAGGAGGTCGCCTTCGAGGAGGGCGACCGCGTGCGCGCCGGGCAGACGCTCGCGCGAATCTCCACCGTCGATGCACGCCTCGCGCTCGCCGCGGCGCGGGCCGAGCAGTCGGTGACCGAGGCCGAGCTCGCGCTGCGCCTGGCCGGCTCACGCTCCGAGGACATCGCCGACGCGCTGGCTCAGGTCCGCCGAGCCGAAACCGATCTGGCCGCCGCCGAACGCGACCTCTCCCGCGACCGGGCACTCCTCACCGGCGGCGCCGGGACGAAGAAGACGCGCGACGACTCCCGCGCCCGCCGCGATGCAGCCACATGGGCGCTCGAGTCCGCCCGCGAGCGGCTCAGCAAGTTGCGCGCCGGAAGCCGCGCCGAGGAGATCGCGCTGGCCCGCGCACGGGTGGCCGCCGCCGGGGCCCGCGTCGCCCAGGCCGCCCAGGAGCTCGAAGACGCCTGCATCACCAGCCCCATCGACGCCGTGGCCACGGAGAAGCTTGCCGAGAAAGGCGAGCTGGCCTCTCGCGGAACGCCCGTCGCGGTCGTCACCGACCTTGCCCACCCCTGGCTCACCGTCTACGTCATGGAGCCCGACCTGGGCCGCGTGCGACTGGGCCAGGAGGCGACCGTCTTCACCGACGATGGCTCGACGCGCAAGGGGCGGGTCGCCTTCATCTCGACGCAGGCCGAGTTCACGCCCAAGAACGTCCAGACGCCGGACGAGCGGGCCAAGCTGGTCTTCCGCGTGAAGCTCCGGCTCGACAACTCGGACGGCCTCTTCAAGCCGGGAATGCCGGCCTCCGCCCGGCTGACGGAGGCGAAGTGAGCACCGAGCCGATCGTCCTCGTCAGCCGCCTGACGCACCGTTACGCGACGACGCCCGCGGTCGACGAGCTCGACCTGGGTGTGGAGCCGGGCGAGATGTTCGGACTCATTGGACCCGATGGAGCCGGTAAGACGACGACCCTGCGGGCCGTGCTGGGGCTCGTGCGGCCCTCGTCCGGCACTGTCCGCACCTGCGGCCTCGATCCGGTGAGACAGCGGCGCGCCCTGACGGCAAAGGTCGGCTACCTTGCGCAGCGCTTCTCGCTCTACGGCGACCTTACCGTGGACGAGAACATCGCCTTCTTCGCCGAGCTTCACGGCGTGCAGAACTGGAGGCCCCGGCGCGACAGCCTGCTCGAGCTCGTGCGGATGACGCCCTTCCGCGGCCGGCTTGCCGATCGGCTCTCGGGTGGGATGAAGCAGAAGCTGGCCCTGGCCTGCACGCTGGTCCACACGCCCGAGCTGCTGGTGCTCGATGAGCCGACCACCGGCGTCGACCCGGTATCGCGGCGCGACTTCTGGAAGTTGCTGGCTCGAGTGCAGCGAGACGGCCTGACGATCCTCTTGACCACGCCCTATCTCGACGAGGCCGAACGCTGCAGCCGGGTGGCATTGCTGGACCGCGGGCGGCTGCTCGCGCTCGATACCCCGGATCGGCTCCGCGCCGAAGGCGCCCAGCCGATGGTGGAGTTGCTGGCCCGGCCGCGCCGCCGGGCCGCAGAGCTCTTGCGCGGCGTCGACGGCGTCACCGGCATCGAGCTCTTCGGCGAGCGGCTGCACGTCGCCCTGCGACCCGGCTCGGAAGTGAGCGCCGAGGCGCTGAGCAAGTCCCTCCGCGAGGCCGGTTGCGAAGTCGAAGTCGCACAGCCGATGGCGCCCTCGCTGGAGGACGTCTTCATCCGCCGGATCGAAACGGCCTCGAGGGACTGACCGCGTGGCGATCGCCGTGGAGGTCCGCGAGCTGACGAAGGCCTTCGGGGCTTTCACGGCGGTGGATCGCATCAGCTTCTCCGTCGACCAGGGGGAAGTCTTTGGATTCCTCGGCTCCAACGGCGCCGGTAAGTCGACTGCGATCCGGATGCTCTGCGGACTGCTGCGCCCGACCTCGGGGGAGGCCCGGGTGCTGGGCCTCGACGTCGCCCGGGAACCCGAGGCCGTGAAGCGCGCGATCGGTTACATGAGCCAGCGGTTCAGCCTCTACGAGGACCTGACCGTGAGGCAGAACCTGCGCTTCTTCGGTGGCGTGTACGGGCTGCGCGGCGCCACGCAGGCCGATCGGGAAGGGTGGGCGATCGAGATGGCCGGCCTGGCGGGCAAGGAAGATCTGCTCACGGGCGAGCTGCCGGGCGGGTGGAAGCAGCGGCTGGCTCTCGCCTGCGCCGTCATGCACCGTCCGCGCGTGGTCTTCCTGGACGAGCCCACGGGCGGAGTCGATCCGATCTCCCGGCGACGCTTCTGGCGGCTGATCGACAGCATGGCCGCGGACGGCGTCACGGTATTCGTGACGACCCACTACCTGGACGAGGCCGAGCACTGCGGGCGGATCGCGCTGATGCACGCCGGACGGCTCAGCGCGCTCGGAACCGTCGGGCAGCTCAAGGAAGTCTTCGCGGGCCGCGCCGTGCTCGAGGTCGCGGCGCCCCGGGTGACGGAGGCGCTCGATGCTCTGGGCGAGTGCGACTGGGTGCTGGAGACGTCCGTCTTCGGCACACGGCTGCACGTCGTCGTGCGTGACGCAGCCGAGGGAACCCGGCTCGTCGAGCAGAAACTGAGAGAGCGCGGGAACACCCCGCAGCGCGTGGCGCGCATCGTGCCATCTCTGGAGGACGTCTTCATCCATCATGTGGAAAGGGAGGGCGGCCTCGGATGAGAAAGATCGCGGTCGTCGCCCTCAAGGAGCTGCGCCAGGTGTCGCGGGACCCATTGAGTCTGCTGATGTTGCTGGGGCTGCCTGCGATGATGCTGGTGCTTTACGGCTACGCGATCAGCTTCGACGTCCGGCACGTAGCACTGGCTGTGCAAGATCGCGACCGGACGAGGGCGTCCCGTGAACTTGTCGCGACCTTCGTCAACTCGAGCTTCTTCGACGTCGCCGCAAACCCGCAGCCGGGCGACGACCTCGAGGCGCTCACGCAGAGGCTCGTGGCCAAGGCGATTCTCGTCATCCCCGAGGGCTACGCGCGCGAGCTGCACGCCGGGCGGCCGTCGCCGGTGCAGTTCCTCGTCGACGGCGCCGACGCCAACACCGCGACGACAATCCTCGGCTACGCGGATGCGCTGCTTGCGAGCACGGCCGGCGCCCGACGCCAGCCGATCCGGTACCAGCCGCGGGTATGGTACAACCCGGAGCTCAGCTCCACGCGGTTCCTGGTGCCGGGACTGATGGGGATGCTCTTGATGCTGACGGCGGTACTCTCGACGGCGATGTCGATCGTGCGGGAGAAGGAACGCGGCACGCTCGAACAGATCCGGGTATCGCCCATCTCCGGCTTGCAGTTCATCCTGGGAAAGACGTTGCCCTACCTCGGGATCTCGCTGCTGGCGGCGGCGATCATTCTCCTTGCCGCGCGCGTGCTGTTCGGGATCGCGGTGCGCGGTTCGTACCTCGAGCTGTTGGGCCTCACGTTGCTTTACCTGACGGGCGCGCTCGGGCTGGGGCTGCTGGTGTCGACGGTGGCCGATTCGCAGGCACTGGCCTTCCAGCAGGCGCTGCTCGTGTCGATGCTCCCGTCCGTGCTGCTCTCGGGCTTCATCTTCCCGATCGCCAACATGCCGGAGTGGCTGCGCGCAATCACCTGCGCCGTGCCGGCCCGCTTCTACCTGGTGGCGTTGCGAGGCGTCATCTTGAAGGGCGCCCCGCTCGAGGTCTACAGCGAGCAGGTGGCGGCGCTGGCCGCCTTCGCTGCCGTGATGCTGGTCCTTGCGACTCGGCGGCTCGCCAGAGAGGTGGCCTGAGCGTGTACGTCCTCTGGCGAGTCATCGTCAAGGAGCTGCTGCAGCTGGGGCGCGATCGGAAAATGCTGCCGATGATCTTCGTCGCGCCGATCGTGCAGATCGTCATCTTCGGCTTCGCCGTCGACACCGACGTGCGGCTGGTGCCTATGGTCCTGGTCGACCAGGATGGAACCGCAGCCAGCCGGGAGCTGGTCCATCGCTTTTCCGGCTCCGGCTACTTCCGTCTGGAGGGCAGCGAGGCCAGCGTCGGGGGCGTCGAGCGTTGGCTCGAAGCGGGCCGCGCACAGCTGGCGCTGGTGATCGGACCGGGCTATGGCGAGCAGCTCGCGCGAGGCGGCCGGCCCAGGGTGCAGGCGATCGTCGACGGCACCGACGCGAACTCGGGCACGGTGGCAATGGGCTATGCGGCCAGCATCGTGGCCGGCAAGGGCCGCGAAGTCGTCCTCCAGAAACGGGGCGGCCGCACCCCGCCGGTGCCGTACGCCGTGCCGCGCGTCTGGTACAACCCCGACCTGGAGAGCCGCTGGTTTTACGTGCCGGCCGTGCTCGGGATGATCCTGATGATGATGACGATGCTGCTGTCGTCAATGGGAGTGGTGCGGGAGAAGGAGATCGGAACGATGGAGCAGATCATCGTGACGCCGATACGGCCGTGGCAGCTGATCGTCGGCAAGCTCTTCCCGTTCGCCGCCATTGGCATCGTTCAGGTGGTGCTCGTCACCGTCGTGGCGGTGCAGGGCTTCGGAGTCCCGCTTCGCGGCTCCTTCCTGCTGCTCCTGGCGCTGACGCAGCTATTGTTCCTCAACACGCTCGGACTGGGGCTGCTGGTCTCGACCTTGGTGTCCAACCAGCAGCAGGCGATGATGATGTCGGCCTTCTGTCTGATGGTTCCGATGATCTACCTCTCGGGGCTGCTCTTTCCGATCGAGAACATGCCCGCCGCGATCCGACCGTTCACCTGGGTCATCCCGCTGCGTCATTACGCCGAGATCCTTCGCGGTATCTTCCTTCGTGGCTCGGGCCTGGATGTGCTCTGGCCGCAGGCCGCCGCGCTTGCCGGGCTGGGTGTGGCGATCCTGGCGGTCGCCGTGGGCCGATTCCAGAAGACGCTGGATTGATCGGAGGCTACCCGCGCCTCTTCCGCCGGGCGACCAGAAGCAGCAGCACCAGCGGCAGCCAGGCTGCGGCCGATGGGCTGGCGGCGGACAGGTGGCAGCCGCCGCCAGAACCCGTGGCGACGGCCCCCGCGGCGGACTGGGAGCCGGGCGGAAGAACGAGCGCGGCAAGGACCTTATCGAGGATGCTCGAGTCCAGGAAGAGCGTGCCGGAGTCGCCCAGGGTGAGCTGGGTCGCGCCGCCATTGATGAACTGCAGAGCGTAGCTGCGCAGGATCGACTTGGCGACAATAGGGGTCCCGTCGGCCTGGACTTGCTCCAGCGTCATGACGTCCCCGGAACGGGTGGAACCGGGGAGCACCACGCCGTCGATGGTCGCGCCGCCCTCGGCGGAGGCCCGGGCCGGTGCGGGCGATAACGCCCGCTCGCCGAGGAAGAGCTGCAAGTAGACCTGCGCGCTCGAGAGATTGGAGCAATCGGAGCTGGTCGTCTCGGTGCCGGCTTGCAGGGCCGCGACGTTGAACGGCGCGCTGCGGTCGCGGCCGTTGTCAACGAAGAGTGAAAAGACATACCGGGTCCGTCGATTTCTGCCGATGCGGGGCATCACGAAGGTCGTGATGCGCGCAGAGGGGTTGCTCAGCACGATGGCCGGACCGGCCAGCTGCCGCCAGACGAAGGCCAGCGGCTTGCCGATTCGAGGCTTGGCCGCGCTCACCTCGCCGAAATTGGCGGAGTCGGAGCCGTCCAGCGTCACCGTCCGGTCGTTCTCCGGGGCGTCGCCCGGGACGGTTGGCGGGCAGACGGTGCCGACGGCCACGGGCACGCTCACCTCGGAGCTGTCGACGATGACGCTGATCCTTCGCCGAACGCTCACGCCGGTGGGCCGCCCGTCCAAGCCCAGCCTGTCGGCGACGGCCTCGAAGACGTGGACGCGAGAAGTAGTCGGCTGAAACGAGGTCCGCGACACCGCGCTGGTCGTGTCGGTATCCGCCGCGGGCGAGAGCAGGACGGTGGGGCCGTCGACCTGGTTCCAGAGGAGCCTGTGACGCGCAGCGCCCGGGCTGGAACGGAAGGTGGCCGTCAGGGCGACGCGGACAGGGAGGGTGACACGCAGGCTTCGCGGCGTTCCGACCCGCACGCCGTCGCCGTCGTCTTCGCCCGTGGCCGTGGCGGTCGCACCTTGGGACTCGATGGATGAAACGACGGTCAGGGAGGGCGCGGCCTCGTCCTCCGGCAGCGCCAGAACGGAGATGGGCGCGGCAGGCCCCGCAACGCCCTTCGGGTCGGTCACGGTCAACTCGAAGGAGTAGATCCCTTGCCGCGGCGGGATGTAGCTCACGACCGCCGCGGTGGCCGACGGCAAGAGTGCCACGCTCTCGCCTCGGGTCTGGCGCCAGAGGTAGGTAAGCCTCTGGAGGTCCCCCGGATCGTCGTCGAAGCTGCCGTCCCCACGCAACACCACGCGTTGCCCTGCAGCGAACGCCAGCACCGGGTCCTGCGCCATCGCCGAACGCATCCGCTCCTGGTCCTCGGCGAGGGCCTCCGCGGTGGGCGGATCATTCTCGAGCGAGACCAGCACCTGGACGCGGGCCGGCACGCTCTCGAAGCGGCCGTTGGAGACGACCAGCTCGAACACGTAGGCCCCCTCGACGTCCGGCACGAACGTCGGAACGGAGGAGGCGGCCCCCGAGAGGACGGTCACGTTGGAGGAGGCTGGAACCAGGAGTCCGCCCAGAGCATCCCGGGCCACAGTCCACTGGTAAGTCAGCGGCAGGCCCTTCGGGTCGACGCTCTCGTGGCCGTCGAGCCGCACGAAGGAGCGCAGGTTCAGGGGCTTCCCGGCATCGTCCGTAGCCGGGACCACGGTGGGATCGGGGAAGCAGCGCGAGACGACGCCGGGACTGTCGAAACGGAGCCGATAGGAGGCGTCGATCCCGGGGTCGGCCCGAGGCACCAGCGTCGACGGGTCATTCGCCACGACCGTCACTTCATCCGCCGACTCCACGACCCCGTCCGAAACCGCCATTCGGAACCGGTAGACCCCCGCGGCGGCCAGGCTCGTGCTGCCCGCCGCCAGGTCCGTGCGGAACGTGACCGTGGGGTTCGGCGCCGAGCGGTCGCTGAAGGTCACGAGCGTGGTCAAATCGGGCGAGGCCACGGTCCGATCGGGAGAAGCCGCGACGGTCCAGCGGTACGTCAGCGGGTCGCCGTTCGGGTCGCTGGAGTCGCGTCCGTCGAGCTCGATCGTGGCGCTGGCCTGAAGTCCGGCTGGCAGGCCGTCCCTTGGCAAGATGAGGCTCCGGTCCGCGCCGGCGTCGGCCGACGGAACACCGTTCTCGATCGTGACCGAAACGCCGGTCGTGGCCGTGCCGCCCCCGGCCGATTCGACCGTCAAGGCGAAGGCGTAGGTCCCTGCCCGGCGCGCGTCGTAGCGGGCCACGGCCGCCGATGAGCCGAACCCCGCGGCGCCCGTCGGGGCGCTGGTGAGCGACCAGGTGTAGGTGACCACGTCCAAGGGCTGCCCCGTCGGTCCCCGGGAGCCGCTGCCGTCCAGCTCGATCACCTGCGGACCTCCGCGGACCGATTGAGTCCGAATGGCGGCCGTCGGTGGCGAGTCCGCGTTCACGGCGACGGCCCCCGTCGTCACGCCGCCGCGCCCGTCGCTAGCTGTGAGCTGGAAGACGTAGCTGCCGGGCGCTTCGGGCGTGAAGGACGGGCTGGCGCTGTCCGCTCCGGCGAGCACCACCGTCGGACCCGTGCCGCCCGATCGGACCCACGCGTAAGCGACCATGTCGCCGTCCGGATCGGATACCTGCGCCGCGAGGGTGACGACTGCACGCAAGCTCACCGCCCGGGTCGGGCCGGCGACCACCACCGGAGCAGCATTGGCCGCCGCGGGCGCGGCGACCGTCACGGTGACCCGAGAGACCGCGCTGCTGCCCTGTCCGTCCGTGACGGTCAGCTCGAAGGTGTAGCTTCCCGCCACGACGGGCGTGAACGACGGCGTCGGCGCCGCGGGGTCCGCCAGCGGGACCGCGGGGCCCGTACCTCCATCTCGCCGCCACGCGTACGTGATTGGCCCGCTCTCCGGGTCGACCCCGGAGCCATTGAGTCGCACGCTGGGACCAAGCACCACCGTACGGTCCGCGCCCGCGTTGGCGGAGGGCGCCAGATTCCCCACGGGCGACTGCACCGCGGTCAGGGTGACGGCAGACGTCCCCCGGCCTCCCCGGCCGTCGGTAACGGTCAGTGCAAAGACATAGCTGCCCGGCGCCGTCGGTGTGAAGGACGGTGCGACGCTCGCAGCGTCGTTCAGCTGAATCGCCGGACCCGTGCCGCCGGAACGGGTCCACGCAAAGGCGACCGGATCGCCGTCCGCGTCGAATCCGTCACCCGACAGGCTCGCGAGGGCGCCGACCGCCACCGTCCGCGACGTCCCGGCGCTGGCCACCGGCTGCGTGTTGGCCGCCACCGTCACGGTCCGCGCCGAGCGGGCGCCGGCCGGATCAGACACGGTGAGCGTGAACTCGTAGGTTCCGGCCGCTACTGGCGTGAAGCGAGCCGTGGCGCTGGCGGCATCGCTCACGGCCACGGTCGGGCCTGTGCCGCCGCTGCGGGCCCAGGAATAGGTCAGTGCGTCCCCGTCCGGGTCCGTCGCCGATCCGGCGAGCACGGCCTGCGAACCAAGGTTGACCGTGCCCGGCGCCGAAGCGGCCCCAACCGGCGCCCGGTTCGCCTCGACGGTAACCGTCGCCGATGCGGCCGCGACGCCCCCGCGGCCGTCGGAGACCGTCACCGTGAAGACGTAGGTGCCTGCGCTGGAAGGCGTGAAGCTCGGCGCAGCGGTCCCGGCATCGCTCAACACGACCGTCGCCCCGGTGCCGCCGGTTCGGGCCCACGAGTACGCAACCGCGTCGCCGTCGGGATCGGTGGCGCTTCCCGAAAGTGTTACCGGGGCGCCGCGGGCCACGGTCTGATCGGCGCCGGCCCCCGCGGTCGGCGGACGATTGGGGGGCGGCGCATCGACGGCCTGGACCGTGACCGAAGCGGTGGCGCTCCCGCCGCGCCCGTCGGACACGCCGAGCTCGAAGGAGTAGGTGCCAGCCTGGGGCGGTATGAAACTGGGCGTAGGCACGGCCGGGTCGCTGAGTGCGACGGCGGGGCCGGTCCCGCCGGTTCTGTTCCATGCGTACGTGATCGGGTCGCCATCGGGATCGGAAGCCGAGCCCGCGAGGACCACCGGGGTTCCCGTCGTCACCGTCTGCCCGGCACCCGCGTTGGCCGACGGAGGCAGATTGGACTGCGTAGCCGGGACGACCGTCACAGTCACGGAAGCGCTCGAGCTCCCGCCACGCCCGTCGGAAACGGTGAGCACGAAGGTGTAGGTGCCCGTCGCTGCAGGTGTGAACGTTGGCTGCGGGCCGTCGGGCCCAGCGAGGGTCACGGCGGGGCCGTTGCCGGGAGCCGCCGAGCTCCGGACCCACGAAAAGCCGAGCAAGTCGCCGTCCGCGTCGGCGCCCGAGCCTGAGAGCGTCACGAGCCTGTCGACCGGGACCGTCTGATCGGAACCGGCGCTGGCGATGGGAAGCGTATTGACCGTGACGGTGACCGAGGCCGTGCCCACGCCTCCGCGCCCGTCGCTGGCGGTGACGGTGAAGACGTAGGTGCCAGCGACGACGGGCCTGAAGGAAGGTGTCGACGACGTCGAGTCGGTGAGCAGAACGACCGGGCCGGTGCCGCCGCTGCGAGTCCACGAGTAGCCGATCGGGTCGCCGTTCGGGTCGACGGCGGAGCCCGAAAGAGTTACCCGGCTGCCCGCGTTGACCGTGAAATCGGAACCCGCCGCCGCGACCGGCGCGCCGTTGGCCGTCACCGTCACCTCGGAGACACTGACGCCGCCCCGGCCGTCGGTGACGGTGAGGGTGAAAGTGTAGCTGCCAGCCACGGGCGGCGTGAAGGTCGGGTTGGCTGTGGAGGCACCGACGAGCGCCACTGCGGGCCCCGACCCAGGCGCAGAGGACTTCCGGGCCCAAGAGAAGGCGAGAGGATCACCGTCGGCATCGGAGGCGGTACCGGCCAGGGTCACGGGGCTGCCGAAGGGCACGGTCCTGGGTGGACCGGCGCTGGCAACGGGCAGCGTGTTGGCGAGGATCGTCACCTCCGCTGCCGCGGAGCCGCCGCGCGAGTCGAGCACGGTCAGCGAGAACAGATAGCTGCCGGCTTGGGTCGGCGTGAAGGACGCCCGTGCGGAGGCAGCATTGGCCAGGGTAACGGCCGGCCCCGAGCCGCCCGTGCGTGACCATGAATAGGTGAGCGCGTCGCCGTCGCCGTCGCTTGCGGAGCCAGCCAGCGTCACCGGGGTGCCCAGGTTGACGGTGAGCTCGTTGCCGGCACTCACGGTCGGCAGCGAGTTCACTGCGATCTCGACGGCGCTGGTAGCGCTGTCGGACTGTCCATCGCTGACGGTGAGGAGAAATCGGTAACTGCCCGCGACGGGCGGCGTGAACGTCGGGGTCGGGAAAGTCGGGTCGTCGAGCGTGACAGCGGGTCCGGTGCCGCCGTTTCTGGTCCAGGAGTAGAAGACGGGATCGCCGTCGCCGTCGATGCCGCCGCCCTGCAGCGTCACGGGCAGACCGGGAGGCACGAGCCTGTCGGCGCCGGCGAAGGCCGAGAATCGCTGACCGCTGGCCAGCTCCCAGGTATCACCACTCGCGCTGGGTGCGAGCCCTCCAAAAACCACGGATCGGCCGAACGCGGCAGCATAGGCGAACCCGAATGCGGCGCGCGTCGGGGGCCTGAACGCCCCCGTGACCACGGGCCTCCATCCCGAGGCGTCGAGCTCGTGCGTATCGTCGAGGTCGCCCGAGTTGCCACGGCCTCCAAAGAGGACGAGGCGTTGACGCACCGTGTCGAAGTCGAGTCCATGGGCGAACCGCTCGGGTGGCGGCGAGGCAGGGAAGCGCTCCGCCCAGGCCGTTCCGTCCCAGGCCCAGGTGTCGCCGCGGATGGGCGGCTGGCCATTGGTGGCGCCGCCGAAGAGCACGACACGCTGGGACGTGGGATCGTAGGCAATGCGGTGCTGATCGCGCGCGCCCGGTGAGCCGGCGGCCGGTGTCACGTCGGTCCAGCCGGCGCCGGACCACTCCCAGGTATCGGCCAGGTCGGCCTGGGACAGGTGAAATCCGCCGAAGAGCACGATGCGGCTTCTGCGAGCGTCGAAAGCCATGGCGGACAGGATCCGAGGCGAAGGCGCGGGCTCGGCCGAGAAGCCGCTCCAGTTGGTCCCATCCCACTCCCAGGTGTCATCCACGTAGCTGCCGCCGCTCTGCCCGCCGAAGAGCACGACGCGGCGCCGGGCGCTGTCGTAGGCCATCGAGTGATAGAAGCGGGGAGTCGGCGACTGGGAAGCTGCCCGCTCCTGCCAGCTACTTCCGTCGAACTCCCAGGTATCGGCCTTCGAGTTGCCGGCAGCGTCGAGCCCTCCGAAGAGCACGACTCTTCGACGCACCGCGTCATAGGCCATCGCCGAGTACGAGCGGCTCGAAGGGCCGGTGGCATCGCGCGATAGCCATGGCCGCTTGGGCGAGGGTGTCGTGGTGGCGTAGACGTCGACCGAACCCGTCGCCGTTCGCCCGGCTCCCGCCGAAACCTCGACCCGGAAGGAGTAGTCGCTGGTGACGGGAGGCGTGAATGAGGCCGTCGAGCTGCCCGGGTTGGCAAGCGCCACAGCAGGACCCGTGCCGCCAGCGCGGCTCCAGGAGTAGGTGACCGAGGCTCCCAGGGGATCGTCGACCGCGGCCGTGAGAAGCACGGCGCTGCCGGGCGCGGTCTGGAGCGAATCTCGCACGGTCAGGGCGAAAGGGGCGCCCTGGGCAGGACCGGAAAGTAGCTCCCAGGTCTCGCCGTTGGCCTGACCTGCGGTTCCGCCGAGGACGACGAGCCTGCCCCGCGCGGTGTCGTAGGCCATCGCAAAGGCCTTGCGCGGGGACGGAATCGGGGCGGTCGCCGCGACGGCCGACCAGCGATCGCCGTCCAGCTCGAAGGCGTCCGAGTAGTGGGCGGCTCCCACCCCGCCGAAGGCCATGACGCGCTGACGCACCGTGTCGTAGGCCATCGCGTGAGAGAACCTGGCGAGCGGCGCCCCGCCCGTGGCCAGGCGGTTCCAGGCGGCCCCGTCCCAGGCCCAGGTGTCGGCGAAGTGGGGCGGCCCGCCCGCGGTGGCTCCTCCGAAGAGCACGACTCTCCGCCGGACCGGATCGTAGGCCATCGCATGCTGGTCGCGAGGCGCGGGCGAGCCAGCCGCAGGAGACCTGTTCTCCCATGCCGTGCCGGACCACTCCCAGGTGTCCTCCAGATCGAGCGCCGCCGCTCCGAATCCCCCGAACAGGACCGTGCGCTTCCGGGACTCGTCGTAGGCCATGCCGGCGATTATCCGGGGAGGGGGCGCCTGCGTCGTGCTGAACGCGCTCCAGTTGGTCCCGTCCCACTCCCAGGTCTCGTCGAGGTAACTGCCGCCCAGCTGTCCGCCGAAGAGCACGACCCGGCCCCGGCCCGCATCGTAGCTCATCGAGTGATAGAAGCGCGGTCCGGGGCTGGCCGCCGGCAGCCGCTTGCGCCAGACGGTGCCGTCCCACTCCCAGGTCTCGGCCACCGGGTTGGAGTTGACGTCGAGCCCGCCGAAGAGGACGACACGCTGACGCAATGCGTCATAGGCCATCGCGGCGTACGACCGCACCCCGGGGCCGCTCGAACCTCGGTCGATCCACTGCCTGGGGAATCGCGTTGACGCGCTCGAGAAAAGAGTCAAACCCGCCACCGCAGCGGGCCCGTCCTGGTAGCTGGCCGTGACCGCAAACGAGACGTCGCCGCCGGACGCCGGCGTGAAAGTCGGCGTCGCGCGGTCGGGCGAAACGAGCGTCCCCGAGCCGGCCCCCTCCGCAGTCCGGGTCCACTGGAAGCGAACGGCCGGGCCGAACGTGTCGGCAACCGAGGCCTCGAGGGCTGCCGTCACGCCCGCCGTCGTCAGCACCGTCGGGCTTACTGAAAGCGCGAGCGGCGTTCCGGACGTGGGACCCGAAACCTGCTCGTAGGTGTCGCCCGAAGCGCTGTCACCCGCCCCCCCGAAGAGCACGGCCCGACCCCGCGCCGTGTCGAACGCGTAGCCGAACTGGCCGCGCGACGAGGGCACGTCGCCGCCGGCTGCGGCTGAAATCCACACCGTGCCCGCCAGCTCGAACGTGTCGGCGAACCACCGGCCGACGCCCTGACCGCCGAACACCACGACCCGTTGACGCACGGTATCGAAGGCCATCCCGTGCGAGAAGCGCGCGGCCGGCCCCGATGGCGTCGGGACTTGCGCCCAGGCGTCACCGTCCCACTCCCAGGTGTCGGCGAAGAGCGGGCTGCCGCCGGCCGTCGCTCCCCCGAACAGCACCACCTTTCCTCGGAGTGGATCGTAGGCCATTCGATGCTGATCGCGCGCGGGTGGAGAGCCGGCCGCCGGCGTCTTGTCGGTCCAGCCGGTCCCCGACCACTCCCAGGTGTCGGCGAGGTCCACGGACCCTGCCGAAAACCCGCCGAACAGTACCGTGCGGCCGCGCGCCGGGTCGTAGGCGAGCGATGCAAGGACTCGGGCCGGCGGGCTAGGGCTCGAGACCACCTCCGACCAGTTGTCGCCGTCGTACTCCCAGATGTCGGACAGATAGGACCCTCCGATCTGGCCGCCGAAGAGCACGACGCGGCCCCGACCGGAATCGAACACCATGGAGTGGTAGAAGCGCGCCTGCGGCGAAACGGCCGGCTGCCGCTGGGTCCAGGCGTTGCCATCCCACTCCCAGGTGTCGGCCACGGGGTTGCCGAGAGAGTTGAGCCCCCCGAAGAGCACGGTCCTCTGGCGCCGCGCGTCATAGACCATCGCGTGGTGCGTGAGGGTCGACGGGCCAGTGCGTGCCAGGGAGAGCCAGAGGCGGCTTCCGGCATCGCTCCCGGACGCATAGACCGTGACGGTCGCTGTGGAGACGTTGCCGCCGGTGTCGGCGACGGAGAGCAGGAAGGCGTAATCGCCGCCCAGGGGCGGCGTGAACGTGGCCGTCGCGCGATTGGCGTCCGTCAGCACGACGGCCGGCCCGCTACCGCCGGTCCGCGTCCAGGTGTAGGTCAGCGCGTCCTGTTCCAGGTCCGACGCCGTGCCCGAGAGCGTCGCCTGCACGCCCACGGCCACGAGCCTGCTGCTTCCCGCCGACACCGCCGGAGGCTCGTTGGCGGCCAACTGCGCCGCGGCAATCGTCCATGCCCAGAGCCCCACCAGCACAGCTTGTCTTGCCCTCATCGCGCCTCCAGGGGAAGTCGATTACCAGGTCGGACAGACAGCATGACAGAACCGACTCCCCGCGTGCGACGTTGCGATCGCTGCGGAAGCGGCCTCGGAGGGGCTACGGAACGCTTCGGATGAGCTGCTCGGCCTGAAGCTGCTCGAGGAAGCCGGTCACGTCGCGCGCAATCTCAGCCTCGGCGCCTTCGAACTCCTCACAGAGCTGCCGGCAGAGCTCCTCGGCGCTGCGGGGCGTTTCCAGAAGCTCCCAGATGCGCCGGCCGATCTCGTCGAGCGCGACATAGTTGTTGCGTGGCATGTTGAGTATGACGATCTCGCGATCCAGCGGCGTCGACATCAATCCTTCGATGCGCGCATAGCGCGCGCTCGGCTCCAGGGGCATCTCTAGGACCTCCAGTCGTTGGCGCTCCGGTGCCAGCGCCGTCCAGCTCGGGCGCAGCGGCTCGGTCTTCTGTCGCTTGCCCACAACATGATTGGAGCAAGAGCCCAGCCGCACGCGAGAAAATTGGGGACACACGACCTATTTTTTCAAAATAGGTCGTGTGTCCCCAGTTTTCCTGGCCTGGAGTCGGGCGGGCCGGCCTTGGTACACTGGTTACTCTCTACTCTCATGAATGTCTTCCTCACCGGGGCGTCGGGGTACATCGGACGGGCAGTCGCGCGGCGACTGGTCGCTGCTGGCCATCGCGTCACGGCTCTGACGCGCTCGCCGGGCGCTGCTGCCGCGGCGCAGGAGGTGGGCGCGATTCCTTTCGTGGGCGAGATGGGAGAGCCGGTGTCGTGGCAGGCCATGGCCTGGTCCCACGACGCCGCGGTGCACATCGCGCAGGAGCACTCGAGCGACGGGCCGGCCAAGGACGCGCTGGCCATCGAGACCTTCATCAAGGCCAGCATGGTCGGACGCTCGCGGGCGCTCATCTACACGTCGGGCGTCTGGGTGCTCGGCAACACGCCGGACGCGCCAGCCGACGAGCGGGCGAGCACGGTGGGCGCCGCGCAGGTATCGGCCTGGCGCTCCTACCACGAGACGCTGGTGTTGCGTGCCCGCAGCGATCAGCTGCGCACGGTCGTGCTCCGGCCCGGGATCGTCTACGGCGGGCGGGGCGGCCTGGTGGATCTCTTCTTCGAGACGGCCCGCGACGAGGGCGCCGCCGCGTTCATCGGGGACGGCAGCAATCGGTGGAGCCTGGTCCACTTGGAGGACCTGGCCGAGCTCTACGTGCTCTTGCTCGAGGGACAGGCTTCCGGCGTTTACCACGCCGTCGACAGTGCACCGATGACGGTGAGGAACATCGCGACGGCGTGCAGCCAGGCAGCCGGTGCCCACGGCTCTGTTCGGTCCGTGCCGCTGGCGGAGGCGCGCTCCTCGATGGGAGCGATGGCCGACGCGCTCGTGATGGACCAGGCCGTGACGGCCCCCGCCAGCGCCGCGCTGGGCTGGAGCCCATCGCGCCCCACGTTCGACGCCGCGGGCGCCTTCCTGCAGTGGAGCCACTGAGGCGCTACCGGGTGCCGACGCGGGAGGCCCGTTGAGCCGACTCGCCGATCGCGAACTGGGGATGCGCCGGCGCATTTGCCGGCGAGACTTCCTGAACGGGATGGCCTGGGCAGCGGCGTCGCTGGCGGGCTCGCGCGGCCGCGTCCGGGCCGCGGCCAGGCGGCCGGGCGCTTCCTCCCACTCGATCTATCCGCCCAGTCTGACTGGCTTGCGAGGCGCCCACCCGGGCAGCTTCGAGATCGCCCACGAGCTCAGGGACGACGCGTTCTGGGACAACGCGGGCGAACCAGCCGACACGGGCGAGCGCTACGAACTGGCCGTCGTCGGCGGGGGCGTGAGCGGACTGGCCGCGGCCCACTTTTTCCGCAAGTCGGCGGGAGCCAGGGCCCGCGTTCTCATTCTGGACAACCACGACGACTTCGGCGGCCATTGCAAACGCAACGAGTTCACGGTCGCAGGACGCACCATCCTGGCCTATGGCGGCGGCCACGCCATCGACAGCCCGTTGCCCTACAGCGCCGTCGCCCGGGGACTGATCGAGGAGCTGGGCGTCCCGATGGCGAAGTCCGAAGAGCACCACGATCGCCGGCTCTACGGCTCCCTCGGTCTGGGACGGGGCGTCTTCTTCGACAAGGAGACGTTTGGCGCCGACCGGCTTCTACCCGATCCGCTGGGCGACTTCGGCGGAGAGGCCAACGACCTCCCGCCGGCAGGCCGCGATCCGTGGCCCAGGTTCCTCGCCGAAGCCCCCCTTCCGGAGGCGGCCCGCCGGGCCCTGTTCACGCTCTGTTCGAGCCCCACGCGATACCTCGAGCAGCTGACGCCGGCGGCGCGCCGCTCGGAGCTGGAGCGCACGAGCTACCTCGACTTCCTGACCCGCGTCGCGGCCGTACCGGCCAAGCTCCTCCCCTTCCTGCAAAAGCGCACGCACGCGCTGTACGGCCTGGGGATCGACGCCGTAGCGGCTTACGACGCGGCCTCACTGGGATTGCCCGGATTCCGGAACACCGAGCTCGATGGAGTCGGTGGCTCCGGCGAGGTGGAAAGCCACGGCGGCCAGGCCTACTTCTACCACTTCCCCGACGGCAATGCGTCAATTGCGCGCCTGCTGGTCCGCACGCTGGTCCCCGGCGCGTTGCCCGGCCGCACGGCCGAGGACTCCGTCACCGCCCGGCTCGACTACGCGCGGCTGGACGCGCCTGCCGGCCCCGTGCGCATCCGCCTGGAGAGCACCGCCGTGCGCGTTCGCCAGGTCGCACCCGGCGGCCCAGTCGAGGTCGCCTACGTCCGGGACGGCAAGCTCCAGAGCATCCGCGCCGAGCGGTGCGTCCTGGCCTGCTGGAACGGCGTCATTCCCTATCTCTGCCCCGAGCTCCCCGGCGATCAGGCGCAGGCCCTGGGCTACGGCGTGAAGGTCCCGCTCGTCTACACCAACGTGCTCGTGCGGAGCTGGGCCGCGTTCGCCAAGCTGGGCGTCTCTTCCATCCACGCGCCGGGCGGCTTCCACTCCACGGTCGACCTGGGCCGGCCGGTGCGCGTCGGCGGGTACCGCAGCGCAACGGACCCAAAAGAGCCGATGGCTCTCCATCTCGTCCGCACTCCCTGCATGCCCGGCCTGCCCGCGCGCCAGCAGCACCGCGCGGGGCGGGTGGAGCTACTCTCCACCCCGTTCGCCACCTTCGAGCGCGAGGTGCGCTCCCAGCTCGGCCGGATCCTGGGCCCGGGCGGCTTCGACCCCGCGCGCGACATCCTCGCCCTCACGGTCAACCGCTGGCCCCACGGCTACTCCTACGAATACAGCACCCTCTGGGACGCCGATGTCATGACCGGCCCCCTTCGCCCCTGCGAGCTGGGACGCCGCCCCTTCGGCCGCATCGCCATCGCCAACGCCGACGCCGCCGGCCGCGCCTACCTGGACGCCGCCATCGATGAGGCCCGCCGAGCCATCCGCGAGGTCATGGCCGCGAAGTAGCTGTAGGCCTCCCCCGGCCTGTGGCCGTGGCGGGGCTCCCGGTGGCGGACGAGCTTGCCGTTCGTGCCGGCGCCGAGGTACGCTTCCCCGGGGAACTGACCATGGCCGACTCGGCGAACTCGACAACCCCGACGGCGAAGCGCTGGACCTACGCGGAGGTGCGCGCTCTCGGCGATGACGGCATCCGGCGCGAGCTGCTCGACGGAGCGCTATGGGTGCAGGAGTACCCCAACGTCGGCCATCAGTACGTGGTCATGCGCTTGGCGACAAAGCTGCGCCCATGGATACTGGCGCAGAAGCTGGGAGAGTTTTTCATCGCCCCGCTGGACGTCGTCCTCGCCGAAGACGTGTCCCTCCAGCCCGACGCGCTCTTCATCCGGGCCGACAGGACCGGCGCGCTGATCAGGCGCGTCATCGAGGGCCCGCCTGACCTGGTCATCGAGGTGCTCTCGGAGACGAACTTCCGGCATGATCTGCTGCGCAAGCGGCGCCTCTACGCCAGGCACGGGATTGGAGAGTACTGGATCGTCGACCCGGAGCAAGAGAGCGTGACCGTGCTTTCGCTTTCAGGCGAGGCCTACCGCGACAACGAGGCCGCCAGCGGCGAGCAGCCGATTCCCACCGCCGCGCTGCCCGGCCTCCCTATAGTTGCCGCCGACCTTTTCAGAGACTAGGCCACTCCACGCCGCAGCTACAGCCTCCCCCTACTCGCTACTTCCCCCGCCGCCGGACCAGGATCGCCTCCAGCTTCTGCCAGCGCTCCTTGGCCTCGCGAACCTTGGGGTGAAAGTCGTAGCCGTAGTGGCGAAACCAGGTGTCGAACTCCGTGTGGGCGCCCTGAACAGCCTTTTCGAGCTCGGCAATCGGCATCGTCTCGTAGGTGGCACCTCCGGACTCGGGCACGGTGAACACGGCCTGTCCGGCTGCGGCCAGCCGCGTCACGGCGGCGCGCACGGCCGCCAGCGCAGCTTGGGGCTGCTCGCTCACGCCGCCCGGCTCCCGCAGGGCGGAGACAATCCCCTGAGAGACGCGATCGACCCCGTGCCTGGCGGCCAGCTCGGCCAGTCCCTTCGAAAGCGCAGAAAGCGCATCGGCCTTCCCAACTTCCATCGCCCCGGCGCGGATGGCGGCGCCCTCCTGCATCAGGCTATTGGCTCGCAGCACCAGCTCCCATCGGACCGCATCCTCGGGGCTGGACTGCAGGTGCTCGGCCAGGTAGGCATCGAAGGTGCCGTGGTGCTCCGTGCGCTGCGCGCGGTGGTCGCTGAGCCTGAGCACCGCCAACGTCCGCTCGAAGGCCTTCGACTGGCCTTTCGGACCCCAGAAGTCGTAGAGCGCGAAGGCGACGTGCCCCTCGATGGTGGCCAGCCGATGCGGCTCCCTCGGATTTCGGATGCCGTAGTAGACGGGTCGCCGGTAGCGGAACTCCTCGATGCGCTCGTCGGAGCCAAGGAACGCCGCCAGGGCCTCGGCAAAACCCTCCGTCCAGGCCGAACCAAGCGTCGTCTCCTTGTCGAACCAGTGTTCGGGGCTGTCGGAGTTGGCCAGCTCGCGAGTGCTGTAGTCGACGGGCGGCAGCCAGCTCGAGTAGAGCCGGAACTGCAGGAAGTGCCCCAGCTCGTGGAGGACTGTGTTGCGGAAGGCCTCGCGGCGCCGCTTCTGTCCGCGGGCGCTGTCATCGCGCTGGCCTGGAGGGGCCCCCATGACGCCCTGCCCCAGAACGACGAAGGAGTGGTTGAAGTAAGCGCCCTTTTCGGTCCCCGAGAGCACGATCACCGGCGGTATGGGGTTCTTCGGCCAGACATTCGTCACGCGGCGCGCCAGATCGAGCACCAGCGGATCGTTGCGAATCCAGTCGAGCCGCTCCCGGAAGTTGCCGGCCATGCCGCCCGTCTCATCGGGGCCGAGCACCTTGTGCTCGAAGGGCGACTGGCCGGTCTGCAACGCGACCTTGAGCACGATTGGCGCCTCCGCGGCCTTCGGGGCGGCCGGCGCCGCGCGCGGCGTGAAGACGAGGTCGTCGGCATTGGGTGCCTGCTGGGCCGTCGTGGCGAGCGCGAAGTGCGCCGCAGCCAGTGCAGCCAGGACCAGGGGACGCGTGGAGGTGCGCATGAGTTCTCCCGGGGAAACGAGGAGCACCCGCATGACGGCGGGCCTCCGGTCATGAACTACGCGCCGGCGCCGCCGGGGGTTGCGAAGCGGGGAGAGGAAAGCTCCCCCGGTGGAGCTTTCCTCCATGGCGGGGTCGCGGGCCAGAAGTCGTGAGAAGCCTTTTCCGGAGCGCCCTCAGAGCCCACGCCCGATCTGGCACCGGCGATGCTTACACCTGGCGCCGGGGGACGTGCGGATAGACCGAGGAGATCCGGATGCGAGCATCAGCCAGAGGAACGACACTGCTGGCGCTCGCCGCCGCCATCGGCCTTGCCGCGGCATCGTCCCCGCCGGCCAGCGCGCAAGGCGCGGCGCCTGCGCCAACCGTGCGCGTGGTCGTCGAGAAGGTCGACCCCAGCGGTTTCCCCGACGTCGACGTCTGGTTCCGGGTCGTCGACACGGTTCCGAGCAGCAAGTACCACGAGATCCAGACCCCCGACGTCAAGGTCGAGGAGTCACCCGGCGGCCGGCAGGCCTTCGCATCGGTGAAGCCCGGCGCCGACAACTTCAAGGCGCCCAAGATTCGCCCGCTGGCGATGACGCTGGCCGTCGATCGCTCCAGCTCCGTCGAGCCGATCCTCCAGAAGCTGCGCACGGCGGCCGTCCGGTTCCTGCAGACGATGTCCGACAACGGCCCGCTTCCCGACGACGCGGTGTCGATGGTCCTTTTCTGCGGCTCCAATGACCTGGAGCGCGTCGGGCGGCTACCGCTCACCACGGACAGGGATGGCGCGGCCGCCTACGCCGACGCCAACTTGGCGCGCGTCGCGGGCGGCACCCCGCTGCACAAGGCCTGGAACCTGGCCGTGCGCGACGTCGCCGACAGCAACTACCCGGCCCGGGGCGTGTTGATGCTGTCGGACGGCAAGAACTTCCCGCGCAACATGGGGCCCGACGTCGAGAGCATCTTGCAGGCGGCGGTCTCCAACGCCGTGCCGATGTTCAACTTCGCCTTCGTGGAGTTCGAGCCCGACGGCCAGGTCGCGCGCGGAAGCGTCTATCGCCCCGACATGATACGGATGAGCGATGTGACCGGTGGCGCCTACTTCGAGCCGATCCCGCCCTTCGCCTCGGTGGCCGACTTGCCCACCACGACCGGCGACCCGAACGACCCCGCGGCGCTGGACGACAAGCAGGCGCTGGACTACGCCCGCACGACGCTCGAGCTGATGCGCAACTCGCTGGCCAACAAGGGGCCCGACGAGTTCGCCGCGCTTCAGCCGGCCATCAACCGGCTGCTCGACCCGGGCGTAAAGTCGCTCGACGAGCTCCGCGCCCTCGATCTCGCCAGCGACGCCCGCTTGAAGCCCGCCGCAGCCAAGCTCTCGGCCGACGACTTGACGCAGATCGACGCCGCCGTGGTCGGCGCCGTGAGCCGGCCCGTGACCGAGCAGGAGCTGGACAACTTCTACGTCGACCAGGTCGCCAACATGTTCACGAAGGTGCGCGCCGGTCTGAAGCGTCTCTACAAGGTCACCTACCGCTCCACCGGGCAGTGCGACGGCCAGCCGCGCGACGTGCGCGTCACGGTGGCCTACCAGTCGCGCGTTGCCAACAAGCCGATTGCGCTTTCGGGCCAGGGGGTCGGCCGATTCATCACGCCGGTCATCGCCGAGGAGGACCTGGCCAGCGAGGCCGTGTCGACGCTCAATCCGGAGTCGCCCATCCACGAGCAGCTCTTCGGCGCGGCCCAGGCCCCTCGCGGCGGCGCCTGGCGCGGTGGAACCGAGATCGCTTACTCCGTCGACCTGATGGCGCCGGGCGCAAGCGGCGAGCCGGCCGTGCTGGCAAGCCTCTCGCCCGCCGGCGAGCTTGCCCTCTCCTCAGATCCGGAGAGCCCCGTCGCCACGATGGACGCCGCCGACCGCGAGCTCGTGGCGGCCTACCTGCGGCACCTGGAGTTCTCGGCCACGGCCGACGCCGCGGCAGGCAGCCTGTCGGTCAAGCTGACGGCCCGAGTTCCGACCTGCGTTCGCGACCCGAAACAGCCGTTGGCTCGTCCGACTCCGAACAAGCTGGCCCGTGGCTTCCGCCAGCTGCTGTGGTACCGCGTGCAGCCGCGCGCTTCGAGGACCTACGACTACTGGTTGACCGTGCCGACCGAAGAGGGTTTGCCGGGGCAGGAGCAGGCCGCGGCGGCCAGCGTGGCCGAGGAGATGCCGCTGCTGGTCGCCTTCGTGGCCGACACGACGGCGCCGACGGTGGCGATCGTGGTCGCACCCCAGGACGACGTCGGGCGCTCTCGGCTCGAGATGCTGGAGACGCCGGTCGATTCGGCCGAGCGCCCGCGCCCCCAGGTCCCGCACCTCACGGGGCCGCTCTGGTCGCCCGGGCAGGACGCAGCCTACTCCGCGACGCCAGCTCCCGGGACGACCGTCTTCCCGCTGACGCTCGGCGGCCAGACCGTGGACGGCATCCACGTGTCCGAGGACGTGCGGCTGAAGATCACCGTGGTGGCCAAGGACAACTTCGACGCCGCAAAGGACGCCCGGCAGCTGACGCTGGCAGCCGGTTCGCCTCCTGCCCACAACCTCTTCCCCGACGACGAGCTGAGCTCGCCCGAAGCCCGGGACGGCCTGGCCCCGTTCCTCGCCCGGCTCTCCGAGGGCGCCCCGGCCGGCCCCGGCGTGACAGCCCACCTGCTCGAGGACGGGAAGCAAGCCCCCATCGAGGAGACGACGATCTTTCGCGCCTCCAACGCCACGGACGGCCGCGAGCTGGCGCTGGAAGTGCGCGCCGAGGATGCCTCCGGCAACGTGACGCGGATGGTGGTGCCGATCCGCGTGCGCCCCGTCGAGATGCGCTTCCGCAAGATGGCCTTCGAATCGCGGCGCGCGGACTAGAGCGGGAGCGGCGGGCCTGACCCCGCTTGGCGTAGAGTGGGGGGCGTGAGGCAAGCTCGAGCTCCTGCCATGAACGGGCCGCCCGCTCGCTCCGCCGGCTTCTCCCTGGTGGAGGCGATGCTGGCGCTGGTGATGACGGCGGTGGCGGTGGGGCTGCTCATTCGCAGCTACCGGGCGGGGGTCGCTTCCGAGGTGCGGGCCAGGGCCTCGGACGACGTGAAGCACGAGGCGACGAGACTCTTCGAGGCCTTCAGGCGCGACCTGCGATCGGCCGCGGGGGTGATGCAGGAGAGCTCCACGGTGACCGTGCATCTCAACCGACTCGGAGCGGACGGCCGACCGACACCGGCCGCGGCCGTCTACTCGGAGGTGCCCGGCGGCTGGGAGCGGACGGGCGCCGAGGGCGAGCGCGTCCGATTCATGGTGGGCGGCGCGGACGGACGGCTCAGGGCGCGCTTGGAGCTGGAGGGTCCTGCCGGCGGTTCGGCTACGGCGGTCCTTTGGGTGCGCGGGCCAACAGGGCCACCCGTGCTCACGCTGCGAGAGCGGGTGTCGCTCGGCGAGGCCGGAGGCCGGCCATGACGCGCCGCGGCATAACACTCCTGGAGGTGCTGTTGGCGCTGATACTGGTGGCGCTGCTGGCCGTGCCGGTCTTCGAGATGTTCTCGACCAGCCGCAAGATGACGGCCGGCGGGCAGGAGCGGCTGCTGGCCTCGAGCCTGGCCTCCAGTTACGTCGCGGCGCTGACGGGGGTGGCGGCCGAGGCGCTTTCGGAGGCCGGCCCGGCGAAGGACTCCGAGTTGCAAGGGCCACTGACCCTCCGGGCTCTGGGAGTGGCCCCGTGTCCGGCCGGTTTCAGCCGCACGGCCAGCTTGCTGAACCTGGCCGCGGACCCAGCGGTCGCACCCATGTGGCAAGTGACGGTCACCGTCGAGTGGACCGGCGCGGTCTCGGGCGCCCCGCTCAGCTTCACACTTCAGCGGCTCTTTTGAGTCCAGGACCTCACCGCGCCAGCAGGTCGCCACGGAGCTTCAGGTAGTTCCGCGACTCCGGCCGGCCGCTCACCTCGACCACGACGCGCTGGCCGGCGGTCACGGCCAGCTCGTAGGCGAGCCCCTCCACCGGCGTCCAGTCGCCTGGGGTCACCTGGCGCATCGAGGCGGGGTCCGCCCGACCCTGGAACCGGGCGGGCGAGCTCGAGCGGTCGTCGGCCCGTTCCCACTCCAGCAGCGAGCCGCCCGCCCAGGTGACCTCTGTGCCGTCGGCCTCCAGCAGGCGCACGGTCAGGGCGGCCCCATCATAGGTCCTCAGGCAGGGTGAGAGGACCAGCCGACCGTCGCGCGCGACCGTGAAGGTACCGCCCTGGGCCCCCGTCAGCGTGATCGTGGGGTCCGTGTCGGCGCCCGGGTCGGGACCGTCCAGCACGTCGTCCAGGCCAGCCGGGGGTCCGCCTGCCACGGCCGGCCCCGCCGCCGGCCTCGCCAGGTGTGGGAACCGCTCGCCCGCGCGCGCCGGTCCCGCCACCGGCTCTCCCGCGGTCGCTCCCAGCGCAGGCAGCGGAAACGGAGCCCCCGTCGCCACGGCCTGCGTTCCGAGGTTCGGCGCCTCGATGGTCGCCACGATTGTCTCTCCCGCAACCCCCATCTCGACCGCGACAGTCGCTGCAAGAAGAGGCGAAGTGCTCATCAGAACCGCGACGGCCGCGCAAACGAATCTGCGGAGCGCCTTCGAGTGACGCCTTCGATTGGAGTTCATTCCATTCATGGCATCCCCGATCCAATCTTGAACACGAACGGCTTGCCGTCCAGGTATGGCCCGAACTCGAACGTTTCCACGGCCAGAGCCTCCTGGCGTTCGACCCGGGTGCCGGGCGATGGGCAGCGCCAGGCGACCTCGCGCTCCAGGGGGCGGTCGCCCCCGGGAACGTCGCCCAGCACCAGCAGCGTCCAGCGCCCGGGCCCGTCCTGGCGCAGGGAGACGCTGGAGCGCAGATCGCGGCGGACGCGGTCGTCCAGCCGCGCCAGCAGACGCGCGTACTCCTGGCGCCGCTCACTGGAGGCATCGGTCTTTCGGCCGGTGAACCAGACGCCGGCCCAGGCGGCCGCGACGGCCAGGACCAGCGATCCGGCGACCAGCGCCTCCACCAGGGTCGTGCCGCGCTCACGGGACATAGGACCTCCAGCGGCCAGGCGCCACAACCCGATAGGCGGCCTCCCGCGCGGCCACGCTGGTCGGATCGAAACGTGGGTTCCAGGCGATGCGGCGCCGCACGTCGCGCGCCGTCCGCGTGACTTCGAGTGTCCCTGCCGCGACGTGCCCACGCACGTCGAAGGACTCGGGGAGCGTCACCTGCCCCGCGAGGGCCACCAGCCCGGCCGATATCGTCGCGGCCGTCTCGACCCGCACGCTGCCCCTCAGAGAAACGAGAGTCAAAGGCTCGTTCGTCTCCACGGAGAGCTCGGCCGCGAGCCTGATGTCACCGTCGACCAGGAGCAGCCCCCCGCCCCCGCGCGGTACCTCGAGCGGACGCGTCAGCGCGAGGTTGCCGGCGACCCGCGCCACGCCCGGCAGCGCGAACCGGGCGGAGGCCGGCCGGACGCACTCGCGCAGAAGCTCCGCGGCGCTCTCGTAGCTCCTCGCCGCCTTGCGGTCGAGGAATTCGAGGTCCTGGAACGCCTGCAGGTCCAGGTCGCGCGCCAGCTCCTTGCCGGAATCGTCCTCGAGGGTCCACGCCGCGCCGGCGACGGTGCCGAGAAGGTCGGCAGGGCGACCATCCACCGCGAGCCGATCGGAAGACAGGACCGGGATCGCCGGAGCCATGACGGGGCCGGCGGCCGCCGCCCCCAGTCCCATGAGCAACGCGTTGCCGGCGTTGTACGGCTCGACGACGAGGTCGCTCATCCGGATGGCGTACCGGGCGTGCTGGCCGCCGAACTGCTCCCGGATCGCGGCCACGGTCGAGGCCCGCGCTCCACCGGGCCACCGGTCCTGAGCAAACGTCGCCTCGTCCAGCCAGGGCAACGGAGCTCTCGTGGCGGTCGCGCGGTTCACGAGCCCCTGCACCAGCGCCCACCGCCGCGCCACGCGGCCGCAGATGACGGATGGCGAGGGAAGCTCCCGGCTGCCATGAAGGTTGAGGGTGGCCGAGCGCCCGTAGAGAGCCGCCGGCCGCCCCGCCAGCGCCTCCTTCGTTTCGGGCCCGCCCAGCTCGCCGGCCATCGGCTCGGCCCGCGCGTAGTAGGCCAGGTCCCCGCGCGCCGCCAGCGGCGAACCCGGCTCCAGCTCGTACTCGTGCTCGCCTGCCGCCAGACCCGCAGCCGCGTGGCCGGCAAGTCCCCCGCCCGCAGCCAGCCCCAGCTCCCAGGGCTCGCCGCCGCCCAGATAGACCCAACCGCGGCCGTCGAGCGCGCGCGCCACGTCCGCCGGGCCGGAGGTAGGGGCCATGGTATCGCCCGACAGGACCTGGGCAGGCAGACACTCCACGCCCTGCAGCCGGACCGAATCGCGACACCCCTCCTGGTCCTCGCGTCGCTGTCCCCGCAGAAAGAGGCTGAACTTTCCGAGGACCGGCGGCAGCACGTTCACCACGCGCGCCTCCTTGAAGGCTACGACCCGCGTGCGAGACCTCCCGACGACGGCCACAGCGCTCAGACTCAAAAGGTGGGATAGCTCCCGCGAGTCCGGCACCAGCCCGGCGGGCCCGCCCTCGAAGAGGGGACGCGGCGCCGCGGAGGCGAGCGAGAGCTCTAGCGATTCCACGTCCGGCAACGCGCGCAGGTGCGCCATCAGCGCGGGCTCGAGCGGACAGTCCAGACCCGCCTTCAGCCCGCCCAAGTCGTCGACCACGAGCTCCGCCAGATCGCGCAACCCGGGGGGCGCCCGCTCGCGCTTGGGGCGAGTGGCCGGATCGGGGTCGTTGAGGAACTCGAGGAGCTCGCCCACCTGCCGCTGCCCGAGCGCCACGGCGCTGGCCGCTACCTGGTAGGCGCGCTCGTGGTCCGCCAGCCGCACGACCGTGTCGAACTGCTGGCGCGACACCAGCAGCCGCGACGAGGCCAGCAACAAGAGGATCGCCAGCACCACGATGGCCGCCGGCAGCAGCACCCCTCGCCTGGACGGCCGCATGACAGGCTCAGGGCGCGCGCACCTCGAGGTACGGCCTGCCCCGGCCGAACTGGCCTTCCAGCTCGAGGATCAACTTATCGCCCGCCCGCCCCTCGACGCGGCGCGTCACACTCGCCGCCGTCGGATCGCCCGGCGACGACTCCACGATCGACTCCGCCACCGGCTGTCCCCCCTCCGCGAGCGGGCTGGGGTCCCGGTCATTCTCGCGCTTCCACCTGAAGAGCTCCGTCTCGCCCCCATCGGCCCCCACCCGCCGAACAGAGAGCCGCGCCGGACCGTAGGTCGCCAGCAGCATCCGCACCGTCGCCGTGCCGTCCGCCCCGAACTCGTAGGTCGCCTTCCCCGTCCGTGCCTCGTCCAGCCGGACCGCCGCGCCGCCCCCGCCGCCCCCCGGGGCGAGCACATCGTCCAGCCCGCCCGGTCCGGCTCCACCGTCCGGCGTGAACCGCGCGGCGTCAGCACTGGCGGACGCCCCCCCGTCGCTCACGAGCGCCACCCGCGCAGCCCCCGCCGCGAACTCGAAGACGCCCAGCGTCTCGAACCGGCACCCGTCCCCGGGCCGCTGATCGACCACCTTGCGGGCCTTCCCGCCCGAGTGCTCCACCTCGTAGGTCACCTTCCCCGAGCGGTTCTTGCCCGCTCGAAACGAGACCTCCACCTTGTAGCGCCCTGCCGCCGGCAGCCGCGCCGTCCATGTGGCCGTCTCGCGACCGGTCTTCACCGCAGGCGGGTACTTGCTCGTGTAGTGATAGCCGTTGCCCACGGTTCCCGCGCCCGAAAACCCGTTCGTGCGGTTGTCAGCCCACTTGCCCGTGAGCTCACATCCGGGCCCGAAGTCGTCGACCGTGATCGATTGAGCGGCGGCAGCCCCCGCGACGGCGGCGGCGGCGGCCACGATTAGAGTCGTGAGGCGAAGCGACAGCATGATGAGGAGTGTATCACCGGGCTCCCGCCGGAGTTTCCCCTCTGCTACAATCCGCGGCCACGGGCGCCGGTACGGGTGGCCGGGTGGAACAGCGGGCGAATGCGATGCTTCAGGTCTTCGATCTCACCAAGTCCTACGGGACCCAGGTCCTTTTCGACAACGTCAGCTTCTCGATGAGCCCTGGCGAACGGCTCGGGCTGGTCGGCCGCAACGGCCAGGGCAAATCGACGCTCCTCAGACTCATCCTGGGCGAGGAGAGCCCCGACTCGGGCCGCATCATGATCCCCGGCCGCTACAAGCTCGGGCATCTCCAGCAGCACCTGGAGTTTTCTCAGCCGACCGTGCTGGCCGAGGCATGCCTGGGACTGCCGCCCCACGAGAAGGAGTTCGAGTACAAGGTCGAGGCTGTCCTCTTCGGCCTGGGGTTCACCTCCGAGGACCTCGACCGGCCCCCCGAGGAGTTCTCGGGCGGCTTCCAGATCCGGATTCAGCTGGCCAAGCTCCTGGTGAGCGAGCCGAACCTGCTCCTGCTCGACGAGCCGACCAACTACCTCGACATCGTGAGCGTCCGGTGGCTGGAACGCTACCTGAACGCCTGGCCCAACGAGCTGATCGTCATCACCCACGACCGCGACTTCATGGACAAGGTGACCACCCACACGATGGGCATCCAGCGCCGCAAGCTGAGGAAGATCAAGGGCGGCACGGCCAAGCTCGCCGAGCAGTTCGAGCAAGAGGACGAGGTCCACGAGAAGACCCGCAAAAACGAGGAGAAGAAGCGCAAGCAGGTGGAGCGGTTCATCGAAAGGTTTCGCGCGCAGCCGGGAAAAGCCTCGACCGTGCAGTCGAGGGTGAAGCTCCTGGAAAAGCAGAAGCCGCTCGGCGAGCTGCTCGACGAGCAGACACTCGACTTCAGCTTCAGCCAGGCCCCCTTCAACACACGGACGATGCTCGAGGCCCGCGCACTCACGTTCGACTACCCGTCGCGCCACGGCGACTCGATCGAGCAGCCGCTGATCGACCGGCTCACCTTCCACGTCGACTGCGGCGAGCGCGTCGGCGTGATCGGCAGAAACGGCAAGGGCAAGTCCACTCTTCTCAGGCTCCTGGCAGGAGAGCTGGAACCCCTGGCCGGCGAGGTGCATCGCCACGACGAGGTGAAGCTAGGCTACTTCGGCCAGACCAACATCAATCGGCTCTCCAACGAGATGACCGTCGAGGCCGAGGTCCAGTCGGCCAACGAGATGCTTGGCCGCACGGCGGTGCGCTCCATCTGCGGGGCGATGATGTTCTCGGGCGACGCCGCAGAGAAGAAGGTCGGCGTGCTCTCCGGCGGCGAGAAGAGCCGCACGCTGCTGGGGAAGATCCTGGCCCGGCCGTCGAACCTGTTGTTGCTCGACGAGCCGACGAACCACCTCGACATCGACTCCATCGAGGCGATGATGGACGCCCTGGAGAGCTACGACGGCGCCGTGGTCATCGTGACCCACAGCGAGCTCATCCTCAGCCGCCTGGCCACCAAGCTCATCTACTTCCAGGGCGGCACCGTGAAGGTCTACCCCGGAGGCTACGACGACTTTCTCGATCAGATCGGCTGGGACGACGAGCAGGAAGTCTACTGACGCGCCAGGCGGCCCGCTCTTGCCTGCGCCGGGCTCATCCCGGCGCCAGCACCCTCTTGAGCGCAGCGTCCAGCCGCTCGACCTCGCCCTTGAGCGCCGGCAGGGTGGCAGCGGCCCCCTCGAGCTCGCCCGCCTTCGCCTGCTTTTCCATCCTGAGCGCGCACCGGTAGGCCGATTCGACTGAAAAGATGGTCAGAGTCCCTTTCAAGCTGTGCGCCGCCCCGGCCAGCGTTTCTAGGTCCCGGGACTCGAGCGCCCGGGTGATGTCGGACAGGAACCTGGGCACGTTCTCCAGGTAGACCGTGGCGATCTCCGTGAAAGCCTCGAGATTTCCGTCGAACTTCTCCAGCAACGTCTCGCGCGCGATCTCGCTCGTCGCCGGTTCATCCGATGGAGCCTGCGCAGCGGGCTCGGCTTCGACCTCCGCGGGCATGGACCGCTTCTCGACCACTTCGCAGAGCTGGCCCGGCCGGATCGGCTTCGTCATGTAGCCGTCCATCCCGGCCGCAAGGCACCGCTCGCGATCGCCCTTGAGCGCGTGCGCCGTCAGCGCCACGATCCGCGTCCTCCTACCCTGCGGGGACTCCAGCCGCCGGATCGCCTCCGTCGCCTGCAGGCCATCCATCCGGGGCATCGACACGTCCATCAGGATGACGTCGAACGGCTCGCCCAGCGCGGCGTCCACGGCCTCGATCCCGTCGCAGGCTACCCGGACGCTATGCCCGCGAGGCTCCAGGACTTTCTGCGCCAGAGCCCGGTTCACGGGGTTGTCCTCGGCCAACAGGACCCGCTGCGGGCCCGCGGGGACTGCCGCGGACTGGCCGCCGCCCCAGGCCGAGACGGGCGCGGGAGGCGCCTCGAGCCCGAACGCCACGCGAAACGCGCCTGCCAGCTCGGCGCGGCCGAGCGGCTTGGGCACGTAGGCCGCCACACCCATCGACTGCGCGCGCGCCGCGGCGTCCAAGCGCCCGGTCTGGGAGAGCATCATCACGACGGGCGGGCCGACACCGCCGCTCGTCAGCTCGCGGGCCAGCGCGAAGCCGTCGACACCCGGCATCCTGGCGTCGATGAGCGCCGCATCGAATGGCGCAAGTCCCGAGGCCTTGGCCTCCTCGATCCGCGCCAGGGCCGCCGCCGCGCCGTCTGCCGCTTCGACTGCCAGACCCAGGGAGGCGATCAGCTCCGCGGCGAAGTCTCGCGCCAGCGCGTTGTCGTCGACGAGAAGCACCCGGCGACCGGCGACGGTCTCAAGACCCGCGGCGGCGGGCGGAGTTTCGACATCGCGCTGCAGTCCCAGGCGGACTGTGAAGAAGAAGGAACTGCCGCGCCCGACCTCGCTCTCAAACCAGGTCCGGCCCCCCATCAGCTGCGTGAGCTGGTGGACGATGGCCAGCCCCAGTCCGGTGCCGCCGAAGCGGCGGGTCGCAGAGTTGTCTGCCTGCTCGAACGGCCGGAAGAGCCGAGGCCTATCCTCGGGGGCGATCCCATTGCCGGTGTCCCGCACCTGGAAGCGGAGCACGACCTGGCCGAGCGAGGTCGACTCGAGCTCGCCCCCGACGGCGACCTCGCCCTGCTCGGTGAACTTGACGGAGTTACCGATCAGGTTGACCAGCACCTGCCGCAGGCGGCCGGCATCGCCGACCAGGGCGTCGGGGACGTCGCCCGCGACCTTCCAGACCAGCTCCAGCCCCTTGGCCTCCGCGCCGAGCGCCAGCGTGTTCATCGCCGAAGCAAGGCTCTCGCGCAGCCGGAACTTCTCCGGGTTGAGCTCCAGCCGGCCGGCCTCGATCTTCGAGAAGTCGAGGACGTCGTTGATGATGGTCGTGAGGGACTCGGCCGAGGAGCGGATGGTCTCGAGGCACTCGGCCTGCTGAGGCGTCAGCGTCGACTCGAGCACCAGGTCGGCCATCCCGATGATGCCGTTCATCGGCGTTCGGATCTCATGGCTCATGTTGGCCAGAAACATGGCCTTGCTGCGGCCGCTCTCCTCGGCGCGGTCTCGGGCCGCGCGGAGCTCTTCCATCGTGCGTTCGAGCTGGGCGGTTCGGCGGCCGACTTCTTCTTCGAGCTGCTCCTTCTG
Source organism: Candidatus Wallbacteria bacterium (assembly GCA_016213845.1). Classification (GTDB taxonomy): domain Bacteria; phylum Muiribacteriota; class UBA6191; order JACPRK01; family JACPRK01; genus JACPRK01. Next base: position 56,707 of record JACQZN010000012.1, read on the forward strand.
TCGCTCGATCTGCTGATCGCGGAACTGCACCTGGAGCAGGAGCTCATCCACGGCTTCGGCGACGGGGGCGAGCTCGGGCAGGGTGGCGGCCGGCGCGCGGCGGGAGAAGTCGCGCTGGCTGGAGAGCTCGCGAGCGAAGGCGGCCAGGGGCGCAAGGCTCTTCCGGAGGCGAGCGGACGCCAGGAGAGACACGACGGCGGCGCCCACTGCCGCGGTGACGAGCGCGATTGCGGCGACCAGGGCGAACCCCGCGACGCCGCCGGGGGCGAACCAGACCGAGAGGCCACCGGTACCAAAGGCGGCGAGCACGACCGTTGCGGCGGCAGCGGCCGGTCCACGCACCCCATCGGTCTTCGACATCATGAACTGGTGGGCCCGCGCGCGAAACCGGGGGCCCGGGAACATCCTAGCACTGCCCGGTTGTGGCCGATGCGCGGGCGGGGTGAGAGGGCGAGCGGGGAGCCAGTGAGCGGCCGCGCTTTTTTTGGTGCAATGGGGCTCGAGATGCGCTATACTTCCGGCCACATTTGGGGCGCGTATTCTCGACCCGGACGGGGTAGAGCACTGAACCGCACCAGCATGGAAGGAGAATACGCGATGCGTATTTACGTTGGAAACCTGTCGTACGAGACGACGGATGCAGAGCTCCAGGAGCTCTTTGGCAAGCACGGCTCCGTCAGCGAGATCGTTTTCCCGATGGACCGCGACTCGGGCAGGCCGAAGGGCTTCGCCTTCGTCGAGATGCCGAATAACGAAGAGGCCCAGAAGGCCATCGCGGCGCTGAACAACCAGACCGTCAACTCGCGGACCCTCACGGTCAACGAGGCGCGACCCAAGCCTGCCCGCTCGGGCGGCTTCGGCGGCGGCTTCGGTGGCGGTGGCGGCGGCGGCGGTGGTGGTGGCTTCGGCGGCGGCCGGCGCGGCGGGCGCGACGGCGGTCGCGGTCGCGACGATCGCGGCTGGGGCCGGCGCTGAAATCCCGAGAGGTTGACCCAAGGGCCAACCTCGCCGGGCTGATAGCAGCTCAACACGGGCGGCCAGGGAAACCTGGCCGCCCGTTCCCATTCCCAGTGCGAAAGGCGGGAAAACCGGGGACACACGACCTATTTTAAAAAAATAGGTCGTGTGTCCCCGGTTTTCCCGCGAGTAGAGTTGGCGCCATGAGCGAGCGGAACCTCAGCGCGGCTGTGCTCGCGGCGGGCGTCGTACTGGGCCTGGTCGGCCAGGGGCCGGCGCGGCCGGTCGGGGTCGAGCAGCTATTCGGCGGGCTAGCGGTACTGGTCTTTGTCCAGGGGCTGATGCGGGACATGACCGTACTGGGCCGGCGTCGCGCCGGGAAGCCGGACCAGAGCGAGGGCGGCCTCGAGCCACCCGAGTGCCTGTGGGAGCTGAACCTCTGTCTGGAGTCGACGGTGGGCGTCCTGATGCTCGTGGCTGCCGCGGCGCTGTGGTTTGCGCCCGGCAGCGGGCTGCAGCTAGAGCTCCCTCCCGGCGCACTCCTGACCGGAGCCGGAGCCGTCCTCGTGGCCGGCTGGGCCACACGCGATTGGGTCCTGACCCTCCGCCACGTCCGCAACCACTACGACCTGCCCGTCTGGAGAAAACCGGGGACACACGACCTATTTCCAAGGAAATAGGTCGTGTGTCCCCGGTTTTCTCGTGCCATAATCGCTGGCGGGTCGGCTGCTCCGACGAGCGGCCCGTGAAGCGGAGGATTCGCGATGAGGGCACGTACGCACAGGTTCCTTGGCACTTCCATGGCATTGCTGCTCGGGATGGCGGCCTTGTTTGCGCCGGCGGCCGTACTGGCGGAGGACGAGCGGGCCCAGCCGACCGATCGCGACTCGCGCATCGCGCTGGGTCTGACCGCCCGTCAGCTCGAGAAGATGCTCCCCTCGGAGGGGAAGAGTCCGAAGACGGTCAAGAAGCTCCAGGGACTATCGGGTTACGGCACCGGCGACGCGGGCGGCGGCAGCGGGTCGTTCGAGACCGACAGTTTCAGCCGATTCCTCCACATCGGCCTGCAGCAGAGCTACGGCAAGACCTACGAAGAGGGCTGGAAGATCCTGCACAGCGTCGTGCAGCGCGCTCTGAGCGATCTGGGCCCGCTACCGCTGGGCCTGCGGATGGCGCTGGAGAGCGGCCGAGACGCTTCCTACGATCGCAGCTGGCAGGACGCCTACAAGATCCTCCACGAAGCGGCCAAGACGGCGTCGAACAACACCGGTGACTTCACGAGCAGCCAGCCGGCCACCTTCGCGGCTTACATGCACCTGGCGCGGCAGTCCTCCTATGAGAAGAGCTATGAGGTCGCCTGGAAGGTCCTCGAGAAGTACCTGGACAATCTGGAGAAGCGGGGCCAGGCGCTGATTCCGAGTCGCGAGCTGGGCTTGCTGGTGCGCGCGGCGCGCCAGGCGAGCTATTCGAAGAGCTGGAAGGCGGCCTGGGAGATCCAGCACGCTGCCATCAAGCGCGCCGAGAACCTCCCTTCGGGTGAGCTCCGCGGCTTCTACTACGCGACCGCTCTGGAGTGCAGCTACGACAAGACTTATCAGGAAGGCTACGAGGTGCTGCGCACGTTCATCGATCAGGCCCTTTCGAGCGGCCTCGTGTCGAACTTCGACCGCGCCAGCCTTCAGACCACGCTCCAGGCCTCCTATAACCAGTCGTGGCAGACCGGCTACAACGTCCTGCGCGACGGCCTGAAGGCCCTGTTGCCCTGACAGCCCCGTACAGCGCCGGGCGCCTCTCAGCGGGCTCCCGCCGCGAACGGTTCCAGCGTCACGCCGCCTGGCGGGCCCGAAACGGCCCGCCAGGTTTTTCGTCCGGGATAGGCTGCCAGAAGCGGCCGCAGCTCGGGAAGATGGCGGGCGAAGACCGGGCCACTCTGGAGATCGCCCGGCTCCAGCGATATGGCCGAGAGCCAGAGCGGCTCATCGACCAGGATGAGAGACTCGGCCCCCAGCCCCTGCCGCCGGACGGCTTCGCGCAGCTCTGGCCCAGCTCCGTAGAAGCGATCCGAGAAGAAGGCGATCAAACCGGGCCCCGAGATCACAGCTCCGGTCAACGTGCAGAGCACGACGGCCAGGGCGATGCCACCACGAGCGCGCGCCGGCTCCAAGCCGCTCCCGGCCAGCACTCTCGCCAGCTGCGCCAGCCCGCACGCAGACAGGAAAAGGAGCACGCCAAGCATCTCGTAGTAGTAGCGGGGCCCCAGGCAGAGATCCTGGAAGTAGTGCAGGACGTGGACCCCCGAGAGGCTGAGCGCGGACGCCAGCCCCAGGCGTTGCCAGGGCGTCAGTCGCCGCGTGCAGAGCAGGAGCGCCAGCAGCGGCGTGAGCGCCGGCAGCGGCCACTCGAACATGTACTTTTGCAGTGCGTTCCAGTTGCAGAGCGACTGGGCGATTCCCTTCTCGGGCCAGTGATCGTTCCCCAGGTTGTACGGACCGAACCCGAGCCGATAGGTGCCCTTCAAGTACGCGGCGTGCGCGAACTGCAACGGATCGCCCGTGAGGTGCGCGTTCAGCGCCAGCAGACCCGATACGACCATGGCCAGCCCCACCCCCATCGCCAGCGCGGCCGGCGCCTGCCTCCGCGGAGAGCGCCAGCTCCGGATCAGCATGTCCACGGCAAACGGCAGGGAAAGCCCGAATGCCGTCAGAGGCCGGACCGCCACCTGCGCCCCGAGCGCCAACCCCGCGGCGAATGCCCAGCCCACCGGACGCCGCTGACCCGCCATGCGCGCGTAGGCCACCAGGAAGAGCAGAAACGTGAAGAGCGACGCCGGATGACTCATCGTCTCGCCGCACATGACGATCAGAAACGGGGAGAGCAGAGCCAGAGCGGCCGCAATCCGCGCCGTAGGGTCACCCGCAACGCGCCTGCAGAAGACGCAGAGCAGCCAGACGATTCCGCCGCAGAGCGCCGGCTGCGCAAGCCAGGGCACCCCGGCCAGATGCCCGAGTGCCAGGAAGGCCCCCGCGCCCGGAGGATACATGGGCACCTGCCGCTCGCCCAGCTCCAGGATGAATGAGAATCGGAAGTAGGGGCGCAGCTCGGCAGGCAGGTCCCAGGCCAGCCTCCCGCTGGCGAAGAGCTTGCCGCCGACCCAGTAGGTGACGCTGTCGTGGATGTGCGGCATCCGGTCGAAGGCGAGTACCGACACCAGCGCAGCCATCCCGAACGCTGTCAGCACCGCCGCGCACACGAAGCGCCGCCAGGGCCATCTCGAGAGCGCGCCAGCCGCGGCGTCTAGCCACAGGGCTGCCTTCGCCGCCCCGGGCGCGAAGCTCGCCCGGCAGAGCGCGATTCCCAGCGGCGCCAGGCACGCCAACGCCAGCACGGACATCAAACCTGCGGGGCGCCCGGGCACCAGCGTCGCCAGGACGGCCGCGATCGCCGCCACGGCCCCGGCCCTGGAGCGCCCCGCCGCCATCGCCAGCCTGCCCAGAGGTGTGGAAAGAGCCAACCAGGCCAGCAGGACACAGATCGCCCCCGCTCCCAGCCACGGGGCGATCGATCGGTCGAAGTTGAAGTACCCGAGCTGAAAGACCTTCACCGGCACCCCGTACACCTCGTACGGCTTGAAGAGTCCGACGCTGGCACCTGCCGCTGCCAGCACGAGCCCGGCCGCCAGCCCCAGCCCGATTCCCCTCCCCTGCCTGCCGCCCCGCTCTGCGTCGTGCCCGGTCATCCGCGCCTTTGTACACGCGTCGCGTGAGGATCACAATGCCGACATGCGCCCCCTCCCTGGCGGATGCGCTCGCAGAAAGTGGGAGGGGGCATCACACGGTAACCGCTCGCCCTGAGCTTGTCGAAGGGCGCCTCGCGCAGAAGCCGCATCCTGTGCAGATCATCCCTCGACAAGCTCAGGATGAGCGGGGAGCCGACCCGTGAACCGCGCGCCCCCCCCTCCCCGACGACCGCTTGGCGCAACGCCACAGGTTGTGCTAAGAAATATGCGAGATGCGCTTCGCGAGGGGGGTCCCCCTGATGCTCATCCTGGTTCTGGCGGGGCGGGAAACGCTCCGGGGGCAGGATTCGACCACGATCCGGGCCGCCGTGGCCCGAGGCGAGCGCGCCCTGCTGGACGGGACCTCCGAGGTGCTCCGCGCGTCGCTCCAGGCCTCGCTCGACGGGGGATCGGCCACGGCCTCCGATCACGCCGCGCTGGCGGCCGCATCCTTTGAGCCCGCGCAGCGCCTGGAGCACCTGCAACAGGCGCGCGAACTGGCGCCCAAGCTCGACCTCCTGAAGGGGCTCGTGGCGGAGCAGCTCTACGCCCTGGGCCGCCCGGACGAAGCGCGCCAGGCGCTGACGGGCGTGCCGGAGGCGAGCCTGGAGCCGGAAGTGGTGATCGCGCGCGCCCGCCAGCGCGTGCAGCTGGGGTACCCGGACTCGGCCCGCGACTACCTGGAGTGGGCGGTTTCAGCGACCAAGGAGCCGGCCATCATCACGGAGTACATGCTGCTCGGACGCAAGGCCATCCCCCGGGAAATGGACCGCCGAGAGTGGGCACGCGAGCAGGAGCGGTACGACGAGCTCTACGAGCTTGTCACGCGCCGCACGGACGACTCCCCGATGCTCATCTGGGGACGCGACGCCCGGTTGAACGGCGGATGGACCCCGACCGGCCGTTACGGCTTCTCCGGCCGATTCTGGGGAGGGTCGGACCCCGAAGCAGCCCGGCTGCTCAACGAGGCGATCGGCGGCTGCCCGAAGGACCTGGAGACCAACTACGAGTTCGCGATGGCGCTCTGGCGCATGGCCGGCTGGGGTGCCAAGGCTGGCCAGTTCCAGCGCATCCTCGACTCCTTTCGCACCGCCTACGCGCTGCGTCCGCGCCGCACCGACGTGGCGCTGTGGCGCGGCTTCCACGAGCTGCTCTCCTACGCGGGTGACCCGGTCGCGGGCAACCGCCTGCTGAGTGGGCTACCGGCCACGCCCGACTCCTATGCCGGCCCGGTGCTGCTCGAGCTGGTCTCCCTGGGCCGCGGCCTCTTCGCCTACTTCGTCGGAAGCCATCGCGCGGCCGCTCGCGAGCTGCTCAAGACCGCGCACCACGAGGGCTGGGGAGTCGGTTTGATACTGGCCGACTCCCTGGCCGCCGCCGGCAACCCTGAGGGCGCCCTCGAGATCGCCGAAGCCTGGTCCGTCAGCACTCGGGCGCAGTCCAAAGCGTGCCAGAGCGAGGCCGAGAAGCTGCGCGAGTACCTCGACGCCTGGGGGTTCGGGCCCTTCAAGCCCGCGCAGGCCGAGCATCTTGCCGACGCCTGGTACGTGGGCGCCTACGACCGTGCGCCCGGCGGACCTAACCAGACGATCTCCCGCTGGCTCCAGGGCATGCGGCGGGAGGGCCGCCAGGACTGGATCGAGCAGCTCTTCACTGGCCACATGGGGATTCTGGCCGACAAGCGCGAGCTGGAGAAGATCGAGAAGGGCTCCACGGAGGACCTGCCCGAGCCCGAGGTCGTCCGCACCCGGGAGCGGCCCGTGGCGGGCACGCTCATGGACGGTCTGAGGGCCGCCGCAGCCGCCGAGTGGAACAAGGGGCAAGCCGACGCCCCCTCGGGCAAGTCGCTCAACATCGGCGCCTTCGTGCTGGCCATCGGCGTCTCCTTCATCTACGCCGCAACACGCATTCCGCGCGACGCCCCCTTGATGGTGCACCTGCCCGCCTGGTCCACCGCCCTGCTCGTCACGCTCGTGGGCGTCTGGTTCGTGTCGCCCGCATCCTGGCGTCGGCCCGTTCGCGCGCGCGTCATACCCATCCTCGAAGCGCGCAGGGCCAGCAAGGCCGCCGCCCGCGACCCCGAGCCGGTCCCTGTGCTGGCCGGCAACTACACGCCGGCCAAGGCGCTCGCGAAGCTGCTGGCCGACGCCGCCGTCCCAGCAGCCCAGGTTCCTCCACCCGATTCGCTCACCGCGCTCCTGGAAGCCGCAGCCGACAGCCGTACGGCCGACGGTCTGCTCAAGACCTTCCGGGAGCTCTCGGCCGAGGCCAGGAAGCAGCAGCTCGCCGCCGCCGGGGAGGCCGCCTATCCCTACCTGATGCAGAAGCTGGCCCGCGGCACCTGCTTCACGCAGGAGCTGGCGGCCGGCTACCTGGCCGTGCTGGGCGACGAGCGGAGCCTGCCGCTCTTGCGTTACGTGGCCCACGAGCACATCGCGCGTGCAATGCGGCACCTGCTCGACGGCCTGCCGCTCTTCACGCTGACCCACGTCTCCGAGTCCGACTACGACATGGGCCACGATGGCAACTGCCACGTCCTGGACGCCCTGGCTGCGGCCGGCGATCCCAAGGCCGTGCCGCTCCTGCTGGACGCGCTCGAGTCCGCCGACACCGACATGCTCGCCTCGGCCCAGCGAGGGCTGACCCGCATGACCCGGGCCGTTGGCCTGAGGACCGCCTTTCAGTGGCGCACGGCCCTGGCCAGCCCGGCGTTCGGGAAGCAACCCGACTGACGTCCGCCGGAAACACCCGGGCCGAAAACCCGGTACGGGTAGACGCCACGGGACCTCAAGCGGCCGTGTCCAATGGCCGTGTCGCGTCGGAGGGCGCCCTTGCATTGGCATCCCGCCAACCGATTGTCCATGTCGCCAGTATCCTGTCCGCGCGCGCTATCCTCGCTTTCGAGCGGAACGAACGGACCTCGCCAGTTCCGGAGGATGCGGGCAAGCGCGCCCGCCCCGGGCGGGTCCGCCGGCGCCGCCGAAGGAGCAGGACATGAACACCGAGACCATCCGACTGGAGCACGCGTTTCTCACCGTTAGAGACCTCGACCGCAGCCTCGCGTTTTACCGCAAGCTCTTCCCCGCCTGGGTCACCCGCTGGAGCGGAAAACCGAGCCACGGGAGCCGTTGGGTCCACTTCGGCCCGTCCGGCGACGGCCAGCCGGCGTACCTATCGCTCTGCGAGAACACGGAGGCGGCCGACGACTCGGAGCCGTACGAGACGGTGCGAATCCAGCACATCGGATTCTCCCACCCCGACGTGAACGCGCTGATCGGCGAGCTGTCGCGGGGCGGGGTCGAGCCCTCGGCGGAGCTGATGGACGACGGCCGCTACCGGCGCATCTACTTCGCCGACCCGGACGGCCACGAGCTGGAGTTCGTACAGAAGCTCCCGGCAGCATGACGCCCCCGGCGGCGTCGTCGGAAGCAGACACAGCCATGTCACAGAGCCGTAACACGAGAGCTCTAGCCGGACTGCTAGATTCCGGTGCAGGTGATGGCAGGCGATCCGACGACGCCGCGCGCCCGGGCCTGGCTCCCGGAGCACGCCCTGCCGGCCCGAGGTCGACCGGGCCAGGCAGGCGTACTGCCGCGCGGAGCGGCACGCGCCCGGCGGTTCCTGGCGCTCGACGCCCGGGCGGCCCGGTTCCCGCAGCATTGCGAGCGGCTCATGGCGCAGGCCTTGCGCGAGGCCGGTGACGATCTCTCGGGCGTCACAGGACTGCAGCTGCGGGAGCAACTCGAGGTGCGTTCCCGGCAGCAGGCGCTACGATCTGGCTCGCTCTGGGGCGTCGAGGGCGCGGCGCTGGCGTGGAGCGCTTGCCTGGAGCGGGCGCTGGCACCGGCCTTCGCGGAGAGATCCCGTGCCGTTGCCGCCCAGCTCGGCGCCGCCGCTCTGCAGGCAGCCGGGATCGAGCCGGGCTGCCGTCTCCATGACCTGGCCCGCGCTGCCAGGAACGAGCCAGGGGTGGCGCAGGCACTTTCCGAGGATTCGACGGAGCCTTTCAGTCTGACACGCCTTCCGGACGGCAGCAGCTTCCGCGCTCACTTCGAGGTGTTCCTGGACGAGTTCGGCCACTGGACGTCGGACCCGAAAGATCCGCATGCGAGGACCTGGCGCGAGGAGCCACGCTTTCTCCTGGAGCAGCTGAGCGTCCTGCTCGGCCACCCGTCCGCCGAGGACCCGCGCGCCGCCGCGCTCGCGGCCTATACGCGAGCCCTGGCGCTGGTCCGCCGTGAGCTCGGCGGCTGGCGCGCCGGCTGGGCGCTCTGGCTGGCGGAGCGCTTTCGCCGGGCGCTGGCTGCTCGGGCGCACCGTGCCTCGGCGCTCGCGGCCGTTCGGCTGCCGCTGCGCGCGGCGCTGCTGGAGAGCGGCCGCAGGATGGCGGCCCATGGCCTCATCGAGGAAGCCGGCGTCATTTTCGACTTGCCGCTCGCCGACGTGAAGCGCTGGCTCAGGGGCGAGTGGGACGGCCGGGACGCGCGAGAGCTCCTCGAGCGACCCGAGGTCGGGATGGCTTCCGGTCCCAGTTGGAACCAGCAAGTTCCCGGGGCGGTCGCGGCTCCGCCGGGCGCAGTCCCGGGAGTGGGCGTGTCGCCCGGCCGGGTGACGGCCCCGTGCCGCATCGTCCGCGACGCGAGCGACGGCGCGCGGCTCTTGCCGGGGGAGGTGCTCCTGGCGCCGGCTGCGTCGCTTGGTTGGTCGCCCATCGTGGCGCGCGCCGGCGCCGTCGCCGTCGAGTCGGGCGGTGCCTGGTCTAGCGCGGCCTTGCTGGCGCGAGAGTTCGCACTCCCCGCGGTCGCAGGCGCCGCCGGCCTGCTCGCCGCCGCCACCGACGGCCAGACCGTCACCGTCGACGGCACCCAGGGCTGGGTCCGGCCGCAAGCGCAGGAGTGAGGCGGGGGCAAGCCCCCCGCGCCCCAGGGCGACGAACAGAGTCGGCGAAGAGCGGGCACAGGCATCGGAAGCCCGGCCAACCGACCTGGCGACGGCCAGATTTCAAGCGGGCTTCCGGAGCCAGTCCCTCAGTCATTGACAGATCGTTGAGAGCCAGCATCAATGCTCACTCGAGGCATTCCACTCAGAGGCGCCGCCTCCGAACCTCCGCCAAGGGGCCGAAGGCCCCCTGGACCCCCATTTTATGCGGCTCTTGGGTGTTTCGGATGCGCTCAGTCCATTCGAATCCGACAGATAGTTCAAGAGATCTGTCCATGCGTGAGAGCCAGTCCCCGTTTTCGCCTCCGGGCTCGCGACATTGCCGAGACCCTGCCCTGCGCCCACGCGCCACTGGACTACTTTGGTAGTTTAGGTTACGCTTTCGGCAAGAGGCGTGCGGCGCGACCTCTGGCGGCGCTCTCACAGCGTCTGATCCAGCCACGGCGGAGGCCGGTTTCGGGCAGGAGGTCGTGTCCGTGAGTTTCAACGCGGGTTCGTCGGTTCATCTTGCACAGGCGGCGCTTGCACGGACCGGGCTCGTGCTCGCCCTTCTTCTCGCCAGTACCTGGCCGGCCTTCGCGGGCGGCGATCACGCCTCCACGCAGGGCGATATCCAGTCGCCTCGCGACAGCATCACTCTCGATGGCTCGGCGCTGGCCGGTACGCTGGAGAGCAGCTCGGATGTCGACTTCCTGCGATTCGCGGGGAGCGCCTCGTCGACGGGTTACCAGCTCCACTTCGCCACGGGCTCGACCGGCATGACAGGCGTCCTCGTGAACGCCCTGGGGAACGAGGACCCGCTGACTCGATTTACTCCGAGTCCGACATTCTCCGGCAGCTCGATACTGATGACCGGAGGCGCCGGAAACTTCGACATCAAGATCAGCGGCACCGTCTCGGGGAGCTACAGCATCCTGGTGATCAGCTTCAACCCTGCCATCTCCCCGCCCAGCGTGACCGTCACGAAGAACCCGCCCGGAACCGACGACACAATCTCGGGAACCGCGACTGCCAACGCCACGATCCGGGTCTACTCCGACTTCGGCCGGACGACGCAGCTCGCCTCGGGCACGGCCGGTTCCAATGGCGCCTTCGGTCCCATCTCGATTGGCGACAACGCCAACTCCCAGGTCTTCGTGACCGAGACGAACTCGGGCAAGCAGGGACCGAACGCGGTCGCGAACAACGACATCGTCACACCTGCCCCCCCGAGTGTCACGGTCACGTCCAACAACGCCGGGACAGCAGACACAGCCAGCGGAACCTCGGAGGCGAGCGCCAGCATCCGGGTCTACACGAGCTCGGACAAGACCTCGCTCATCGTCAACGGCTCTGCGGACAGCAGCGGCAACTGGGGACCGCTCTCGATCGGCGACAACACCAACGCGGTGATCTTCGTCACCGCATCGGACGCCGCAGGAAACGAGAGCTCTGGCATCACCGCCACCAACAGCATCCCGACACCCTCGGCGCCTACCGTCACTGTGACGCAGAACTTCCCCGGCATGGCGGACACCGTGTCCGGCACCGCCGACGCCAACGCGACCATCCGGGTCTACACCAGCTCGACCAAGGCGACGCTGATCGTCCAGGGCACTGCCAACTTCCTCGGCGCCTACGGTCCGCTCTCGATTGGTGACAACACGAACGACGCGGTCTTCGTGACTGCGACGGCCGGCATCGAGGGCCCGGGCACCGCCGGCGTCAACGACATCGTCGCTCCGTTGACTCCTACGGCCTCGGTCACAGCGAACGCTCCGGGCACCGCCGACACGGTCTCGGGAACAGCCGAGCCCAACATCAACGTCGGCGTCTTCAGCAGCGCCAGCGGCGGTAACTCCAACTTCATCGTCTCGGGAACGGTGGACGGCAGTGGCAACTACGGGCCGCTCTCCATCGGAGACAATGCCCATCCGATCGTCTTCGTGTTCGCGTTCGATGCGGCCAACAACTCCAGTCCGCCCGTTTCGGCCGCCAACATCTCGGGCTCCCCGCCCCCGGCCCCGACCGCCACCGTCGCCCAGAACGCGCCGGGCACCGCCGACACGGTCAGCGGCACTGCGGAGATCTCCTCCACCATCAAAGTCTACACGGCGGCCGACAAGGCCACTCTGATCGTGCAAGGCACGGCCACGAGCCTGGGCGCCTACGGTCCCCTGGCCATCGGCGACAACTCCAACTCTTCGATCTTCGTCACGGCAACGAACTCCGTGGGCGAGGGCGACGGCACCACGGCAACAAACGATACGGTGGCTCCGCTCACTCCAACGGTCTCGGTCACCCAGAACACCCCCGGCACGGCCGATACCGCTGACGGCACGGCGGAGGCCAACGCGACCGTCAAGCTCTACCCGAGCGCCGCGAAGGGCTCGGTCATCGTCCAGGGATCGGCCACCGCGGGCGGCGCCTATGGCCCGCTCTCGATCGGCGACAACACCAACGGCACCGTCTTCGCCACGGCCACGGACGCGGCAGGCAACGAAGGGCCGGGCGCCTCCGCCGCCAACGACATCGTGCCCCCTTCGGCGCCCGGCGTCACGGTCACCCAGAACAGCGGCGGTACGGCCGACACCGTGAGCGGCACGGCCGAGGCCGGTTCGACCGTGAAGGTTTACACGAGCTCCGCGAAGTCCAGCTTGATCGCCCAGGGGAGCGCCACGGGCGGCGGCACCTACGGCCCGCTCTCGATCGGCGACAACACGAACGCCACGCTCTTCGTCACGGCAACGGACGCCGCGGGCAACGAGAGCAGTGGAACCTCCGCTTCGAATGACATCTCGGTCCCGTCCGCGCCGACGGTGAGCGTGGCTCAGAACACGCCGGGCACGGCCGACACCGTGAGCGGGACCGCGCAGGCCAACGCCACTGTGAAGGTTTACACGAGCTCCTCGAAGACGTCGGTGATCGTCCAAGGCACGGCCACGAGCGGCGGCGCCTACGGTCCGCTTTCGATCGGCGACAACACGAACGCGACGGTGTTCGTGACCGTGACGGACGCGCGCGGCGAAGGACCGGGTTCCCCAGCCACCAACGACATAACGGCCCCCGCCGCCCCCAGCGCGACCATCGCCCAGAACAGTCCCGGCACGGCCGACTCGGTCAGCGGCGCCTCCGAGGCCGGAGCCTCGATCAGTGTCTTCACGAGCTCCTCGAAGTCGACGCTCATCGTGCAGGGCACGGCCGCCAACGACGGCAGCTACGGCCCGCTCTCGATCGGCGACAACGCGAACGCCACGGTTTTCGTGACCGCCACCGACGCCGCGGGGAATGGGAGCGGCGGCACGTCGAGAACCAACGACATAACCGCCCCATTGACTCCGACGGTTTCCGTCACCCAGAAAAACCCGGGCACGAACGATACGGTGGGCGGCACAGCGGAGGCTGCGGCGACGGTGAAGGTCTACGCGAGCTCGGCGAAGACCAACCTGATCGTGCAAGGCACCGCCACAGGCGCGGGGGCGTACGGTCCACTCTCGATCGGCGACAACGCCAACGGCACGGCCTTCGTGACCGCGACCGATGCTGCCGGCAACGAAGGGCCCGGCGCAAACGCTGCCAACGACATCGTCCCGCCCGAGGCCCCGGCCGTGACCGTGACGCAGCGCGCTCCAGGCATCCAGGACACGGTGAGTGGCACTGCCGAGGCCGGCGCCGGCATCAAGGTCTACACCAGTGCCGCCCGGACGAACCTGATCGTCTCCGGCACGGTCAACTCGAGCGGCGCCTGGGGCCCGCTTTCGATCGGCGACAATACGAACCTCTTCGTCTTCGTCACGGCCTCCGACACGGCCGGCAACGAGAGCACAGGAATTTCGGCCACCAACCCGCCCGTGGCTCCCGTCGTGCGCGTGAAGCAGAGCGCCCCGGGCGCGGCGGACACCGTCAGCGGCTCCGTGGCCGGCGGGGCGGGCCTCACGATCCGGGTCTACAGCAACCCGTCCAAGACGACGCTCATCGTCTCCGGGACGGCCCTGAGCGACGGCTCCTGGGGACCTTTCTCGATCGGCGACAACGCCAACGGCACCGTGTTCGTGACGGCGGCCTCGGGCTCTGTCGAAGGACCTGGAACGGCGGCCACGAACGACATCATCGCACCCGAGCCATCTGCGATCACCCTGACCCAGAGCCCGCCGGGAACCGCCGATTCTATCCGGGGCACGGCCGAGGCCGGAGCAACAGTTCGATTCTTTACCAGCTCCAACCAGGCATCACCCTTCGCCACTCGCGCCGTTTCGAGCGCGGGCGACTGGGGCCCGCTCGCGATCGGCGACAACACCAACGCGACGGTCGTCGTCGTCGTCCGGGACGCGGCGTTGAACGAGAGCAGCGGCGTCACCGTCACCAACGACATCCTGGTCCCGGCAGCCCCGACCTTGTCCGTGACCCAGAGTCCGCCGACGACCGACGACCTGGTCTCGGGCACCGGCGAGCCGGGAGCGACCCTGCGCCTCTTCACAGATTCCCAGAGGACCACGCTGCTGACCACGGCGGAGATCGGCTCTGCGGGCAACTGGGGCCCCGTGAGTCTGGGGAACAATCAGCGAAGCCTGATCTTCGCCACGGTCCGGGACGCGGCGCTCAACGAAAGCGGGGCGGTCTCCGCGACCAATGACATCGTGGCGCCGGACGCGCCCATCCTCAACGTGACGTCTCGCGCCCTGGGCACCGACGACGAGCTCTCCGGCAGCGCCGAGCGCGGCGCGCTGATCCGGATCTTCTCCAGTGCCACTCGGCTCGGCTCGATCGGGACGGTCACGGCCGATGCGCAGGACGGCCTCTTCGGCCTTTCCATCGGCGATAACGTGAATCCCACCGTGTTCGTGACGGCCACGGACGCCGCGGGCAATGAGAGCCAGGGGAGCACCGCGGCCAACGTGTTCCCGGGCGCGCAGCTCGAGTACCTGGCCGTCCAGCTCGGCCAGGCCACGGTCGTCACCGGCCAGGCAGGCGTCGAGGTCCGCGCCACGATCCGCAACATTGGAGGCACCGCTGCGCTTCTGACGGCTTCAGGGCTCGAGTTCCGCACGGCCTCGGATAACACGAACGTCTCCTCCGACTACACCGTCACGGCCGCGCCCGGCCCTCTGCCCCGGCTTTCGGCCGGAGCCTCGACCGTGCTCACCTACTTCGTTGCGGTCTCTCCCGCGGCCACGCTCGGGAGAGTTTTCGTGGTTGCGACCGCATCCGGGACGGACGAGATTCTCGGCGGCGCTGTCGCCGCCCGTTCGGATGGTTCGACCTCGTCCTGGACGGTCGAACTGAGGATGGCCCTCCTCTTGTCGCGCCTGGAGGCCAAGCGGCGACTGATGTTCCGGGGGTCGACGAGATTCGTGGAGTTCACTCTCGGTGCCGAACCTTCAACCATCCGTTCGGAGAGGCTGAA
This sequence comes from Candidatus Wallbacteria bacterium, assembly GCA_016213845.1. Lineage (GTDB taxonomy): Bacteria > Muiribacteriota > UBA6191 > JACPRK01 > JACPRK01 > JACPRK01. The sequence goes on from JACQZN010000012.1 coordinate 71,760, forward strand.
GCAGGTCTCGGCCACGTTGCGTTTCCCGGGCGACCAGTTCGTCGTGACGAAGCTCAGGTCCGGCAATCGGAACTTCTTCGTCGGACTCGGTGAGTACGAGTTCCGTGTCGAGGTCGGCCCCAACGCCCCCCTGGGCGTCGTAACCGGAACCATCGAGGTCTCTGGCATCGACTCCAACTCCAACCTCCCCATTCCGGTCGTCGGCGGGTCCACGAGGACCTTCGAGTATACCGTCCTGGAGCCCGACCTGGTGGCCGACGCGGGCGACAACCAAGTCATTCCAACCAGGCGAAGCTACGTGCTCGACGCAAGCCGCACGCGGGCTTCGCGCGCCAATCCTTCACCCACCTACACGTGGCGCTACAAGGGACAGGTCATCAGCCGTTCCCCCCGGGTGGGAATCGATCCCTTTCTCAGGAACTTTGCTGCCGTTTCAGCCCTCCGAGGCCCCTCGGGAGGCGTCGTCCGAGAGGCCACCATCACTGAAGTGGTCTACGGGACCAAGACTTACGACCTCGAAGTTACCGATGGTGAGCTTTCCTCGCGCAGCTCCGTGCAAGTGGAGGTCCGAAACAACGCCCCGACGGCGATAGCACGGGGACCGGCCACCTTCGGTCCCTCGGCTCTGCTCGATGCTTCGGCCAGCCCCGACCCCGACGAGGACCCGCTGACGTACCGCTGGCGCTTGGTCTCTCCTGTACTCTCAGCGCCGACCACGGCGACCTTCCTGCCCAGGCCCGATCTTCCGGAGACCCGCCTGCGGACGAATGTCGAGGGGCCGGTGCGCGTGTCACTCGTGGTCAGCGATGGGACCACCGAATCGGCGCCCGCCTTCCTGGATCTGGTCTCCGAGCCGACGAACCCGCGTGCCCTGTGGTTCCTCAGCCCCCGCGATGGCGAGGTGGTCACAAAGGATGAACGCCTCGGTACGCCGGGTCTGCAAAGAGTAGTGAAGCTTCTCGGGGCCGATCCGGCGTTGCTGGTCGAGACCAACCGCACCTACCCCGAGGTCGTGGTGAAGGTGAACGGGAGCGAGCAGTACAGGGGGTTCTTCACCTCACTGCGGAGCAAAGGGAACTTCCTCACCGACAGGGAGCGAGAGCTGGAGCTCACTTTGCGGCGCGGCGGCGAAAACGTCCTCGAGGCGTCGACCACGCTCGGGGGGCGAACCTCCACGCATCGGGTCGCCGTTGACGTGCCCGCCATCGGTGACCTGCCCGCGCCCGAGATCCGGATCGATCTGCCCACGGGCGGGCCTCGGTTCGTCGAGTTCGACGGGAGCCGCAGCAGGGACGGCGCCGGCCAGGCCGTGGTGAGCTACAGCTGGTCCATCGAGCGCGGCGCATTGATTGGTGCGCATGTCGCTTTGCCCGCAAGAGCCACGACCTTCGCCACTCTGACAGGCGTCGGCGAGTACCTGATCCGCCTGACGACCGTGGACGCCCGGGGGAACGAAGCCACGGCGAGCGTCACGGCGACGGTGTTCGACGTGCCTCCCAGTGCGTTTGTGACGACCTTCCGCCAGCTCCTTTCCGACCAAACACCTCTGTTCGGGGATCGCCGCGGCTTCCTGTTTCAGCCTGCGGGAGTCGCTTCGGTCCACCCGGAGGCTGTCACGTCTGTCGGGCTGAGCGCTCGAAACTCCTCCGATCCCAACGGTGACCCGATCACGTACAGGTGGCGGATCATCGGCGCCCCGGACCGGAGCGCGGCTGACGCTGCCTCCACGACGGCCGTCTCGCTAACCACGGCCACCGAGCCGGAGACGAGGTTGAACTTCTCCCAGGCTGTTCGCCAGGTGAAAGGGATGGTGGTGCCCGTTTGCCTGGGAGAGACGAAGGTCCTGCTGTCGATCTCGGATGGAGTGAACGAGACGACTCGCGCCTTCTCGATTTTCATGACCGACCCGCTGAACGGCATCCCCACCGCAGATCCTGGCCCGGAGCAGAGCATCACCATCCTCCGCGACCAGAACGATAGGCTGCTGCCGTCTGTCCGAGACTTGGTCTTGCCACCGTCCTCGCCGCTCAGCACCTCTCTTCGCCTGGACGGTCGGAACAGCTCCGACAGGAGCGGGCGGCCGCTCACCTACGAGTGGGGCGTCTTCGCGCGGGTTCCCGGAAGGACCGTGATCAACATCTTCGCGGAAGGGGCTTTCCACTCGGAGTACACGTACCCGGATCAGGAGGTCGCGGTGATACGGCCTGGCGTCCTGCAGGGTGCCACGCCGTCCTTCCCGTTGAGTCTCCTGGTAGGAGGTCACAACTACGAAGTGGATCTCAGGGTCCGAAACGACCTGGGGCTGGTCTCGCCGACGAGAACAGTCAAGATTGCCACGAGATCCAAGCGCGTCGACGTCCCCGATCCGCCGCCGCCGCCGAAGGCTCGCCTGGAGGCGCAGGACCTCACCAACGGGCGGAGGACCTTTCCGGCCATGCGCACTCTGGAGACTCGTGTGGGGCGCAAGATTCTCCTGGACGGCAGTCTGGCCGTCGGGACCTTCCGCGATTGGGCGCAGACCGCGGGTCAGCGGGTGGAGTTGCAACCGACCGATCCGCAACTCGCGAACAACTCCCCGAAGATGACCTTCACGCCGCAAAAGGTCGATGGCTTGCGATTCCGCCTGGCCGCACGAAATGCCGATGGCGCGGTCGATTCGGCCCAGATTGCTGTGAACGTCCGCGACTCCGCCCCCCCGGGCCTGTCCGTAGCCGCCCGCGCCTCGGGGACCACCGATGTGGGGCTGGACCTGATCGATGATCTCCCGACGGGCCCGTCGAGATCGCTGCGGGTCAACCTGCCCACGACTGTGACCCTGACGGCGACTGTCACCCCCGATGCCGCCCATGTGGGCCATCCGTACCGTGTCGAATGGGAGCAGCTCGACGGGCCGTCCGCCACTCTGTCCAGGCAGGCGGACCCCGTGGTCACCGGCGGGGCCACCTTGACCTCCGTGACTCAGTTTTCGCCGACGACTTCTCGCGTGTACGTCTTTTCGGCCTCGGCCACCCGGCTCGACACGGCCACTCTGGAGCCTGCGGAGCCGCCGGTCAACCGCGCGATACGCGTGGCCGTCTCCGCTGCTGGAGTGGCATTGCCACAGCCTCGGCCCAGCATCTCGCCGACGTCGATCCGTCCAGGTTCCGACGAGTTCAGGAATGGGTCCATCACTCTGAACGGCAGTGCGTCGATTTTCGCTGCCGATCGCCCCGATCTGACTTACGCGTACCGATGGAGTTACATCGGCGACGCGGACATCGAGATCGAGAACCCGTACGCGCTCGTGACCACGGCGAAGCTCCGAGAGGAGAAACCCGGGACCAGCACTGCCGTGGCCCCGCCCCCGTCGAAGCTCCGAGAGCAGATTTTCGGGACCAGCTCCGCCGGCAAGTCGGAGCGCGGCGCCCAGTACGACAACCAGGATTGCACGTCGGGCTCTGGAAGCGGCAGCGGATTGACCAAGACGGGATACTTCCAGCTCACTATCGACGTCGCCCCCCCCGGGGATCTCAGTGAGCCCGGCAACGCCAGCTTCAAGATCGAGGGGATCGACCCCGCCGCGATCCCCGTGGACGCGACCGGAGTGCGGATCTTCTTGAACGGTCTGCCCATCTCCGAATCGACGACCGCCGGCCTCCTGACCCAGTTCGCTCAAGTGGCCATCCCTGCTGACGCCACCAACGGCAGTACGCTGACGGTGCAGGCGGTCGACTTCGAGGGCGCCCCGTTGGAGCCGCAGCTGGTGTTGCGCACGAATGTGCTGGAGTTCAGCGATTCGGCTCCCAGCCCGCTCGTCTCCTCGGGTAACGGGCCGCTACTCGTCAGCTCGTCGGCTCGTGGGCGCATCTCCTCCGCAACGGTCTCCCAGGACCTGGCCACCCTCCTGGGCGCGCAGGCCCTTTCCAGCTCGGGCGGCCGCGGTGGCTGTGCGCTGGGGAAGAGCACGGACCCCGGCCTCGTGTCGGGGCTGCTGCTCTCTTTGGCCCCGGTCCTCTACCTGCTAGCATTGCGATTCAGGCTGGGCCGGCGCGCCTGAACCTGGCTGCTGTCGGATCGCCAGTCGAACCGGGCCGAGCATCTGGTTCTTCGGATGAGGCCGATACTCTTCTACCTCGGGGATTACCCCATCTTCGCCTACCGCGCGCTGCTGGCGGTGGCCATCCTGGCTGGCCATCGTGTCTTCAGCGCCCACGCAAGCCGCCGACAGCTCGATCCCCGTCGAGCGCTGGAGCTGCAAATCCTGCTGGTGCTGGCGGGGCTGTTCGGCAGCCGGCTCATCGAGGTGGCGCTCTTCTGGGACTTCTACGGCCACAACCCCGATCAGATTCTTCGCTTCTGGAGCTCGGGGCTGACCTTTTACGGCGGGCTCCTCCTGGCGTTCCCGATCTGTGCCGCCTTCACGCGGGCCGTGGGATGGTCTTTGCTGGAGGTCCTCGACATGCTGGCGCCGGCGGTGGCCGTGGGGCTTGCCATCGGCCGGCTGGGCTGCCTGCTCGCCGGCTGTTGCTACGGCGTGGCCAGCGAGCTGCCCTGGGCGCTCGCGTTCCCGCGCGCCGGTGAGTCGATCCCCCGCCACCCCACGCAGGCCTACGAGATGCTGGCGTGCTTCGCCATTTTCCTCATCTTGCAGCGTTCGCTTGCCGGGGCCGGCCGGCCCGCGGGCTGGGTCATCGCGCTCTTCGCCTTTCTCTACGGCGGATTTCGGTTCACCGTCGAGTTCTGGCGCGAAGATCCCCGAGGCGGCCTCTTCTTCGGGCTCTTCTCCTTCTCCCAGCTCGTGAGCATCGGCATCGTCGGAGCCGCCGCCGTATGGCTTGTGGCGCGGCGGCGGACTGGTGGTACCGCGCTGGCCGAGAGCCCCGCGGCCCCGGCCAACGCGATCGAACGGCCTACCCTCAGAGCACGCTGAAGCGCTGCAGGAGCTGGGCGAAGAAGACGCCGAAGAACTGGCCCTGGCGCTTGACGATGCCGACGCCGGGCGCCAGGAACATGTCGAAGTTGGCGAACTTGGTGCCGAGCACGGAGTCCTGGATCGTGATCCGCAGCTGCACGCAGCTCTTGAAGGTGCCGGCGGGGACGGTCACGTCCGTGAGCTTCTCGAACTTCGCCGTCCAGAGCATCTTGTTGCCCGTGGCCGGATTCGTGAAGTTGGGCGTGGTCGTCTGCACGTCGCCGACCTTGGCGCGGGGAGCGGCGAACTTGACGCCGGGCGCCCAGTCGATGGTGCCGTTCTTGTCATTGCGCTTGTGAAGTCTCAAGCCGGCCGCATCGTTCGACATGATGTCCCAGTCGGGGCTGCCGGTCTTGAGCGTCTTGAACGCTGCAGCGCCCGAAACGGCCACCTGTTCGGAGACCTTGAGGTCGAACTCGGCGTTGCCGCCGGCGGTGTCGACGTAGTGCCAGGTGTTGTTCACCTTGAGCGGAAGATAGCTGGCCATGTCGACTTCTTGCGCCAGCGCGGGCGCGGCCATGAGCGAAGAAACGAGTGTGATGCCTGCGAGAATTCTGATGGTCTTCATGATTCGGTGCTCCTCCCCTTCTCTTCTGGGGTCTTGGTTCGTGTTGTCGGGTAATTCTAAGGAGGATCGCCCGATCGTCAATCCCCTGATTCCAAGCTGCCGGGGGCGGGGTGCTATCCTGGCGGCGTGGCGGCCATTGTCCGCGTCGAGAATCTGCTCAAGACCTTCCGCATCGCCGAGCGGCGGCCGGGCCTCTGGGGAGCGGTGGCTGGTCTGGTCCACCGCCGTCACCGCGAGGTGCGCGCCGTCGACGGCATCAGCTTCGAGCTGGGCCCGGGAGAGCTGGTCGGCTATATCGGACCCAACGGAGCCGGCAAGTCCACGACCGTCAAGATCCTCTCCGGAATCCTGGTGCCCGACTCCGGCCTCTGCGAAGTGCTGGGGCGAGTCCCGTGGAAGCAGCGCGTCGAAACCGTCGCCCGCATCGGCGTCGTCTTCGGCCAGCGCACCCAGCTCTGGTGGGACCTTCCGGTGCGCGAGTCATTCGAGCTCCTCAGGGACATCTACCGGATCGAGCCCGGGGCCTACCGAGCCAAGTCCGATGAGCTGATCGCGATGCTGGGCCTGGAGCGACTGCTGGACGTGCCGGTGCGCCAGCTCAGCCTGGGCCAGCGCATGCGGTGCGACCTGGCTGCGGCGCTGCTGCACTCGCCCGAGCTGCTCTTCCTCGACGAGCCGACCATCGGCTTGGACGCCGTGTCCAAGCTGGCCGTGCGCGACTTCATCCGCCGGCTCAACCGCGAACGCGGCGCCTCCGTCATCCTCACGACTCACGACCTCGACGACATCGAGGCGCTCTGCACCCGCGTCCTCGTCATCGCCGACGGGCGCATCCTCTGCGACGGCCCCCTGTCCGATCTCCGCGCCCGCGCCGGCTCACGGCGCAGCCTGACCGTCGACCTCGTCGACCCCGCCGCCTCCGTCGACTGCCCCGAGGCCGAAATCGTTTCGCGTGACGGCCAGCGGGTGCAGCTTAGCTTCGACCCGACGCGTGTGAAGACCGCTGACCTGATCGGCCGCTTCGTCGCGCGGCACCCCGTGCGAGATCTCTTCGTCGAGAACCCGCCGATCGAGGAGCTCGTCGCCGAGCTCTACCAGGACGCCCGACGCGACCCGCCCGACCTTCCGTGAGGCCCTACCTCTGCATCCTCGGCGCGCGGTTCCGCGTCCAGCTCCAGTACCGCGCCGCGGCGCTCGCCGGGACCTTGACGCAGCTCTTCTGGGGGCTCATCCGCGTCATGATCTTCGACGGCTTCTACCGCTCCTCGACGGCCGTCCACCCGATCTCGCTGGCGCAGGTCGTGAGCTACGTCTGGCTCTCCCAGGCCGCCTTCGGCATGCTGCCCGACCGCGTGGAGCCCGAGCTCCGCGACATGATCCGCACGGGCAACGTGACGAGCGAGCTCCTGCGGCCGATCGACCTCTACTGGAGCTGGTTCTGCCGCTGCCTGGCGATGACCCTGATTCCGACCCTGATGCGCTCCGGCCCGCTCCTGGCCGTCGCCTTCGCCTTTCTCGAGCTACAGACCCCGCCCGGCGCCGCGAGCGTGCTGGCCGCGGCGGCTGCCTTCGCGGGCGGCATGCTGGTCTCGAGCGCCATCACGGCGCTGCTCTCGATCGGACTCTTCTGGACCGTGAGCGGCGACGGACTCACGCGCCTCTCCGTCGCGGCCGCCTACCTTTTCAGCGGAATGGTTCTCCCGATCCCGCTCCTGCCGGAGGCGCTGCAGAAGGCCGCAGCGCTACTGCCGTACCGCTACGTCCTGGACGTGCCAATGCGTCTTTACCTGGGCCACATCCCGGCGTCGGAGGCGCCGATGCACCTGGCGGCTCAGCTCGCGTGGCTGCTGGTCCTGGTTGCCGCGGGCCGCAGCGTGCTCTCTCGGGGACTGGGACGCCTGGTCGTCCAGGGAGGATGAGATGCGCGACGCGCTCACGCTCTACCTCAGATACGCCGCCATCTCGATCCGATCTCAGCTGGAGTACCGGGCCTCCTGCGCGATGTTCGCGGCGGCCAGCTTCGTCATCAGCGCCATCGACTTTTGCGCTCTCTGGGCACTCTTCCGGCGCTTCGGGTCCTTGCAGGGCTGGAAGCTCCAGGAGGTCGCGCTTCTCTATGGAATGGTCAACGTCAGCTTCGCCCTGGCGGAAGGCTTCGCACGCGGTTTCGACAGCTTCGAGACGATGGTGAGGAACGGCGGCTTCGACCGTCTGCTGGTGCGGCCTCGCAGCACGGCGTTGCAGGTCGCGGGTCAGGAGCTGCAGCTGATGCGGGTCGGCCGGCTGGCGCAGGGGGCCTTGGTGCTCTTCTGGGCCGCAGGAGAGCTGGACGTGCACTGGAGCGTCGCCAGGCTGGCGCTCGCGGCCGCGGCCGTCGTGAGCGGCGCCTGCCTGTTCGCGGGACTCTTCGTGCTACAGGCGACACTGGCTTTCTGGACCACCAGCACGCTCGAGATCGTCAACACGGTCACCTACGGCGGCGTCGAGACGGCCCAGTATCCGCTCGACGTCTACCGGCCCTGGTTCCGCGCCTTTTTTACGTTCGTCGTGCCGCTGGCCTGCGTCAACTACATGCCGGCGCACGCGTTGCTAGGACGCGGTGGTGTCTTCGGCGCACCGGCCTGGCTCAACTGGGTCGCCCCGGCCATGGGGCCGGCATTTCTGGCTGCGGCACTCGGGGTCTGGCAGATGGGCGTGCGCCGCTACTGCTCGACAGGGAGCTAGTCAGAACTGCGTCAGGAGCTGGACGAAGGCCGTGGTCGTATCGTCCTGAGTCACAGCGACGGGAGTTATGACCTGGCGGTGGGCGACGCTGGCCAGCGTCCAGACCTTGGGGCGGACCTGGCGCTGCCAGACGAAGCGGCCCTCGCGGATATCGCTCGGGTACTCGGCCACGAAGGTCTGCGCCTGCGGGCCGGTCCAGGTGTAGTAGAGCTCGAACTGGTTGGAGTGCAGCTTCTCCCGGTCGCCGTGCTGGATGCCGCCGAAGAACGCGGTCCGGTCGCCCAGGTCGAGGTCCGGCAGCGGCCGGAAGAAGACGCCGTCGGTCTGGCTGAGGTTGAAACCGACGCTGCCGAAGGCGCGCAGCTCCTGGTCGAACTTGTGGTCGTATCGAGCCATCAGGCCGGTGAGCCCCTTGTCGCCTCCGAATCCCAGGATCGGGCGGCGCGGCTGGAGCCGACCGGTGTGGATGAGGATGCGGTCCTGGTCGGTCAGCTCGCGGCGGTACTGGAACGCCAGCGACTGCAGCGACAGCTCCGCCGGGTTGGCGTCGAGCAAGTTGGTCGTCAAGAGCGGGCTGTAGACCGCCAGCAGCATCGTCTTGGGGTCAGGGTGCTTCTCCCAGACGAATCCCTCGTAGTGGATGATGTCCTCGTCGAAGCGGCCGGTGGCGATGGCCAGATCGGCCTCGAAGAACCGCGCTGCGCCGCGCCCGGCGTAGAGTGTCGCGTCGGGGCCGTACTTCCAGATGAAGAGCAGCCGCTCGAAGTCGAAGTCTCGCGTGCGGAATCGGCCGGTGGTGACATCGAAATCGCCCCATCGGCTGGCCTGGGTCGTGAAGCCCGCAAGCAGCGTCATGTCGTGCTGGATGGGGGCGACCAGCCCGAGCCGCAGGCGGTGGTTCAGGGAGCTGTCGACGCTCTGGGCGGCAGCCCGGGGAGAGCGGTCGTTCTGAATGCGGATGCCGCGGAGGCGGTACTGACCGTCGACCAGGAACCTGGGAGGCGGCGGAGGCTGCGATAAAGCCGCTGTCGAAGGAGCCGAAGACTCTTTCGAATCCGTTGCAGCCTGGGCGGCTGCTGGAAGGATCGCCAGCGCCGCGCACAAGAATCCCCACCGGACGACATTCTTGCTCATCATGAGATCCGGATCGACAGAAACCGGCCTTCAGATGAGCTTCGTGTTCGTTCAGGGCCGAAGCGGCGGTTCGGGAGGCACCGGGACACGCAGCATCTCGGCCATCCGGGCCACCTCCATCCGGCAATGCGCGAGACGATCGTCGAGCTCCGGCTGCAGCAGGGCGGCCTCGTCGACCGCCACCGTTCGCGGACCGCGCGGCAGTGGACGCCGCGGCTCGTAGGGCCAGTCCCGGATCAGCTTCTCGAGCAGCAACTTCCAGCTCTCCAGCCGCTGGCGCAGGAGGACCTGATCCCAACCCATCTCCCTGATCTGGGTCGGTGTCTCGACCACGGCGCGGACCAGGTCGCAGTGGACAATCACCTCGATGGGCGAGAACGGCCGGCCCGCCAGGCGCCGCTCCAGCTCGCCCAGGCCGCGGTTGCCCAGCCGCTCGCGCGCTTCGAGCTGACCCAGATAACGCAGTGCGTCACAGAGGGCCCGGACCACCTTGTGATCGCGTGCGGTCAGGTCGTTGCGCCCCAGGACCCCGCTCAACGCCCCGCCCGCCCGGGCCGCCAGGGCCCGCCCGAGCGCCTCGGTCTGCTTGCCGAGGAGCCGCCCCTTCTCGAGCGCCTGAACCGCCAGCAAGCCGGCCTGGCAGGTCGGATCGGCAGAGGCCCCGAAGCGGGGGCGGGCAGCCTCGAGCACGCGCGCGGACTGCTCCGCGATGTTCTTCGAGAAGGTGTCCTGCAGCCACTCCCCCAGGCGGTTCAGCGTCGTGAACTGCCCCTTGCGCAGCGTTTGCTCGCCCACGTTTCCGATCTTGGACCGGCTGCCGAAGAGCGCCAGGAAGTAGGCAGACATGACGCGGCCAGCGCTGGCCTCTGCCTCGACGACGCCGCAGGCGCCGAGGGCGCTCAAGCACTCGACAGCAGCCTGCGTAGCGTTTCGCGCCAGCGAATCCATCGCCTTGATGTGCTCTTCGCGCGGCGGCGGCGGCAGCATCTGCTTGGCGCGCTCGTTGGTCCGCATCAACTCCCGCCAGACGTCCTCGATGCGATGCACCCCGTCCTTCTCCAGCCGCTCGGCCTGCTCAGGCGTGCCCGCCGCCGAGGCCGGAACGGACGGTGTCTCGGTGACGGCCGGCCCCGCAGGCGCTTGCGCCCGATGCGTGCGCCACAGACCGATAAGGGCGACCATCGCCAGAAGGGACGCTGCCACCGCTACCGGTAGGCTACGGCGCGAACCGGGAGCCGCGTGCACCCGGGTCGTCGCAGAGGCCACCTTCCTGCGGCCGGAGGCCGGCGCGACGGCGGTGGTCGGCGCGGCCGCAGCTGCTGCCTTCGGCTCGACTGCGCCGCCGGGCAGAGCCGCGAGGGCCCGCGCAAACGCCTGGGGAGACGCGTGGCGGGCGGCAGGCTTCTTCGCCAGCGCCACGCGCAGAAAGTCGTCGTAGGCGCGCGGCACTCCCGGCCGCGCCGCGCAGACGCTCGGCGCGTCATCCCGCACATGGGAGAGCAGCAGGTCGCTCGGGTCGGCCGCCACGAATGGCGGCTCCCCTGCCAGGCACTCGAAGAGCACGACCCCGAGCGCATACAGATCCGCCGCGCCCGTCGCCGCGTCTCCCCGGGCCAGCTCGGGCGCCATGTAGCGGGGCGTCCCCAGCAGCAGCCCCGCGCGTGTGCGGACAGCGCTGCCGGCCGTGTCCTTGGCGATGCCGAAGTCCCCCAGGAGCGCCCCCCGGCCCGGCGCCACGAAGATGTTCTCGGGTTTGACGTCTCGATGCAACACGCCGCCAGCGTGCAAGACAGCCAGCGCGTCGGCGCAGCCCGCGACCACGTCCCGCGCCTCGGCGACCTCGAGCGCCCCGGCCCGCACGAGCCGGTCGCGCAGCGTCCCGCCCGTCATCAGCTCACAGGCGATGAAGAGGTGCCCCTCGCTCTGGCCGGCCTCGTACACGCGCACCAGTCTGGGATGCGCCAGCCGGGCCGCGATGCGCGCCTCCTGGAGAAAGCGCTCGCGTGCCTCCCGATCCTCGGCCAGCCGCCACGAGAGGATCTTGAGCGCCACCGGCCGGTCCAGCGAGAGCTGCCGAGCCCGGTAGACCGCCCCCATTCCCCCGGCGCCCAGCAGCTCGCCCACCTGGTAGCCGGCCAGGATCGTGCCCGGGGGCACTTGGTCGGACTCTCGCTGAACGCTCATGCCGTTGCCAGTATCCGCCACGCGCGTCCGATCGCGCCACGTGCGACGAGCGCGCCACGGTCCGGGGGCGGGGCGGCCGACGAGCTGCCGGATGCCTTTCCGTCGGCTGGACCGTGACGCGCCGTTGGCTCTCTAGCTCGGCAGGCTACACCGCCGTCTTCGGGCCAGGATCGACACGAGCGGTACGAGCAGAACCAGCGCCGACGGCCACGTGCCCGAGCCCTGGGGTTCGAAGCTGCACCCGCCGCGGCCGGATGCGGCGCCCGACAGCGCCAGCAGGCCGGGCTTGGCGTTCACGATCGCGAGCGTGTCGAGCTCGGTCAGCTGCACGCGGATGGCAGAGGCAGCGGCCAGTCTCGAATTCAGGACAACGGGGTTGGCGCTGCTCAGGACCACCGACGGGCTCGCCGACTCGCTGAAGAAGAGCACGTAGCTGCGGACCACCGTCGGCGGCGTACTTCGCACGTTGGCCGCGTCGACCCTCTCGACGGCCAGCAAGGCCCCCTGCGTCACGCCGGAGGGAAACCGCACCGACTGGAGGTCGGCCGTTCCGTCATTGGCCACCCGCGCAGGCTGGGTCGAGAGCAGCACGTTGTCGATCGAGAGCTGGACGTACTGCGGCGGCAAGGGCTCCTGGGCGACGGCCAGGTACTTGGGTGCACTGCTCAAACCAGCGCGCTCGACCGTCAGCTCGAGAACGTAGAGTCGCGGTTCGAACGCCCGGTTGACCGGGAGCACGAAACGGGTGAGTGGCTGGAACGGCTTCTCGAGCTCCCCGGCGGGACCTTCGACTTGCCGCCACGAGTAGGCGACCGGCCCGGTGCCCGTGGGCGCCGAGGAAGCCGTCGCATCGAGCTCGACGGTCCGCTGGGTGGCCGAGCTACCCACGGCGGGCAAGCTAGCGGCCGGGGCGCTCGCGATCGGCTCGGGTACGGTTTCCGTGAACGTGTCGGCCACCACGTCGATGAAGGAGCCCAGGACGATCCCCGTGCGCACGGTCGGGCGCGAATTCGCATCGAGCTCCAGCAGCTCGGCGTAGACGGCGAACCGGCGGGTGCCGGCGGTCTTCGGCGCAAAGGCGGTCACGGAGCGCGATACCGCGGTCTCGCTCGTCGTCGAGAGCAACACGGGCGGTCCGTCGAGCTGCGTCCACGAGAAGGCAGCGACCCTGCCCGGAAGCCCGGTCAGGTTGGCCTCGAGGCTGACCAGAGCGGGCGCCGGCACGCGCAACGCGACCCGCCCGGCAAACGGAGTCTCGAAGTCCACACCCGAGCCGGTGGCCTCGGTGGTCGTTGCCGCGGCGACGAGCGAGAGCGCGGGTGAGTTGGGCGACTTGGAGCTGACCGAGGAGAGCACCGTCGTGAGGGACGTCCTGGCGATGGCGGCTCCGCCCAGTCGATCCACGACCAGAAGGCCAATCTCGGCTTGCGCCAAGCCATTCAGGCCGGCAAGCGGCAGGCCGGAGAGAAACTCTCGCGAGAAGACCGGGGTCGAATCCGTCCCGACAAAGGACCTCGAGACTCCGGCGTTGCCCAGGAAACGTACGGAACCTGTCCAGTAGGTTTCGAGCGGGCCCGCCTGGCCAGACGAGCCGGTCGCGCCGGCGTCCAGCCGAATGGCCAGCTTGCCGTCTGGACCCGCGCCCAGCGCAATCCTGGGAGAGTCGATTCTGGCCTCGATCGAAGGGCCGACAAGAACGGCCCCGGAGACGACGGGGCTTCGCCGAGCGCCGTCGTCGACGACCAGATTGAAACCGTAGGTTCCCTCGGCATCCGGCCGGAACAGGGGCGTCGCCGTAGCTGGGTCGAGGATTGCCGTCGCCAGGTCGAGGCTCGAGCCGGCCGGCTTTGCTGTGAGCCGCCAGCGATAGGAGAGCCCCTGTCCCGCCGCACCTGCGCTCCGGCGGCCATCCAAGCGCAGATAGGTGCGCAATGGACCTGCCGGCTCCAGGGAATCGCGGAAGCTCGGCGCCAGGATCCCGGAGGAGTCGCGCTGCAGCGGGCCGGTGAAGACCGGAGCCACACTCGCAGTCGGGGGCAGCCTCAGCGGGTCGGTCATCGTGATGTTGAAGACTTGCTCTTCGGGGCTTTGGGCTCCGGCGGCGCCGAGCGAGAGTCCGACGCGGTACTCCCCGGCGGCCGCAAGAGGAGAGTCCTCGAGGGGACCGTTGCGGGCCGTGCTGAAGCGCATGGCGGTCGTGCTCGCCGTCGTGGATTCGAGCGAGGCGAGGGTCGACGGTGGGCTGGAAGGGGTCGATTGGTCCGGTGCCGACAGGATCCGCCAGTGGTAGGAGAGCTGCATGCCCGGCGGCGCTAGAGTGCCCTCGGCGCTCAGCCGGACCATGTCAGTAGTCTGGACGAGCGGCGGAACCGCCAGGCCAGCGGCCAGGGGACGGGACGGCTTGGCTGCCGCTCCAACGCTGATGAGGTTGATCCGGGAAGCGGGGTTTCCCAGGGCGGCGCCCAGGTCGGTCTTGACCTTCTGCTGCCACTGTTTGGAGCCGGTCACGACGACATCCGAACTCAGTTTGGTGTTGAACGTTACACTCGGTCCGACGAAAGGATGGCCGAGGGAAATCGTTGCGGAGGCAGTGTCCGAGCGGCCCGCGGCGTCGACCACCCGGAGCGAGTAGGTCGGACCTTTCCCCGCGACTGTGAAGTCGTCCCGGTTGAGGGTGGTGATGCTCGCACCGTTGGCGACGTTTGGCAACGCACCCGAGATGGGCTTACCGGCCGTGTTCGTGCCCGACACGGAGAACTGGTACGCCACGATTGGACTGTCCCCTGGCAGAGATGCCGACCCATCCAGGGAGAGGTTCACAGCACTCGCCGCGCTGGGTAGTTGCGGGGAAGTGCGAAGGGCCGCCTTGGGACCGGCTGGCAGCGCGACATGGGTCCCCGAATCGGGCGGGGGGAGAGCATCCACGGTGAAGGTGCCGTTCTCCGGCAGCAGCTCGATCTGGCGGTTGAGTTCCACCGCGAACAGCCGGATCGTGAACACTCCATTGTCGGAAAGATTGGACACATTGCGGCGGAACGTGAACTCCCTCGTGAAGTTGCCGGAGCCGATCGAAGGGGTTCTGGCAACGTCGTTGGCGGTCGAGGTCGAGCCGCCCGAAATGGCGATCTCGCAATAGGATATCTGCCTCGAGAGCACAACCGACACTTCGAAAGGCTCCGCCCCGTAGACGGCGGGAGACTTGTTGTAGGTCGCCGTCGCGCGCAACGGCTCCAGAACGATGAGCTTGTACGCCACGTCGATCCGAGGGTCCACTTCGACGAGCCTCTTGGTCCTCGGAGTGTCGGCATACGGATCGGAGAAGGTCACGTCCATACGACCCTCATAGTATCCGTCCGCGACGTTGGGCCCCACTCTCCCCGTGAAGGTGAGCTCGGCCTGACCGTTGCTGGCTATCGAGACGGCAGGCGAGGTCATCGTTGCCGTGATGCCGGACGTCGCGCCGTAGTCCAGGACGGCGGACTTCACGTGCGCGGTCGCGCCGCCATTGTTCACCAGCGTGATCCTGGCCGTGTACGTTTCGCCCCGGAAGACGAGGCCGTTGGGGAGCGTGAAGCCGAACTGACCGACGTGCGGAGGAGCCACGAACCTCAGGATTGCAGATTTCAGGACAGAAAAGGGCGTCGAGACCGTTTCAGTCCGGCTGGCGCTCGTCCCCCCGGTGTACGTCGCAGTCACGGAGTGGGCCAGCGCGTAGGTGCCGAGGGAATCGGCCCCGATCGCCACGGAGTAGACGAACGAGCCGGTGCCCTGCGCCGGGATCGAGGTCACACCGGAGGTCCTGGTGAGCTTGATGTCCGAATTCGGCGGTGAGAGCGAGAGCGCGCTCGACTGCACGTCCGCCGCGACCGTGTTCGGGTTGAAGAGGCCGACCGTCACGGAGTACGTCTTGCTGAGAGCGACCTGAGCCGGAAGACCGGATTCTGACTTGACGACCAGAGTCGGGGCCGCCAGTACGGAAAGTCCGGGCGCCAGGACAGCCGCAGCGCCACCGTCGGAGCCCAGGCCGGCGTCCGTCGCCGTCACACGGTAGGTTGGAGTGTAGGTGCCTGCCGGAGCGCCTGCGGCGACGTTGATCGAGTAGCTGAACAGGGCGGCCGCGCCGAGCGGGGCGATCGTCGCGGGTCCGCCGGTCTTCGTAGCCGTGATCTGGCCCGGCGGATCGAACGTGAGCGCGGTCGAGCCGATGTTTGCAGTCCTGTCACCGTTGTTGAAGACCGTGAGCGAGACATTGGCGGAGCTCCCGCGCACCACCGCCTGCGGCACGGTGAGTGGGCCGAACGAAAGCTCGGCGCCCGACACGAGAAGACGGGCCGCGAGCGGCTCCGTCCGTGCGCTCCCGACCACTCCACCTTCGTCGACGCCGAACACGGTGCAGCTCGTCGAATAGGTTCTGGGACGGGCTCTTGCGCCTACCTGCACCGACCAGGCAAAAGCGCCCGAGCTTCCGGGTGCGAGCAAGGTGGGGCCCGAGACCTGGGTAGCCGTGAGGTTGCCCGGAGGCGCGAACGTGAGAGCCGTGGAGGTGATCCTGAATGCCGTGCCTCCCACGTTCGTGACCGTGAGCCCGGCGGAGAACGACGTGCCCCTCACCGCGGAAGACGGCGCCGTGAGCGCGCTGAACGTCAACGCCGGCGGCTGCGGCAGCGTGACTAGCGCCGCCAGGGAGGAGGACGCGGCGACGGTCAAGCCATTGAGGGCGTCCGAGGCAGCGAGGGTGATGCTGGTCGAGTAGGTGCCACCGGCTGCGTTGCGGTCGACGAGCACGCTGAAGCCGAGGAGGCCCGTGGCGCCCGGTGCGAGCGTAGCCGGTCCCGAGCTCTGCGTCGCCACGAAGTTACCGGCGGGCGAGAACGAGAGCGTTGCCTTGGTGATGTTGGCGGGGCTGCCGCCCGTGTTCGTCACCGCGAGCGAAGCGTCGAACGTCCTCCCCCTGATTGACGCGGCCGGAGCCGTCAAGGGGCCGAATGCAAACGCCGGCGGCGCCGGCACGGACACGGGCGATCCCAGGCCGAAAGCGCCCGAGACGGGCTGGCTCGTCGCAGGGTCGACGCCGTCGAACCGCCAGGTCGGCGTGTAGGAGCCCGCAGGCGTGAAGGAATCGAGCTCGATGAAGTAGGCGAAGGTGCCGGTGAGCCCGTGGGCGATTGCCGCCGGTCCCGAGCTCTGCGTGGCGGTGAGGTTGCCGGGCGGATCGAACGTGAGCGAGGTGGCCGAGATGTTCGCGGCCGCGCCGGAGTTGAGGGCCGTGACCGTGCCCGCATACGAGGTCCCGCGCGCCCGGGGGCCGGGCACTGTCGAGGCGGCGAACGACAGGGAAGGCGGCGAGACGACCCTGAACGCCTCAGGAGTCAAGTCAGCGCTCGAGTCGAGGCGGCTGATGCCTTCGACCGCGGCGATCCGCAAGGCCGGAGTGTAGCTGCCGAGGGGAGCCATGGCATCCGTGAAGACGGAGAACCGGAGGAGGACCCGTTCACCAGCGGCGATCGAGCCGGGCACGCTCACGTGCGTTGCCGTTACGAAACCGGGAGGAGAGAAGGTGAGCGTGGCGGCCGAGACCGCGGCCGCCGTCTGGCCCGAGTTCGAGATCGGCAACGAGAGATCGTAGGTGAGCCCTCTCTGGGTAGCAACGGAACCGGGGCTTCCGTCCAGGACGAGCTTCGGAAGGCTCAGGACCGTCAGCCTGGCCAGGAGCAGTCCGCTGCTGGATGCGTCCGCGTTGCTGACCGCGCTGCGCGCCACGATGGCGGGCGTGACGGTGTAGCTTCCCACCTTCGCGTTCGACCCGACGGAGCAGGAATACTGGAAGATTCCGGCGCTGTTGGACTCGATCACGGCGGGCCCGGACGTCTGGGTCGCCGTGATGTTCCCCGGCGGAGCGAACGCGATCGAAGTGGCAGCAACCTTTGCAGCCGCCTGGCCCGAGTTGCGGAACGTGACAGTGGCGGTGAACGACTGCCCCGGCACGTAGCTCGAGGCGAGTCCGGCCGAGGCGGCGACGGACAGGGCGGGCGGCGTGACCAGGACGATGTCTGGCGTCAAGCGCTGGGTGAGGCTGACGTCCGCGCCGGTCGGAGCGTCCGCGGCCTGCAGGGTGAACGTTGGCGTGTACCGCGCAGCCGGCGAGAAGCCCGTGGCTATGGAGTAGACGAACTCGGCTTGCCCCTTCCCGGGAATCGACTCCGGACCCGACACGCGGGTCACGGTGAAGGCAAGGGGAGAGAAGGCCAGCGACGCAGAAGTGAGCCTTGCGGAGGTGTCGCCCGCGTTTCGGACAGTGATGGTAGCGCTGAAGGTCTGGAGCCGCGAGACGGTACTCGGGGCAGCGAAGCCCACAACGCTGAGCGCCGCCGGCAACAGCACGGTCACGGGCGTTCGGCCCTCCACCGACACGCTCGCCGGATCGCCGGTCGCGGCGTCGGCCGCCGTGACAGCGAAGGTCGGCGTGTAAGCGCGGGAAACCGCTCCGGGGGCCACCTTCACCGAGAACCGGAAGGTCTCGGTGCTCCCGCCGGAGATCGAAGCAGGAGCCGCGACCAGGCTTGCCGTGAGGCTGCCCGAGGGCGAAAAGGTCAGCGACGGCGAGCCGATCGCGGCCGGGTTCTCGCCGGTGTTCGACACCGAAACCGTGAGGTTGAACTCCGCGCCTCGCGTCACCGCTGGAGAGGACGAGATGGACTCGACCTCTAGCCGCGCCAGGGCTCGCGCGGCGAATGACTGGGTCGCGTAGGCGTAGCGACCAGGACCGTCGCTCGCCACGACCTCCAGACCGAGCGCCCCTCCGGTCGTCGGAACAACGCTGGCCGTGGAACCATCGCCCGACACGGTGATGGAAGCCGGCGGACCGTAGAGCTCGACGTAGCGGTAAAGGGGGGCGCCGTCGCCGCTGAAAGAGGCCGTCAGCGCAATCGGAGTTCCGGCAGTCAGCGCATCCGGTGAGTAGGAAACGGTGACCGACGGAGACTCCGAGCCCAGGAGCCAGGTATCGGCCCCGGGAACTGGACCGGTCGTGCCTCCGTGGACGAGTACGCTCGAGAGCGACGGGTCGTAGGCCATCGCGAAGTTCACACGCTGCTGCGGCTTCTCGGCAGGGGAAAGCTGCGTCCAGGTCGTGCCGTCGTACGTCCAGCTCTCGTCGGACGCCGACCCGGTGCCGAGCCTGCCGCCAAAGATCAAACATCGCTGCCGGACGGGGTCGAACACCATCGCACCCTCGGTCCGCTTCGAAGGCTTGGTGGCCGGGAACACCTCCGTCCAGTCCGTCCCGTCGAACTCCCACGTGTCTTGCTGGGCGTCCGTGGGGCTGGTCGAGATGCTGCCGCCGAAGAGCACGACCTTGCGCCGCGCCGCGTCATAGGCGATGTACGGGTTCTGCCGGCCGGGGGGCTTGTGCGCCGTCACGAGCTCCGTCCAATCGGACCCATTCCAGCTCCAGGTGTCCTGCCCCAGTCCGCCCGCACCCAGCTGGCCGCCAAACATGATCGTGGCCCCGAGGTGCGTGGCGTACGCCATCCCCGGGCGGCTGCGGATGCTCGGCTTGGTGAGGGGCGCCCCCTCGATCCAGCTCGCTCCGTCCCACTCCCAGACATCCTGCAGATAGACTCCATTGAATCCCCCGAAGAGGACCGAGCGCGCACGTGCGCCGTCGTAGGCCATCGCGAAGAAACGCCGAGGGTCCGGCTTGGTCGTGGGATTCGCCTCGCTCCAGCGCACTCCGTTCCAGACGTGCGTATCGGAGCGATAGGCGTTCGAGGACCCGTCGCCACCGAAGAGAACGATCGTGCCGCCGGGCCCCTCGGAGGCGCTTGCGGCGAACCTGCCCGCCGGGGCGGCGATCGGCGAGACCTGCGTCCACTGGGTTCCGTCCCACTCCCAGGTGTCCCTGAGATCGGTGGAGCCCCCGCCGGCGAAGAGCACCGTCCGGCCCCGCAGCACGTCGTACGCGAGCGCCGAACCTGAACGGGCCTGCGGCCCGACTGAAACGGTGAACCGAATCCAGTTCGCTCCGTCCCACTCCCAGGTTTCATCGGAGAGGGCTCCGCCAGCTCCGGCTCCTCCAAAGAGGACTACTCGCTTGCGCCCCGCGTCGAAGGCCATCGAGTGGCCCGAGCGCGCCGAGGGGCTGGCCGCCGGCGCCAGCAACGTCCAGGTCGTGCCGTCCCAGGCCCAGGTGTCAGCGAGGACTCCGCCGGCATCCAGACCGCCGAACAGGATGACCCGCCCCGTGTTCGCGTCGTAGGCCATCGAGCTCCCCATGCGTGGCGTCGGACTCTCGGCAGGCGAGGCCGCGGTCCACTCGGCGCCATCCCACTGCCAGGTCGCGCTGGTGAGACCGCTCGGCGAACTGCCACCGAAGAGCACCGTTCGAAGCCGGCGCCCGTCGTAGGTCAGAGCGTGGCCCGAGAGCGCGGGCGGGCCAGAAGCCGCGGCGCGAAGAGTCCAGTCGCTCCCATTCCACTCCCAGGTCTCGTCTCCTCCCGCGCTGCCGCCGTACAGGACAACCCGGCCGCGGGCGGCGTCGAGCGAGGCCGCCGAGCTCGTGCGAGCGCTCGGACCGACCGCGGTCGCGTGCTGCGACCAGCTGGTCCCGTCCCAGCGCCAGGTCTCGGCCATGCCCCCATTGCCGCCGAACATCAGGATCTGCTGGCTGGACAGGTCGAACGCTGCGACGTGCCCTCGTCGGGCGCCGGGTAGGCCTCCGTCGCGCTGGCTCCATGTAAAGGTCGAGGGAGAGCTGCCCGTCACGGAGAAGCTGCCAGCCTGGGCGGAACCCGCCGCCAGCGCGGCAACGAGCAACAAGGAAAGGGCGTACGGACGCATCCGATGAATCTCCTCTTCGACGCCGAACCGTCTGTGATCTGGCTTAAAGCGTCGATCGCGCCCCGAGCCGCCAGAGCATTTTGAGGTATGTGACCTCACATACCAACACTTTTTTTGTGGTTCTACGCGCCCCCCCCCGAGCCGCGGCGGGGCCGGCGCGGCAGCGTGGAGGGCAGGCTCCCGGAAGGGCTAGCTTGGTTGCCCGTCCGAGTCCCGCTCGATGACTGCCTGCACCCGAGATCGGGTCGAACCGTCGAGCTCCGTCTCCTCCAAGCGCCTCAGGAGGGTCTCGTGCTGCGCCAGGCCTGCCAGGGTCGCGACAGCGGTGAACCGGCGGTCCTTGTCACGGCCCGCGACGTACTGGGCGATCTGGAGATCGTGGAGCTCCAGACAGAGCCCGGTCACTCCGCGCTTGTTCTCGTTGCGAATGGGCACCAGCCACTGCTTCCAGCCTCTTGGCAGCACGGCGGTGGACTCGTCGACACCCCGGGCGTAGTAGCCGAAGGTCGCGTGAAACGGCGACCCCTCGCCAATGCTCCCGTCGATCAGATCGGACCGCTCGGGATGCCCGAGGGGAAAGACGGCCGCTTCCACCGAGACGAGCAGCTCGGCGGGCGCGTCGGGGAACTGCCCCAGAATCGCCTGACTTCCGATGATCACGATCTCGTCGACATCGGCGATGTCGGCCGAGGCACGGATGAGGTGCTCGAGCTGGGAGCGCTTCACGGTTCAGCCTCCCTTGCGGCGACCTCCCGCCAGATGCGCCACCGTTCTCGAGGCGCTATCAGCCCGGCGAAGGGCGTAACTTGTCGCAAGGTCCGCGCCTCCTCCGAGGGATCGGTGATTCGCCTGACGATCTCCTCCGGCGGCTCGGCCAGGAGCTGTCGCCAGCCCTGGGCGTAATGCGACGCGACGCTTCCGGTTCTTCACCACTGTCCCACCCGCTCGCGGGCCGCCGCGAGAACGCGAGGATCGACAAGCAGCCTGCGCGCGATCTCACGATGGAGCTCCAGGCTTCGCTCTTCGGCCAGGCGGTGTCCGTGCAATCTCATGACGCTATCAATCTAGGAGCGTGTCGGAGAATTACGATCCGCCCGGGATTCCTCGGAAAAACGAACAGGGAACAGGCAACCGGGGACCGGGAACAGGCAATGGGAAATGACTTGACCAGGACAGGGTTTTTCCGTTCCCTGTTGCCTGTTTTCTGTTTTCTGTTCCCTGTTCCCTGTTCGGTCTGCCTCCAGTAATCGCCTCTGCTCGCATTTCTCCGACACGCTCCTAGCTCCCGGTCGTCCGTCCGTCACGGCCTTCCTCGGTCGGGGTTGGCGCGGAGGATGGTGAAGTCGCCGGAATTCGGGTGCAGGCCTGAAGCATTGATGGATCTTCCGAAGTGCGACCCCGGCATCGCTGGGGCCGGCGAGCCCTGATGCACCGGGAGATCGCAAGAAAGCAGGGGTGCAGAGGAGCGAGTTCCCCTGCTGGGGGTGTGGGGGCAAGGCCCCCACGACGAGCTCAGTGCAACACGTACTCATGCGGCGTTTCGGAGATCCGTGCATGCCTCAGGCACGGGCACCGAAGCCCCGCGCAACCCTTCCGGCGTGCGTCAGATTTCGTGCGGGTTTCGAAGCCAGTCCCCGAATTCCTCCTCCGCCGCTCCGACTTCGTCCGTAGCCCTGAGCGAAGGGCGATACTTTCTTGACTTCTGGCAAAGCATGCCGTATCGTGCGCGCCTCGCATTTCGGCAACTCGTGACACTCCAACTGGGAGGTAAATCCGTGCACCTGGGTTCGATCGTCCGTCCTGCCCTTCTGGCCCTGTCCCTCGCTGTCTGCTGCGCCGACCTCGCGTCCGCCGCAGGCGCCGAGTTCCGCTCCCAGTTCGTGCCAGCCCTGGAGCGCGCAGCGTCCGGGCTCGGCATCGCCTCGATCTCGGCCGAACAGCGAGAAAACGCGATCGCGCTGGCCAGCCTGGCCCAGCCGACCGCCTCGATCGACCAGCTCGCCGAAGAGCAGGCCCTCGCGCTTCTGGGCGCCGGCATCGCCTCGTCGGTCGCCGCCCCCGAGGCCACTGCCGCCACCGTCGCCCGGGCGACGCCCGCCGCCGGCTGCTCCGACGGCAAGTGCAGCGATGCCAAGTGCACCTGCAGCGACGGCAAGTGCGAATCTCACCTGGCCGCCGCCGGCTGCTCCGACGGCAAGTGCAGCGATGCCAAGTGCACCTGCAGCGATGGCAAGTGCGAAACTCACCTGGCCGCAGCCGCCGCAGGCTGCTCCGACGGCAAGTGCAGCGATGCCAAGTGCACCTGCAGCGACGGCAAGTGCGAAACTCACCTGGCCGCCGCCGGCTGCTCCGACGGCAAGTGCAGCGATGCCAAGTGCACCTGCAGCGATGGCAAGTGCGAAACTCACCTGGTCGCCGCCGGCTGCTCCGACGGCAAGTGCAGCGACGCCAAGTGCACCTGCAGCGACGGCAAGTGCGCGGTCCATCGAGCCTGACACTTCCGCTCCTCGTACTCGTAAGCCCGAGGACCCCTCTTCCGACCGGTGACCTGAGCGCCGGCGCGTAGAAAGGTCCTCGGGTTTTCTCGTCATGACGCACCAGACCAAGGAGCTCGTTCGCAAGGCGGGGGCGACCGCGCTGGTTGCGGTGCTCCTTCTGGGCGTTCCCATTGCGGGGCCGTGGCCGGACGGCCCCCCGCTGCTTTGGCGCTCGACTTTCCTGGCGCTCTGCTGGGCGTGGCTGGCCGCGGTGACTCTGAGCCTCTTGCGGGCTGGGAGCGATCCATCGTGTCCCCCCGCCGGCGGGAGCCGCGAGCGGTCCACTCCGGCAGATCCATCGACCGGCTCCGGGGAGCTCGAGGACGGCGTGGCATCGCCAGGCCGGATGGCGATCGCGGCGTTCGCAGGGCCGCTCTGGCTTCTTTTGCGTCACAGCTGGGTATTGCCCGGCACGCTCGGCCCGGAGGATCTGCCGGCCGCGCTGGCGCTTATCGGCCTCTGGCCGGCCACCGGGCTTCTCGGAGAGCTGGCCCGAGACCTGCTGCTGATCACGCTGCCGTGGACGACCTTTCACCTGCTCGGAGGGCTGCCCATGGCCTCGCTCGAGCTGGGCCTGTTGGGAACTGGCGTGGCGCTCTGCGCGCTGCCGGGGGGCGGACGCGCCCCATCCCGCCGAGCCAGGGCCTGCCTTGTCGGCTGGGTCCTCTTGGCGATGGTCTGCCGGCTGGCACCGGGCGGGACGCCAAACACCGGCCGGATCGCGTTCGACGAGTCGCACGGGAACCGGGGGAGCTCACTGGTCTCGAGCCGAGGAGCAACCGAGGACCCGGAGTCCGCCCAGACGGGGATGGGCAACCTCGCGGCGTTGCTGGGGCACTGGGGATATCGGGTAAGTCGCATCGCTTCATGGCGACCCGGGGCCCTGGTTGATTCCGACGTGCTGGTGCTGGGGTTTCCGACCCAACGCTATTCGGCGGCCGAGCGAGCGGAGATTCGCGCGTTCCTGGAGCGCGGCGGGGGACTGCTGGCGGTGGGCGAACACACGAACATGGCCGGCGTCATGGAGGCGCTGAACCCGGTGCTCGAGGAGGCGGGGCTGGCACTGGGATACGACACCGTCTGGCTGGACGGCGCTCAGCGCGATCGCCTGGCGCACGCGTCCCACCCGCTGGCGCTGGGCGCGATGCACCTCAATGTCGCCAACGGAGCCTCTGTGTCCTACTGGGGCTCACGCGCATGGCCGTTGCTCGCTGCGAGGTGGGGTGTATGGGCCGACGCGGGCGACCCGCGCGGCGGGGCCCGCTCCTTCCTGGGAGACTCGAAGCACGATCCGCGAGCCGAGCCGTCTCGGGACCTGGCCCTGACCGCAGCGTCCAGCGTGGGCCGCGGCCGCGTCCTGCTCCTGGGCGACACGGGCTACCTGCAGAACGGAGGGCTCTACGACTCGCCCCAGACCGCGCGCGCAATCTTCTACTGGCTGAACAGGCCGGAGATTCTGCCGGTCTCTCTGCCCGTGCTGCGCCTCGCCGTGACTGTGATTGCGGCTGCGGGTGCGATGCTCCTGCTGCTGGCCGGCGCTGCCAGTCGGGTGTCCGTCTGCCAGGCGGTGGCTGGCGCCCTCGCCGGTGTTCAGCTCCTGACGACGCTGGCGCTGCCCGCGGACTTCAAGGCCTCTCCGCCGCGGCTCCCAGGGGCCTTTCTCGTCGACCAGTCTCACGCCGAGTCGCTGGCGCTCTACCACCGGCGCCGCAAGGCGGGCGGCGAGTCGCTCGACTCCTTGATGAGCGTGCTCCAGTCCGCCGGCTACTTCCCGCGACTTCACTTCCGAGGACGTCTCGATGCGATCCCGATCTCGGAGGTAGCGGGAGTGTTGCTGCCTGCGCCGCGGGTCGAGCTCTCGGCGAAGGAGGCAGCGTGGTGCCTGGCGGTCGCGGATGCCGGAGGCACCTGTGTCGCGGTCGCCGACCCGGCCTACCCGCAGGCGCTGGCGCCACTGCTGGCGCCGATGGGCGTGGCCGTCGGAGCGTTGCCGGCGGCGGCCCGCAAGCCGATCGCCTCCGAGGGGGTCGTTTCGCAGGTTCCCTCGGGGCCGCTCCCCGTCGAGCTGGAGGGAACCGGTCCTCTGGCGCGGCTGGCCGGCTTCACGATGGCGCGCCCTTTCGAGCTGACCGGAACCCAGGGCGCCGTTCCTGGAGTGGTGGCCCGGTACGCGGGTGCTCCGGTGCTGATCGAGCTCCGCCGCGGCCGCGGTTCCGTCATAGCGCTGGCGGACCCGGAGCTGCTCCAGTCGCGTTCTCTGGACGAGGCGCCGGCCGCGGTCGCGGTCCCTCGCCGCGAAGCGTGGCGGCGTCTGCTGGGCCGGCCCAGGTCGGACGTAGGAGCGAGGGGGGCTCCGTGAGCGCGCTGCGAGCGTTCGGTGCGCTGGCGGCCCTGGGGCTTGCCAACGCGTGTCTGGCGGCGACGCCGGAGCTGGCGGCGCTGGGGCAGGCCCCCTGGGTCGCCGCGGCGATGTTCCTGGCCGCGGCCGTTACCTTCATGCCTCGCGGGTTAGAGCCCTCCGCCTTCCGCGGGGCTGCAGCGCTGGGATTGGCGGTTGCGTTCTCCACGCCGCTCGGCCGGGAGCTCGCTCCGGAGGCACTCTGGGCTGCCGTTCTCATCCTGGCAGGCTGGATCATGACGGCGGCCGAGACTCCGGAAGAGTCCTACGATGCGGCGAGACCCGACCCCAAGGGACTCGCCAGCGCGATTTCGTCCTGCGGCGCCGGGCTTCTCGTGGCGTCACTCGGTTTCCGGCTTGGCGACTCTTGCTCGGCGGCGCTGGCGCCCGCGGCCGGCGCCGTGGCAGCGGCGCTCGCCTCGCTGGCCGGCGAGCCCTGGTGCGCGAGCGCGCCCTGGATCTTTCCGCCGGGCTCGGCCGCACGGCTGGGAGAGGTGCCGCTCGGCCTTGCGGAGGCCTCGAGCGCCTTGGCGGTCTTCGCCTTTCTGGCCCACCGGCTGGATCGGGCGCGACCCCGGATGGCAGTGGGTGCCATGGCCGTTATCCTCTTTCTACCCGTGCGCGCCATCGCCTGGAGCTGGTTCTTCTCGGACGGGCAGCCGGCGGGGCCGGCCACGTTCCACCGGTACGCGGGCCTGTGGCAGGCAGTGTCCGCGCTTCCGCTGGTGGCGCTTCTGGCGCTGTGCCTGCGCGGGGCAACGCCTCGGCCGGCGCGCAAGGGAGCAGATCTTGCGCCTCCCCGGTCACCGCAAGGCCGAAAGAGTCTGGCCACCGGCGCAGCCGTGATCGCGGCGGGCGCTCTGGCGAGCTGGATGCTGGCGCCAGAAGCGACGGTCACGGCGCCGCTGGCCGCGCCCGTGCGGCTTGTCCTCGACGAGACTCACAGCGACTGGGAGCCGGTCGTCCTGCGCTACGACGATCGCACCGGGGAGCCGGTCCGGCAGAACAACTACGTCTCGATGGCGCGGTTCCTCTCTCGCCTGGTAGCCCTCGAGGTCTGGCTCGACCCATCTCCCGAGCCCTCTCGCCCCGTCCGTGAGCTCGACCCTTCCCTCGAAGGGCACGTCGCCGTGAAGCGCGTCCGACTCGACGACGGCAGCCTGGACGCCCTCACGCGGGGCGCCGAGCGGCCCGTGCTGTTGCTGAAGTGCCCGACGATTCCCTACTCGGAGCGCGAGCTCGAGGCCGTGGTCGCCTTCGTCGAGCGCGGCGGCGGACTGCTGCTCTTCGGCGAGCACAGCGACGCCTTCTTCTTGAACACGCATCTCAATCCAGTTGCCGGCCGCTTCGGAATCCGCTTCAGAGCCGACGAGCACTACGACGCCTTCGGCGGCTGGATCGAAACCGATCGCTCCTGCCACACCCCCGGCAGCCCGATGGCGCCGCTGGGACCCTTCATGTGGGCGACCAACTGCACCATTGAGCTGCAAGCTCCGGCCGTGCCGCTGGTCCTGGGCCGGCGCTCCACGTTCGCGGAGCCGGGCAACTACTTCGTGCCCAGCTTCTTCGGCAATCGCCGGGTCGACGCCGTCGACCGGTTCGGCGACGCCGTCATGATGGCGTGCTCCCGGTTCGGCAAGGGGCGCGTGATCGCCTTCACCGACTCGACCTCCTTCAACAACGCCTACTGGAGCTATCCGGACCGCAGACTGCTCTGGTACCTCTGGCTCCGGTGGCTGTCAGGGCAGGATTCGTCCGGCGGCCCCTGGGACCTGCAGGCCGCGCAGGCCGCCGCGCTGGGCGCCGCGATCGCGGCCAATCCTTACGGCGTGGCCGCGCGCGCCGTGGCGCAACTCGCAGTTGGCGCCGGCCTGGGGTGGGGAGTAGCGGGCGGCACCTCACGGGAGCCGGTGGATGTATCGTATCTGAATGCAGTGGACCCCGCGCAGGTCGTCTTCGACGTCTCGCACGGCGCCAGCCACGCCATCGGTGAAGAGGAGCCAACGCCGCGGCCGCCGGGCCTGGGCTTCTACGGGCCGGCGCTCGAGGAGGTCGCGAGCCTGGGCATCAACGCCCGCGTGACCCGGGATGGCGCCGACCGGTCCGCAACTCGCGGCCAGGCCAGGCTCGCCGTGATCGTCAGCCCGAGAAGGCCCTTCGAGGCCGATGAAGTGACGCGGTGGCGCCGCTTCGTAGAGGAGGGCGGCAGGCTGCTGCTCATCGCCGGGCCGGGCAACACGAGCGCCGTTCGCACTCTGGCGGCGCCACTGGGTTTGGAGTTCTCTCTGGTTCCCGCCGCGCTCACCCAAACGCGCGGCTGGCCCGCGCCGTCGGCCGTACATCCTGCGGCGGGCGGCCCTGCTTCGACGCTCTGGACGGTGGACGGAACCCCGGTGCTCGCAGGCGCGCCGGCGGGCAAGGGCTACGTCGCCGGTCTGGGCGACGACCTGCTGGCGGCAGCAACGACCGAGGGCCCCCCAGGCCCGGCGGCGCTGGCGCTCTTCCGAGGCCTGATCCGCGCGCTCCTGTCGGAGGCTCCGCAGCCAGCCGCAGTCGCCCTGGCGCCGGCCGCAACGGCGCTCGGGGCGGCGAAGGCGCCGCCCCCCCCGCCGTCCGACGTGCAGTCGGCCACGAGCGCCCGGCTTCGGGCAGCGCTGGGGAGGCTCACTGCATGGCCGGCGGCGCCACTGCCGCGTCTGGCGGCCTTGCAAGCCGTGCGCCGGACGCTGGCCTCGACCGGCCCCTTCACTCTTTCCACCTGGCCGCTCGCGGCCGGCCCGGGCCGCCGAGCTCGCATCGTGCTGGCCTGCGGTTCCTCGGCGCGCGAACGTCTCGAGCGGCAGGCCGGCAGGCCCCTGCAGCTCCTCGCCTCCGAGGCGCGACTCGCATCTCCACCTGCCGGGGTCTCCGACGAGGTCGTCCTGGCCGTCCACCCCTCGGCGCTCTTGGCCACGTCCGGGCCGCTCGCGGCGGGAATCGAGAAGTTTCTTTCCGACGTGCAGGACTCGGGGTTGCCGCCGGACCGGGTCGCTCTGCTGAAGCCGGAGACGATCGACGAGTCCCTTGCAGCGACTCTCCTGGCCGCTCTGATGGCCCTGGGGCCGGCGGACGTCGGCCGCTGGTACGAGGAGGCCGCCGGGCTCGAGCAGGCGCGGAGGCGCCTGTCGTCAGGCGAGCACGGCGAAGCGCTCCGGCTGCTGGGACTTTCGCTGGCCCGGACTTCGCTGCCGGACGCACACTTGGCGCTGATGGCGGTGGCTGCTGCCAGCGCCGGCCGCCACCGGGAAGCCTCACTGTGGCTGGCCCAGGCGCGACCGCTCGGGACCCTGGCAGCTCCGCTGGCCCACGAAGTCGCCCGCTTCGCGCCCTGAGGCCCGGCGGCCGGATCGGCTATCGTGCAGCCGATGGAGCACGACATGGCGGCACTGCTCGCGGCCTTTCGGGCGGCGGGAGCGGACCAGGAGCTCTACCTGGACCGCGAGACGGGCGAGATTGTGGGCTGGTCGGCCGAAACCGAGGAGCTGGGCGGCGTCCGCGAGCTGCGAGGGCAGGTGCTGGGCGATCCGCTCCGCTTCGCGCGCATCGAGCCGCCGCCGCCGGAGGAGCAAAAACAGTGGGCAGAGCAATTCACTCTCTCACTGCCCCCGGGCCCGGACCGAGGTGTGCTGGGCGCGGCGCTGATGGGCCGCACGCCGCTCCGCACTTTCCGCGCCGCGCTGGAAGACTCTCCCGGCCACCGCGCGCGCTGGCTGGCCGAGGAGCGCCGCCGGCTCGAAGCGGCGATCCTCGGTTGGTTGGCGGGGCTCCCCGGAGGGGGGTGACGCCCGCCTGAGCCGGTCACCGCATCCGGACCTTGCCGCCGGGCGGGACCCGGTTCGGGTTCTCGAGGAGCGAGTCGAGGTCCCGCACGCCGAAGCCGCGAGGGAAGACGACCCGGACGGGGGCGTTTCGGGCGCGGTCGATCTCGCGCAGCGTCTCGGCGCCGGCCCGGAAGTCGTCCAGCTGGGAGAGCGTCAGGTTGCGCTTCACGAACGGACTCTGGGGCACCTGGCCTCGCTCGGTCCCGACGCCGCCCAGGAACTCGCCCAGTCCCGAGTCGACCATGCCGCGCGCCTGGCCCATCCCCTTCTCGAAGTAGTTGCAGTAGTTGCGGTTCAGGTGGCCCCGGACGAAGATGCCGCGCACGGCCGGGAACCGGCCCTTCTGGATCTCTGCGTTCGCTCGCCGCGAGATTTCCTGCCGGACGCGCTGGGACAGCTGCGGCTCCAGCGACTTCACCACGTCGGGGACGTCATCGTACCCGAACGCTCCATCGGGTCCGGACAGCTCGGAGAGCGCGGGGCGCATCCCCTGCAGCCGCTGGCGCTGTGCCTGGGTCAGCGTCACGTCGTTTCCGGCGAAAACTCTTCTCGCGCCGCGAAACAGGGCCAACGGATCGAAGCCGCCGCCTTCCGAGGCCGTAGGCTGCCCACCCGGGGCGCTCTCGCCGGCGCGCGACGCAAGCTGCACGCCGGCCAGCGCTGCGGCACCGGTCCCATCCTGCGAGTCGGCGGCGGATAGCGGTGGCTCGGCCAGCAGCCGAGGGGCGGCAGCGCTCATCAGCAGGGCGGTCACGACCAGGAGTTTGAGCGGTGCTCCGGACATGCGAGGCTCCTTTCTTGCCGGCACCCGGGCCGGCGTTCGGGTTCGCTCGCCTGGAATCAGGAACCGTGCCAGCCCCGTGATTCCGCTCCTGGCCAGCCCATGGCGGCACGACCCGTCGCACCCGGGTACCGGAAACTTCTCCTGGGGAGACGAAAACCTCTACGCTCGCCTGGAGTGTCCCGGCCGCCCGACCCAGGGGGTCCAGCGGCACACTAGGGGGCCGTGGGGGCAGACGCCGGGATCGAGATGTCGGCCTCGAGGAGCTGGCGGACTCTCGACGCCAGTTCCGAGGGCGTGACCGGCTTATTCATCAGGTGGATGCCGGCGTCGAGCCCGCCCTGAGGGCCCAGCTCGTCGTCGGTATAGCCCGAGACGAACAGCACGCGCGTCAAAGGGCGGCTCTCCTGCAGAGCCGTGGCCAGAGCTGCCCCTCCCATCTCGGGCATCACGACATCGGTGATGACCAGGTCGATCGGCCCCTCATGCCCCTTCGTCAGTTCCAGAGCCGACCTGCCATTTTCCGCCAGGAGCACCTGGTAACCCTCCCTTGCCAGGGTGCGCCGGAACATCTCTCGCACGCCCTCCTCGTCGTCGACCACCAGCACGGTCCCTTGCCCCCGCGCCGTCCGTTCGGCCGCGGGCCGGTGCGCAACTGCGGCCTCGGCGGCCGCGGATCGCGGGATGTAGACGTCGAAGCGCGTCCCTTCGCCAGGCCGACTGGACACCGAGATGCCGCCGCCGCTCTGTTGCACGATCCCGTGGACCGTGGCAAGGCCCAGCCCGGTCCCCTTCCCTTGCGGTTTGGTCGTGAAGAACGGTTCGAAGATGCGGGCCTGGGTCGCCTCGTCCATTCCGGTGCCCGAGTCCGACACGCTGAGCCGGACGTACTCCCCGGGCGCGACGCAGATCCGGGACGAAGCCGAGACGGCAACATTGGCCGTCGTGATGGTCAGGGAGCCGCCTCCCGGCATCGCATCGCGAGCGTTCACGGCCAGGTTGAGGAGCACCTGATCCATCTGGCCGGGGTCGGCCCGGACCATCCACACGCTCTCGGCCAGGTCCGTCCTGAGCGCGATGTGCTCGCCAATGAGGCGTCGGAGCATCTTTTCGGTCTCGATGACCAGATTGTTCGGGCTGAAGATCCGAGGTTGCAGCACTTGCTTGCGGCTGAAGGCCAGAAGCTGCTGCGTCAGGGAGCGCGCCTTTTCGGCCGTCCGGGCGATCACCTCGGCGTCCCGGTGGAAGGGAGACCCTTCGGGGGCACCCGTCATGATGAAGTCGGTGTAGCCGGAGATGATTGTCAGGAGGTTGTTGAAGTCATGCGCGACGCCGCCGGCGAGCTGTCCGAAGGCCTCCATCTTTTGCGACTGCCGCAGCATCGATTCGCTGCGCTCCAGCGCGGCCCGGGCGCGCGCCCGCTCCAACCCCAGCCCGACGATCTCGGCGATGGCCGCAAGGCCTCCCACCGACGGCTCGCCAAGCGGCCGGGACGAGTGGACGCTCAACACGCCGACCAGCTCGCCTCCGACGATCAGCGGTTGCCCCGCGAACGCTCTCAATCCGCCGCAGAGAGCCCAGTCGGACGAGTTGAATCGGGCGTCGCGAGTGGCGTCCTCCACGAGCAAGGGCCGCCGCTCCGCGGCCACTATTCCAGCGCCACAGACCCCAATGGGTAGCTTGATCTCGCGCTTGTCGGCCGGCGGTTCCAGTCCGGCCCAGGAGCGCAGCTCCAGGTTTTGCGCACCTGGCTCGACGGTCCAGATGCGAACCAGCTCCACTTCCAGGTGGCCGAGGATCAGCTGGCAACACGTGCGGAACATCTGGGGAAGATCCAGGCTGCGCGCTAGCGCCATGCTCACGTCGGCGGTCAGCGCCGCCACGCGGCTGCCCTGCACCAGTGCCTGCTCGGCCACTTTCTGCTCGGTGATGTCGACCAGCACGCCCTGCAAGATCGGCGCGCCCTCTGCCGTTCGGCCGATCACGATCGCGTCGTCTCGGAACCAGACCTCCTGCCCGCCCTCGGCGATCAGCCGGTAGTGCAGCGTCAGCTGGCTGCCGTCGGCACCCAGCTTCCGGACCGCCTCGAGGACCCGGGCCCGATCTGCCGGATGGACCTTCTGACTCCAGAGCCCCGGCGGCACCAGCCAGCGGGTCCTGTCGTAGCCCAGCCGCGTCTCGATTTGCGGACTGACATAGAGCATCCGGTGCGACTCCTCGAAAGCGGCCTGGTAGATGATAGCCGGCAAATGCTCCACCAGCGATCGGAGTCTGCGAGCCGATTCCCTCCAGTCGCGCCCGTCGGTCAGGAGCAGATCCTCGTCGGGAACGGGCGCGACCTTGGTGGACAGGGCCTCTTCGATCTTCCTGCGGATCTCCTCGACGTTGCCGCCCTTGGAAAGGACCCACCTCACGCCACAGTCCCGAGCGATGGAGCGTGCCTCCGATTCCAGGTAGGTCGAGGACCAGAAGATGACCGGAGTGGCTGCGAGCGCAGGTTCCGCATGCAGCCTCCGGACGAACTCGGTGCCGTCGGCGCCCGGCATGTAGATGTCACAGATCACCAGGTCGGGCTTCTCGGCCCTCACCAGCTGCAACCCCTTCTCGACTCCGGAAGCCTCCAGCGACCGGTGGCCGGCGTGCCGCAGGAGCGCGGTCATCAACTGCCGGTTCACTTCCCGGTCGTCGACGATCAGGACCGTTGCCATACAGACGTCACCCCCGTAGACGGAGGCCCACCGGAATGAAACGTGACGCCGCCGAGCGGTCTTCGAAACGAGTTGAACTGGGGGATCAAGAGAGGCCTCCCGATGGTCGCACAGAGGGCCGGACTTCCTCCTACGGCCCCCAGTTGCCGAGGGAAGAACCTGCGAATCCGAGGTGAAACTTGTGCTGTCCGACGGAGCCCTGCTTTGCGGGGGCTCCGTTCCCTGCGCTACCCGTGCTCGATCGTAGGATCGAGACCCTCTTTGAGGGATTTACTTCATTCTAACAGAGGAGCTCGGCCGGACGCAATCCTCTCGAAGAAGTGGTACGCGGCGTAGAGCGACACGGCACTGAACAGGTGCCAGAAAGCGTGGCCCTGCAGCAGGTGGTCGGTGGGGTCGCACCAGCAACCGGTGATATCGAGCGCAGCGCAACCGGCAGCCGCGAACAGGCTGACCAGCGCAGCGGCGAACCAGCCGTAGGCCGGCGCGGCGCGACCGGTCCTGCGAAGCACGACCTCCTGGACGATGACGGCGATCGCGAGCGCCGCGATGAGCAGCTGGTACGGAAAACCGATGGCGTGGAGCGCCGGGATGGAGCCGCTCAGCATCGCCACGCAGGCCACGTAAACGACCCGCACCCGGCGTGCCGGGAGCCAACCTTGCCGCTGCAGGTTCAGCACGATGAAGAGAGCCAGGATGACGAACATCCCCAGGTAATCGAAGAACTGAAAGAAGAGCGTGTACGACGCGTGGAACGCCGCGGATGCCGCACCCAGGAAGGCGCAGGCCGCCGGATACAGGGCCAGCAGGCCGCCCGGTTCCCGGCCACGCGCCCGGCGCCAGAGCAGCCACGCGACCAGGAAGTAGGCCAGGTTGGAGTAGGTGTTGGCCGGCGCCGTGATCCAGGCGCAGAGATTCTCCTCGCACCACTTGATGTTGGGTGGCGCCCAGTCGGCCCAGGGACAGCCGGGCGGAAGCGGGGGGACCTGGGGGAGTTGCATTCGGGGAGGCCTAGCGGCCGGCAAGGGCAGGAAAGGCGGCCAGCAGCCGCCCGCGGCGCAGACGGGAAAGACCGGTGAGGAAGAGCTCGCGGTAGGGCTGAAGGCGTCGCGCGGCCCCCGTGGAGCCCAGGCGCGCGACCCAGCGGGTTACCTCTTCGGTGGAGCTCGACAGCCCTTCTGTGATCCATTGCGGCGTGTAAACCGGACGGTGATTCTCCAGCTGGTCGGTCAAGAGCGCCCAGCGCGCGATCGCCAGGGGCGCCCCCCGGACGCTGCCCGGCCACCTCACGCGCGCGTTGAAATCGCCGCCCCCTGGGGCGCGCCAGTGGTGTCGCGAAAATGCAATGTCGACAGCACCGGCGAGCGGCCAGCTCACCCGGCGCCCGCCCGAGCCGTCCGGTTCGAGCTCCAGCAGACGCCCATCGCGATGCGCCGCGACGTCACAGTCCAGCCGACCGCCCTCGGAGTGCCGGACAACGAGCGAACCTCCGTCCAGGTCGAGCCACAGTCGATGAGGAAAGACCACGGCGCCGCGCAAGAGCTTCGAGGGGATGCTCATCAGCCCGGGTCCGCCGGAGTTGTCCCAGAGGTAGCCGGCGGCCTTGTTGCCGTAGCTCTCGTGGTAGACGAACACGGTACTGCCGTCCCGTTCGAAGTGACCGACGATGGGGATGGCGTGCAGGCCGACCGGCACCACACCGAACAACCGTTTCTGGGTCATGCCGAGCACGATGCCGTGGCGGTCAAGCGCCTCCACGATGGCGCGCTCGTCGTGGCGGTTGCGCGTGAAGAGCGTCTCGAAGGGCCCATCCATGTGGTACTTTTCGGGCCAGTAGGAGTAGACCGGCGCCGAATTCCGATACAACGGGTCCGCCAGCTCCTCTTCCACGGGCGTGGTCAGCAGTCGCGCATACCCGCGCAAGCTGGTCGGGATGCGCTCGCGGGTGACCGGGTCCAGCGTCTTCTCCGCGGGCGGCAGGCGCGAGTAGTGCACCGGGTCCCGCCGGGCGCGGTGGTGGTACAGCACCTCCAGCTCGCGGGGATTGAGCCCGTACTCCTGCAATCCGTTGACGAGGTTCTGGTAGCGGCCGGTGGGCGGCTTGCCGTGCATCGCGCCCCACCAGTCGACCACGGTCGAAGACGCGTAGCTCAAGCACTTGTAGGCCGGATACTGCACGCCCGCGCTGTAGCGCCAGGCCGTCCGCATCCGCCCCGAGGCGCGCACCTGTTCGACCCAGGACCAGCGCTCCTCCTGGTTCTTGAACGGCAGGAGATCCCAGCCCTCGATCAGTCGCGCGCGCTCCAGATGCGCCGGCGTGACCGCGAAGCGATTCGCGCGGTCGATGTCGGCCGGCAGCACCTCGGCCACCCGGGGATCGGCCGTACGCACCAGGTCCAGCAGCTCGGCCTCGGTGGAAAGAAATGGAGGCTCCAGCCCCGGCAGCCACCCCGGCCAGGCGAGGATCTCTCCCGTGAACGGATCGCACGGGACCAGCGCCCCGATCTTCCCTTTTCGCTCCAGAGGAGCAATGTAGCGCGCAGGCTGGTCGCGGACGTGGAAGAGTCTCGGCTCGCCGACCCGGTCGAAGCTGCCCAGGAAGGCGCGCAGGTCCTCCCCATACGGGTCGAACGCCCTGGGCTCCGACGCCGTCAACTCCCGGATCGCCCGCACGACGCCGAGCCGGATCTCCTCGGCGGCGAGCGCCGTTTCGCGTGGCCCGTCTGACACGCGCTCACTTTAGCCGATGCGGGGGGGAGTGGGGAGTAGTCAGTAGACAGTAGACAGTAGTCAGTAGGGGAGCACGCGACTGCGACGCATTCTCGCCCCCCTCAGGATTCACGCCTGACGCCTGACGCCTGACTCCTGAAGCCTGATCCCTCACTCCTCAAGCCTCACTCCTCAAGCCTCAAGCCTCACCCCTGGAGCCTCACCAACCTGGCTGGGATCGACTTGAAGGCGGGTGTGCCGCTCCGAGGGTCGATTCTTCGAGGGACGAGCACGTTGGACTCGGGGTAGTACATCGCGACGTTGCCAGTGCGGATATCTGCCAGGGCTGCGCGCACGACCATGGACCCGGCCTCGGTTTCGACGCGGACGCGCGAGCCTTCGACGAGCCCGAGCGCACGGGCATCCTCGGACGACATCATCACGACGTCGCGCCGGTCGTTGCCGCGATAGAGGTCCTCCTGGTCGTAGACCACGGTGTTGAACTGCCCTTCCGAGCGGATCGTCATCAGGCGGAACTGACCCGCGGGCCACGTGCGGTCGGAAAGCGGCGTGACGTGGAACCGGGCCCTGCCGTCCGCCGTGGCGAAGCGGGGCTCGTGGAAGGTGCGGCCCGCGATCTGGAACTCGGGGCCGCCGGCGTCCAGCCGCGCGATCGGCTCCAGCCCGGGAACGGCTGCGGCCATCTGCTCGCGCAAGTGGCGGTGGGAGCGCATCCGACGCCAGTCGAAGCGGCCGGGTGGCAGCACGCGCTCGGCCAGTGAGGCGACGATGTCGACCTCGCTCCTGTGCTCGCCCGGCACCGAGGCGGTGCCGCCCTCGCTCGATCGCACGAAATTGAACATCGACTCCTGCGTCGTCGACTGCGCCTCCTCGTCGCGCGCAAGGCACGGTACGACGTAAGCGGTCTGGCCGCGCCCCTGCACGTGGCCCGGGTTGAGCTTGGTCGTGATCGAGAACGTCAGCGGGATCTTCTGCAGCGCGGAAGCGGCCCAGGCGCTGTCCGGATTGCTCGCGTAGAGGTTTCCGCCCAGCAGGATCGCGGCGTCGATCTGGCCGGCGGCGGCAGCGACCATCGACGCGTAGGTATCCTGCCCCGGGCGGGTCGCGTCCACGCCGTAGAGCTGGGCCAGCCTGGAGGCGAACGCGTCCTTGACGCGGGGCGTCACGCCGACCGTGCCGATTCCCTGGACGTTGGAGTGGCCGCGGATTGGCAGGAGCCCGCAGCCAGGCTTTCCCAGCCACCCGAGCGCGAGCGCCAGGTTGGACAGCGCCAGGATGTTGTCGACGCCGTTCTCATGGTGCGTCAGGCCCATCGCCCAGAGGAAGATGCCCCGGCGGGCCGAGAGCAAGAGCTGCACCGCTTCGTGAACGTCCCCGCGCGAAAGTCCCGCCGCTTCGAGCAGCCTGGGCCAGGGCGTCGCGTCCAGGTCGGCCTCCACCGCCTCCCACCCGGAAGTACTCGAGGATACGAACGCGCGATCGACTCCTCCGGCTTCGCAAACGCCCTTGAGAAATGCCTTGAACACGGCCGCGTCGCCGCCAGCGTGCGGTTGCAGGTAGAGGTCCGAGAGCTGTGAGCCGAACAGCATGCTCCGCCAGTCGGAGGGCACCCGGAACCGCACCAGCCCAAGCTCCTTCAACGGATTCACGACCAGCACGCGCCCGCCCCGGCGGCGCAGCCCCACGAGCTGCGTGATGAGGCGCGGATGGTTGCTGGCCGGATTCGCCCCTGCTATCAACGCCAGGTCCGCCTTGCCCAGATCCTCCAGCGTCATCGAGGCCGTTCCCGAGCCGTAGACCATCCCGAGCGCCACGCCGGAAGCCGAGTGACAGTAGTACGAGCAGTTGTGGATGTTCGCGGTGCCGTAGAGGCGCGCGACCAGCTGGGTCAGGAAGGCGGCCTCGTTGCTCGAGCGGCCCGACATGTAGAAGAAGACGCGCTCGGGGTCGGCAGCCGCCAGGGCCGTGCCGGCCGCGTCGAGCGCCTCGTCCCAGGAGCATCGCTCGAAGTGCGTGGCTCCGGGAAGGGCGCGGACAGGGAACGCCAGCCGCCCCAGCCGCTCGAAGCCGGCCGAGTCGAGCCTCGCCATGGCCGCGAGCGGAGTCCTCCGGAAGAACTCCTCGCCGATGCTCCCGGCCATGTCCCCGGATTGAGCCTGGATCGACTTCTTGCACACCTCGGGGAAGTGACCCAGCTCGTTCACCATTCCCCCGCGCCGTCCGCCCATCCCCAGGGCGCACGTCTTGCACGCGTTGTGCGAGCGCAACCGACCGTACAGCTTCAGGAAGCCGCCGGCTTCCCGCGCCTTGCGCATCGAATAGAAGACTGCGGCGAACCCTCCGCCCGCGGAGACTCGTGGCCTGCCCATCCCGGACCTCCTCGTCGGAGCCAGGATATCAGGGGACGCGGCGGCGAAATTCCCGGGCAGTTGCTGTACTGTTGTGGCGTGCTCTCCCCGGTCTGCGGCGCTACCGCCTTCCGACGCCGGTGCCGGCCCGTGCCTGGGCGCGGATTTTCGCTCGTGGAGGCGCTGCTCGCCTCGGCCATCGCCTTCGTCGCCGCCGGGATCTGGGTCGGGATGCACGCTTTCCAGGCGCGCCAGGATCGCGACCTGAACGCCCGTCTGGCCGCGCTCGACGAGGCGCGAGGCGCCATGGAACGCGTCGTCGCCCGGCCGTTCCGCTTCCTGGCGGCAAGCCCCGTCACGGCAGCCTCGGTGACCCCGTCCCCGGCGGGCGCCTTCCGCGAGCTTGCAGGCGCCGCGGTGCACGTCAGCGTGCGGCCGTACGCCGACGGCGCCAGCGGGCCGGACGCCGAGGCGCTGGAGATCGACGTCGTGGCGAGCTGGCGCGAAGACGGCGTCGCCCGGAAGCTGCGCCTTACGACGGTAAGGACCGATTCAACGCTGGAGGCGCTGCCATGACGCGCCGAGGCATGACCCTGCTCGAGCTCCTGGTCGGCGCCGCGATCGGGCTCGGTTCGCTCGCGGCGGTCGTGGGACTAGTGACGCTCTACCGCAAGCCGGCTGACCGGCGCGAGCGCGTGCGGGCGGCGTCGGTCTCGCTCGCCCTCACGATGGAGCGCATCGTGCGCTCCGTGCGAGACGCGGCATCGGTCGAAGAAGCGGCCGGCCCGACCCTGCTGCTCAGGACTCCCGAGGGGACAGTCGACTTGTACCAATTTCGGCCGGCGGCCGAAGGGCGACCGGGGGAGCTCGTGTTGATCGAGGATGCAGCGCGGCCCCAGGCCGCGGGCGGCGCCGTCGAGACCGTGCTGGCCTCGCAGCTCGCGCGCGCCAGCTTCGTGCCGACCGATGCGGGACTGCCGCTCCTGCCCTTGCCCGCGCAGCTGGGGCCGATCGCGCAGGACGGCGCGGACACCGTCGCGTGCGCGCTCGAGCTCACGGTCGAGGGGCAGCCCGTGCGCGTGGCGACTTCGGCCTCGTGCCGCAACGGGCGCTGGGGGGCGCTGCTGCGATGACGCAGCTCCAAGGCGGCCGAGACTTCCGCCGCACCGACCGGCGGCGGGGGCAGGCCGTGGCACTGGTGCTGGCGATGCTGGCGGTGCTCGGCGGCTTGCTGGCCGTGCGCTCCATCCTCGGCGAGAGCGATCTGCGGCGGGCGCGGCACGCCATCCATCACAACCAGGCGACCTACGCCGCCGAGGGCGGCCTGCAGCTGGCGCTGATGGCCCGGGAGCGCCCCAACGCGCCGGATAGCTGGGCGTTCCGGGTCGGCGATCACGACGTCCTGGTCGTCGAGCACGCCGCGGACCCGTACCTCTGCGAGCTGAGAGCCACCGTCCGCATCGGGGACGTCACGGTCACGCGCTCTCTCTACCTGCAACCGCCCATCCACCACGGGGGACACCCCTGAGCTCGCCTCGCCGGCGAGAAGGAGGAGGATTCGATCGATGACTCGAAACCGCTGGAACGGCCTGATCGCCGCACTGCTCCTGATCAACTTGCTCCGCTGGGGTGTCGCCTCGGGACCCGCAGCGCTGGCCCACCCGGCGCTGGACGATCCGCCCGCCACGCTTCCGGAGAGCGTCATCACGTCGACCGACGAGGAGTGGGAGGCCGAGGAGCTAGCCGGCACCTCGCCCGGCGCCGAAGGGTTCGTGGTGGCGCCGTACAAGCGGCTGGCGGGGGCGCCCTTCCAGCTCATCGAGAAGCTCGGTCCCGTGCTGGCCAGCGAGAGCGACGGTGTGGGACACATCGAGGAATCGCCCGGGAACGCGAAGAAGGCTGCCGCGATGGCGGCGGCGCTGGTCGTCACCCGATGGCGCGTGCGCGGCCACATGCACCGCTCCAGGAGCCGTCCGTGAGTCCTCCGCGCGCGGAATCCGCTCAGGCTAAGCTTGTCGAAGCCCACCTCCCGAGATCCGCTCAGGCCGAGCCTGTCGAAGCCAACCACCCGGAATCCGCTCAGGCTGAGCTTGTCGAAGCCCACCACCCGAGGCAGTTCTGGCTCGGCCTGGCGGCGGCGCTGCGGCCGGCCGCGGCGGCGCTCCTGCTGGCGGCGTTGGCGGTGCCCGCGCCTTCGTCGGAGTCGAAGGAGCCCGAGGATACGGTGACCCTTCCGGCTCCGATTGCCGGGCCGCCGGCCGCCAATCCGATGATCCGGCAGCTTCGAGCTCGCGTGATGACTCGCGCCTGGGCCAGAGGAGAGGCAACCTACCGGTTCGCGGTGGCCGTGCCCGTGCCGCGAGCCGACCGGATGCGAACTCCGTGAGCCAGACCGGTCAAGGGCCGCATTCCGCCTGGAGCGAGCTCGTCCGCGGGCTTGCCAGCATGGCCGAGTCGGAGCGCACGGCGGCAGTGGAGGCCGTGGCCGCGGCGGCGGGCGATTCTGTCCTTTCGCGCGTCATGCTCCAGAGCGTGGCCGAGCGCGACGCCAGCCCCGCCGTCCGCCGCGCGGCGCTCGACGCGTTGCGGCGGGCGGGAGGACCCGTCGAGGACGGACCGAGCTTCCTGGGGCGCGAGCTCGCCAACAAGAGCGCCATCGTCCGCGAGCGCGCCGCCTGGGTCGCTTGCGTGCTGAGGAGCACCGACCTGGCTTTCACGCTCCGACAGCGCCTGCGAGCTGAGCCCGAGCCGCGAGTCCGCGTCGCCCTCCTGGGCGCGCTAGCCGCAGTCGGCGGCGCCTCCGACCTGATGGTCGCCGCCCCCTTCCTCGAGGCGCCCGAGCCGGCCGTGCGCGCCGCCGCCCTCCGCACGGCATCCATGCTGGCCGGCGCCGACGCCAGCCCCTACGTGGTCCGAGGACTTACGGATGCCTCCGAGGACGTCCGCTCCCTGGCGATGGGTATCCTCGCCAACCGCGGCTGGCCCGCCATCCGCGCACTGCTGGCCCAGATGGCCTCCAGCAGTATCGCCTGGCACGTCGAGTGCGCTGCCGTGGTCCTCGGCGGCACCAAGAGCGCCGACGCCGTCGAGCTGCTGGCCCCCCTGAGGACTCACTCGCTCGATTCGGTCCGCTCGCGCGCGCGTCGCGCGCTGGCCCAGCTGGCCCGCGCCGGTATCGACGGGGCCTCTCGTCTCCTCGAGGACGAGCAGTCCCCCGCCAGCTACACCGACACCGCGGTGATCCGCCTGTCGCGGCTGGCCGAGGCCGTGGCGCCCACAGCCGCCACGACCGACACGCGAGCCTGGGCCAAGGGCCTGCTGGCCGAGGGACGTGCCGAGCGCTGGAACGAGCTGGCCCGGCGATTGGACGAGGAGCGAGATCCGGCCGTCGCAGCCTTCCTTGTCAGCTGCCTGGGTCGGCTGGGGGCCAAGGCGGCGGTGCCGTCTCTTCTCCCCTTCGCCGCGCACCCCGAGGCCCGCGTTCGCGCCAATGCCGTCGAAGCGCTCAGGCTCCTGGCGCGCGCCGACCAGCTCGACGCCCTGCTCCCCTGCCTCGAGGACACCGACAACCGCGTCCGGGCCAATGCGCTCGTCGCGCTCGCAGCCCACCCCTCAGTCGATGTGCCCGCCCGGCTGGCGGCGATGGCTGCCAGCCCGCGGGAGGACATGCAGCTCTCGGCGCTCTACGTCGCCGAGATGCTCGCCTCTCCCCAGGCCGTGACCTCCATCGCCGACCTGGCCCGCTCGCCCCACGCCACTGTCCGGGAGAAGCTCGCCTCGCCGGCACTCTCCCAGCTGCTCTCCCGATCGGCGTCGCGCCGCCCCAGCGCCTTCCTGTGGGGTGGCCTGGCCGTGGCCGCGCTGGCGCTGGCCGCCGCGCCGCTCTCGCAGACCCGCGTCGACGACAGCGCCAGGAGCTCCTACGTGCAACCCCAGAGCGGCGCGGCGATTACCCGACCGTGGGAGCCGGCACTGCCCGCGCCCCGCGCCCCCGGCACCCCTCAGGCCGAGCGCGACACGACCCCGCTATCGCTGCCCGAGCGCCTGGTGGCCGGGCTTCGCTCAACTGCCGGCGTCGCCACTACGCTCGAGTCCTTCGACGCCCGCTGGCGGCTCCTCTACGAGCTCCTCTTCCTGCTGCCCGAAGAGCTGCGTGCCGAGATCGCCACCCTGGCGGATCTGACGCTCTTGCGCGGCGCCCTCCGCACCCGCCCCCAGGAGTCCTGCGACCGTCTCGAAGAGTGGCTCGAGCTGACTCGCCAGCTCGTCCTGCCCCGCCTGGCCCGCCCGCCGGCGCACTGACCGGCTCGCCCGCGCACTTTCGAACACGCCCTTCGCTCCACCGGAAACCCGTGGCGTCTACCCGTACCGGGTTTTCAGAAAACCCGGTACGGGTAGACGCCACGGGTTTTCCTCCACGCGCTTTCCTGATCGGCAGGCCGCGGCGCTGACTGCCGCGTGGAGTTTCCGCCCAGACCACGCGCGGCGTTCGCCGGACGGGCCCGCGCCCTGTACGATGTCCGCCGTCATGGCCGCCTCCTGTCCACGGTGCGCCGCTTCCGAACGCCCGGCCGGCGAACCGCCGAAGTGCCCGCGTTGCGGCGAAGCTCGCCCGGCGACCACCGCCAGGCCAGCGACCGTGTACGTGCGCGGCGACCTGGGGACGCCGGCTGCCCCCAGCGGCGCGGTGCGGGCTCCGACACTCCTGCAGACCGACGATCGCAAGCGGGAGCAGCGTATCGCCCGGCCCGGCGCGCACCCGCTGCCAACCGCCCTGCTGGCCAGGTACGACGTGCTCGACGTCCTCGGCGAAGGAGGCATGGGAATCGTCTACAGTGCCGTCCAGAAGTCGACTGGTGCCGCCGTCGCGCTGAAGACGATGCTGGCCGATGAGCCCGCCCTGCGGGAGCGATTCGTCTCCGAGGGACGATTGCTGGCGATGCTTCGACACCCGAACGTGGTAGGAGTTCTCGACTGGGGCGACTGCGAGGGGTGCCTCTACCTTGCGCTGGAGTGCGTGACGGGCAGCAACCTGGCCAGTCAGCTCGACCAGGGCGGCGCGATGACCCTGGAGCGCGCTCTGGCCC
Source organism: Candidatus Wallbacteria bacterium (assembly GCA_016213845.1). Lineage (GTDB taxonomy): Bacteria > Muiribacteriota > UBA6191 > JACPRK01 > JACPRK01 > JACPRK01. Next base: position 114,608 of record JACQZN010000012.1, read on the forward strand.
TGGGCCAGCAGCTGGCGGCGGGGCTGTCTCACGCCCACCGCAAGGGCATCCTTCACCGCGATCTCAAGCCTGCCAACGTGCTGCTCGACGAGAGCGGCACCGCGCGAATCGCAGACTTCGGCCTGGGCCGCAGCCTGGGCGCCAGCCGCGTCACGAGCGCCGGCACGATCCTGGGCACCCCGGGTTACATCCCCCCCGAGGTGATGGCCGGAGGGGAGACGTCCGCCGCCGGCGACATCTATGCGCTGGGCGCCATCCTCTACGAGATGCTCACCGGCCGGCTCCCCTACGAGGCGAACGACCTTGTGGAACTGATGCGCGCGCAGGCCCGCTCCGACCCTCGCCCCCCATCGGCGGTGAAGCCCGGCCTGCCCGCCGGCGCCGACGATGTGGTGATGCGCTGCCTGGCGCGCGATCCGGCCGCGCGGTACGCCGACGCCGAAGAGGTCGGGGCGGCGCTGGCCAGGCTCCAGAAGAGCGCACCGGCCGCCGCGCGTCGAAGCGCGGCTGCGCCCCGGAGACCCGCGCCAGAGCCTCGCGCCGCTGCCTTGCCGTCGGCCGCGCCTGCGGCGCCCAGAACTGCGTACCTCTTGGCGGCGGTTGCCGGCGCGATAGCCCTGGCCGTGGGCGCCGCAGGCCTGCGCTGGTCCCGGCCCGCGCCTCCACCGCCGCCCCCCGGCCAGGCGACTGTGCCGGCACCGCCACCCGTTCCCTCGCCTTCGCCGCCTCCGCGACCGTCGGACCCCTTCCAGGCCGCCGGCCTCGTCCGCCTGGGAAAGAATGCTCGCGGATTCGAGCAGTTCCGGTGCGAAAAGGACGGCTCGACGCTGATCCTCGTTCCGGCCGGCTCCTTTACGATGGGAAGCACTGGGGGCGAGCCGGACGAACGCCCCGCACGCACGGTCTCGCTCGACGCCTTTCTGATCGGCCGGTGCGAGGTGACCAACGAGCAGTTTGCACGGTTCGCCGAGGCGACCGGCTACCGGACCACCGCGGAGCGCCGCGGCGAGGAGCTGACCTTTCGCCACCCGCTCGGCGCGCGCCTGCCCTGGTGGGGGCCAGGCCATCCCGCGGTGCGGCTGAGCTGGGAGGATGGGGACTCCTACGCCCGCTGGGCAGGCCTGCGGCTTCCTTCGGAGGCCGAGTGGGAGCGGGCCGCCCAGGCGCCCGGCGACGCCGAGTTTCCCTGGGGAGCCCAAGCGCCCTCGGCGACCAACCCGGCGCGGGGCAACTTCGCCGACGAATCGGCCCGCCGCGCGAATCCAGGCTGGCAGATAATCCCCGGGCTCGACGACGGCTTCGCCTACACGGCGCCAGTCGGCAGCTTTCCCGCCGGTGCCTCAGCCTGCGACTCGCTCGACATGGCCGGCAACGCGCTGGAATGGTGCCTGGACTGGTACGACGCCGAGGCCTACGCCTCCACACCCGCCCGCGACCCGCGCGGCCCCCGAGAGGGCCGCACCCGCGTGCTGAGGGGCGGCTCATGGAAGAGCACGCAGCCCGCGCTCCACACCGCCAGCCGCTACCATGACAAGCCCGGCGCCCACGCCGATCACTACGGCCTCCGCGTGGCCCGCTCCGCCCCCCGCTGAATCTTGGCAACAAGTGCGCCCGCCGGCCGGTAGAACATTACATGCTCAGGCAAAAGAAATGGGGCCAGTCGACTTGCCCCAATTTCCCGGGAAACTGGGGCAAGTCGACTGGCCCCATTTTCTGTCGCGCGTGGGTTTCGCTGGTGCTATGTCTGGCCCTGGGGCTGGCGGGGGCGCCGGCGGGGCTGGCGGGGTCGGCGGACCCTGAGCCGTTCTTCAAGCGGCTGGAGTCGATCGGGCTCGACACGACGACCATCCGCAAGCTGTCGAAGAAGCTGACGATCGTCTTCCGCGATCCGGACGACGACAAGGAGGCCGAGTACGGCTACATCCGCAAGCGGCTCTACCTTCCGACCGAGATCCGCGAGCCGGGTACCGACCGCATCAAGTTCGACATCCCCTCCTACAACCTCAACACGCTGCTCCACGAGTACACGCACGCCTACGACTACCTGATGGCCTCCGAGAAGGCCCCTGCCAAGTCGAACGAGCGGCTCTTCTGGGACGGCTGGAACGCCATCCGGGCCGACATTCACTTGAACCCGAAGGAGCAGATACTGGGCGGCCTGGCGCGCTATCCCGGCATGAAGGCCTCGGAGGTCTGCGGCTACTTCATCGGCGACTGTTACATGAACATCTTCGACGCGGTGCAGTCGATCGTGGTCCGCAACGAGGCGATGACGGACTACATCCGGACCCAGGAGGACGTCGACAGCCTGGGCGGGACGCTGGTGCTGCCGTCGAAGAATGCCGAGCAGGGCTGGTCGAGGAACCTGGCCAACCTGGTGTTCGGCAAGGCCAACATGACCACGGCCGCGATGTTCAACGGCAAGACCGTCAACTGGGATGAAAATCGGGACTGGGTGAAGAAGCAACTCTTCGCCAGCGCCCTGGGGCTCAACCCGCCCAAGGACGTCGACGAGCTCGTGGAGCGGCTGAACAAGCTCGACAACGAGTGGATTCGCGGCATCCGCGTCCGCGTCATCGCCGCGCGCAAGAAGGCTCTCGCCAAGCGGCAGGCGGCGGCCGCCTCGGAGCCCGGCATGGACGATCTCCGCAACCGCTGAGCGCCCCGCTCATCCTGAGCCCTCCGGCAGGCTCAGGACAGGCCTGTCGAAGGATGCCCGCGCAAGGCCCGCCGCGCGCGGCCCCTAGCGCCAGAGCGCGATACCGCCCAGGATTCCGGCGGTGTTGGAGACGATGCGCACGTCGGGGTCGAGCTCGATGGTGACCTTCTTGGCGTTGCCTCCGCCCAGGTGGAGCTTGTCGAAGTAGGTGAGCCGCCTGAGAGAGCGAATCACTCTTTTCAGTCGGTTGTTCCACTTCTTGTTGCCGACGGCCTGCCGGGCGGCGTTGCCGACGTACTCCTCGTAGGTCTTGCCCTTCCAGAGGATGTGGTGGGCGATCTCCAGATGGGGTCCCAGCCGGCCGTCCTCGAAGATGGCCGTGCCGACTCCCGTACCGAGCGTGACGACCAGCTCGACGCCCTTGCCTTCGATGGCGGCAAAGCCCTGCATGTCCGCGTCGTTCAAGAGCCGGGCCGGCTTGTGAAGGGTCTCTTCGAGTGCGTTCGCCAGATCGAAGCCGCGCCAGTCCTCGTCGCCCAGGTTGACCGCCGTGAGCACCCGCCCGTGGCGCACGACCCCCGGGAACCCGACGCTGATGCGGTCGAAGGCGGGCAGCGAGGCGACCAGGCCAGCGATCGCTTCGACGGCGACCTGGGGCGGGCACGGCTTGGGAGTTTCGACCCGGACGCGCTCGGTCAGCATCTGACCCGAATCGTCCAGCACGGACGCCTTGATGCCGCTGCCGCCGATGTCGATCGCGAGCGTGCGCACGGTGCCCTTCTTCGCGTTGGAGGCGGCCTTCGTGGCCGCGGGGCGGCTGCGGGTCGTGGACTTCATCCTGGCCTCCTGGCCGCTCTGCGGCCGGTCCGTCCGGGTTTGGCTCGCCCAGCAATGTATCACGCGAAGGGGACCGAGGTGAGCGGGGTCACGGCACAGGCGCGCCTTTCGAGGTACGCTGTGAGCATGTCACGCGCCTTTCGCGACAGCCCGCGACCGTTGCCCGGCACGGCCTGGGCGCCCGCCTGGCTCCTGGCTGCAGCCCTTGCCGTGACGAGCGCCGCAGCCGGAGATGGGGCCGCGCCCTCGTCCAGTTTGCCGTCGACCCGGGACCGCGCTCGCCTGGAGGCCGCCAACCCGGTGCGGCCGCTCCCGGCAGCGCCGCTGGGACACGATCAGTCGCTGGCCGATCTCGCCCGTCCACCCGACCCGAAGAAGGCGCGGCTGTGGCGCTGGCTCTTCTTCGACCGCCGGCTCTCACCGGGCGCCAAGAACTCCTGCGAGAAGTGCCACACGGCCGCCCGCGGCTGGAGCGAGGACACGATCGTCACGATGAAGATCGGGGACCACTCGGTGCCGCGCCGCACGATGACGTTCGTGAACTCGGCCTTCGCCTTCTTCCCCGAACAGTTCTGGGACGGGCGCTCCAAGAGCCTGGACGAGCAGCCGAAGGGACCCAAGCTCAACGTGGAGGCGATCGCAGCCGTTCCCGGCTACGCCCCCTACTTCGAGGAGGCCTTCGGCGATGCCCGGGTCGACGCTTCCCGGGTCTCGCAGGCCATCGCCGACTGGGAGCGCACGCAGCTCTCCGGCAACTCGCCCTGGGACCGATGGCGCCGCCTGGGCGATGAGAAGGCCGTCTCCGACGAGGTCCGGCTGGGCGACCGCGTCTTCTTCGGCAAGGGCCGCTGCGGCCACTGCCACATCGCCACGGTCCTGACCGACCCCAAGTTCGCTGCCGCGCGCGCCCAGATGAAGTCGACGCCCCTGCACCTGGTCGGCAACTCGTTCACCGACTGGCGCTTTCACAACGAGGGCATCGGCTTCGAGCCCGCCACCAAGCGCTTCAAGGACCCCGGCCGCTTCCTGGCCACGGGCCGCAAGGAGGACACCGGCGCCTTCAAGACGCCGCCCCTGCGCGACGTCGCGCTGCACCCACCCTACATGCACGACGGGTCGCTCCCCACGCTCGAGGCCGTCGTCGAGCACTATCGCAAGGGCGGCATCGACAACCCCTACCTCGACGCGCTGATGGAGCCCCTCGACCTCACCGACGCCGAGGCCGCCGCGCTCGTCGCCTTCCTGCGCGCCCTCACCGGCTCGGGCTACGCCGACACCGCCCCCGCCCTGTTCCCGGAGTAGATCCAGGGCCACCGAAAGGTCGTCGGAACTCGGCGACAGGCACCGAAACCCCGAACAACCCGCTCAGCGTGCGGCAGATTTCGTGCGGGGTTTCGGAGCCTGTGCCCGTTTTCCGACGACTTAGTCCGCCGCCCTGGGGGTAGATCGCCCCGCTCTTCCAATCGCGGTCGAAGCGTGCTACCATGCGCCCCTTCTATGGAAGCGGCGGCCTCACATCGTGGCGGCCTGGTGGTCCGCGCCAACGCGAAGGTCAATCTGTTCCTTCGCGTCCATCAGCGTCTGCCGGGCGGGCTGCATCCGATCGAAGGCGTCTTCGCCACCGTTTCCTTGGCGGACCGGCTCGCGATCGACATCCGACCCACTCCAGGAATCACCCTCGTGACGGAGTTCGCCTTCGACTGCCCGGCCCCGGAGAACCTCTGTTCCCGGGCCGCCGCCGCCTTCCTCGAAGCGGCCGGACGCGCCCGCACGGGCTGCGAGATCCGGCTCGACAAGCAGATCCCCGTCTTCTCCGGGCTGGGGGGCGGCAGCGCCGACGCTGCGGCCGTCTTGGTCGCGCTCGAGCGGCTCCACGGCAGCCCGCTGGGGCAGTCCGCCCTCGAGGGCCTCGCCGCGCACCTCGGAAGCGACGTCCCCTTCGCCCTGCGCGGCGGGCTCGCCGCCGTCCGTGGCACGGGCAACGACGTCTCTCCCCTGCCCTGCCGGCCTCGCCTCCACCTGCTGGTCGTCAAGCCGCCCTGCGAGGTCTCGACCGCCTGGGCCTACTCGGCCTTCGACGCCTTTCCCGACAAGGCAGGCCCCGGCGATCTCGAGGCCATGACCGCAGCCCTGGCCGCGGACGACCCCGCGCGCATCGCCGCCAGCCTCCACAACAGCTTCGAGCCCGTCGTCGAGGCCCGCTTCCCGGCCGTCCGGCTCGCCCGCGAACAGCTCCTCTGGGCAGGCGCCCTGGGCGCCCGGCTCTCGGGCAGCGGCGCGGCCGTCTTCGGCGTCTTCGCGAGCGAGGAGGCCGCGGCCGAAGCCGAGTCGCGCCTGCGCGCGAAGTACCCCGTCTGGCGCTGTTCGCTCCGCCCTGCGGGCGTCGAGCTCGAGCGGGAGGGGCCGCCGGCATGACCGCCCCGCGCTCAATAGGAGTCATCGGCTCCACCGGCTCCGTCGGCCGCAGCACCTGCTCCGTCGTGCGCGAGTCCGCGGGGCGCCTGCGAATCGCCGGCCTGGCCGCCCACTCCAACTGGGAGCTGATGCTGCAGCAGGTGCGGGAGTTCGGGCCGGCCCACGCCGCGCTGGTCGACGAGGCCGCCGCCGGCAAGCTGCGCGAGGCGCTCGGGCCCGGCTCGGGGTGCGAGGTTCACGCCGGCCCGGCCTCGCTCGAGACCATCGCCTCGCTCCCCGAGATCGAGACCGCCGTTTGCGCCGCCCTGGGCGCCGCCGGCATCCCGCCCGTCGTCGCCGCCATCCGCGCCGGCAAGACCGTCGGGCTGGCCAACAAGGAGGTCCTGGTCGCCGGCGGTTCCTTCATCACCGCGCTGGCGCGCGAAAAGGGCGTCACCCTCATCCCCATCGACAGCGAGCACTCCGCCATCTTCCAGTGCCTGCGCGGAGAGCGCGTCGCCGAGGTCCACTCGCTGCTCCTGACGGCCTCCGGCGGCCCCTTCCGCATGGTCCCGGCCGAGGCGCTCGCCACGGTCACTCGCGCCGAGGCGCTGAGGCACCCCAACTGGGTCATGGGGGAGAAGATCACCATCGACAGCGCCTCGCTGATGAACAAGGGGCTCGAGGTGATCGAGGCGCACTGGCTCTTCGGCCTGGGCTACGACCGCATCCGCGTCATGGTTCACCCCCAGAGCATCGTCCACAGCATGGTCGAGTTTTGCGACGGCAGCCTCATCGCCCAGCTCGGCATCGCCGACATGCGGATCCCCATCCAGTTCGCGGTCAGCCATCCCGAGCGCTGGCCCATCGACTATCTGCCGCGCCTGGACCTGGCCGCCATCGCCACCCTCACCTTCGAGGAGCCCGATCTCGACCGATTCCGCTGCCTCAGGCTCGCCTTCCAGTGCGGCAAGAAGGGCGGCACCTACCCCACCGTCCTGAACGCCGCCAACGAGATCGCCGACGAGCGCTTCCTCGGCGAGCGCATCCGCTTCATCGACATTCCCAACGTCATCGAGGGGGTCCTGGACCGCCACGAGAGCGCCCCGGCCAACGACCTCGAAACCATCCTTTCAGCCGACGGCTGGGCCCGCCGCGAAGCCGGCCGCATTGCCGAATCGGTCCGCTGAGCCCCTACCCATGCAGACCTATCACGGAATCCACATCCCGCGCGCCACCGCCGACTCCGTACTCGACGCGCTCGACAATTTTTTCTTCCACCGCTATTTCACCCGCCGCGGCAAGGCACTGGCGACGGACACCGTCTGGAACGTCGCCCTGTCCGACGAGCGCGACGGCTGGGTGAGCGTGTACGACGAAGGCGAGAACTTCCGCCGAGCCAACCTGCTGGCCCGCTCCATCTCCTCGCACCTGCATCGCCCTGCCCTCTGGACCGGGCTCTGGGAGGGACAGGATTTCTACTACCAGCTCTTCAACGACGGCGAGCCGATCGACGCCTACGACAGCGATCCTTCGATCTTCGACGCCGACGAGGGCTTCACCGACGACCCGGAAGGGACCGGCTGGCTGCCCGCCGACTTCTCCGGGCTCAACCGCGACCGCAACATTGCCGGGCTCGGGGACCCGACGGCCTTCTTCAGCGTGATCCGCTTCGCCGACGAGGCAGACCCCGGGCGGCTGCAGTCGCTTCTCTCGCGCGGCCGCGCCTACCACGGCGAGGGCTTGCCGGAGCATGAGGAGCTCGACTGGGCTTCCGAGGGCATTCGCGGCGTGGCGGAGCTGGTCGGGGTGGCGCCCGAGAGGATGTTGGCCGGATACGACTCGCTTCTGGAGTCCAGCGAGCCCCCCGCCTGGCTGAAGCTGCTGGAGTACCGCCGCGTGGCGCGCGCCGACGGGGCCGAACCGCCGCGGCGGCGGAAGGGAAAGGCCGAGTGACACGGGTCGGCTTCGGTTTCGACGTCCACCCCTTTGCAGACCGGCGCAAGCTGGTCCTGGGGGGAGTGGAGGTGGCGCATCCCAGGGGGCTGGCGGGCCACTCCGACGCAGACGTGCTCTCGCACGCCGTGGCCGACGCGCTTCTGGGAGCCGCGGGCGAGGGTGACCTGGGGCAGCACTTCCCGGCCTCCGAGCCACGCTGGAAGGGCTGCTCCAGCCTCGTTTTCCTGGAGGCGATCCGCGAAATCCTGAACCGCGGGGGTTTCCGGATCGTCAACGTGGATTGCACGGTGGTTGCCGAAAGGCCTAAAGTGCTGCCGTACGTCGGAGCCATACGGGAATCGCTGGGCCGTACCTTGGGAATCGAGGCGGCCCGCATAGGCGTCAAGGGCAAGACGTGCGAGGGCCTCGGCGCCATCGGCCGGGAAGAAGGCATGGCCGCGTACGCGGTGGCTCTCCTGGAAGCTCGCAAGGAACCCATTGGTGGCGGAGGCCAGCTCCGCAAGGCCCCGAGGAAGGGGCGTGTTTCGACCGGTGCAAGAAGGACTTGAGATGACGAATTCGATCGCGATGACCTCCCCCCTGGACTTCCTGGAAAACCTCGTCCACCCGCAGGAAGTGAAGAAGCTTTCCGTGCCGCAGCTCGAGGAGCTGGCCGAGGTGATCCGGGAGAAGCTCGTGGAGGTCGCCAGCTCCAACGGCGGCCACCTGGCGCCCAACCTGGGGGTGGTGGAGCTGACGCTGGCGCTCCTGGCCCGGCTGGACTTGCCGACCGACGAGATCATCTGGGACGTCGGCCACCAGGCCTACGTTTACAAGATGCTGACCGGGCGCTACAAGCGGTTCCCCAGCATCCGCACGCACGGCGGCCTGTCGGGCTTTCCCCGGCGCGACGAGAGCCTCTTCGACACCTTTGGCACGGCCCACGCCTCCACGTCCATCGCGGCCGGCATGGGCAAGGCTGTCGCGCGCGACATGAAGGGGTACCGCAACAACATCGTTGCGGTCATCGGTGACGGCGCGATGACGGGCGGCCTGGCGCACGAGGGGCTCAACAACGCGGGCCACATGAAGTCGAAGCTCCTGGTGATTCTCAACGACAACTCGATGTCGATCGCGCCCAACGTCGGCGCCTACCACCACTACCTGGAGCGCATCCGCTTCGACCCGGCCTACACGGCCAGCAAGAAGTACATCAAGGAGAAGCTGCACCAGATGCCGGCCGTCGGCGGGATGCTCGAGGGCGTGCTCGAATCGATGAAGACCGGCCTGAAGGCGATCGTCGTGCCGGGGCTCATCTTCGAGGAGCTGGGCTTCCGATACCTGGGGCCGGTGGACGGCCACTCGATCGAGGCGCTGCTCGAGGAGCTGGACCTGGCGCTGTCGGTGGAGGACCAGCCGGTGCTCTTGCACGTGAAGACCGTGAAGGGCAAGGGCTACGCGCCTGCCGAGGCCGATAAGCCGAAGTTCCACGGCTGCGGTGCCTTCGACAAGACGACCGGGACGGTGAAGCCCTCGAGCGGACCGCCGGCCTACCAGGCGGTGTTCGGCCGCACGATGGTGGAGCTGGGGCGCCAGGACCCGAAGATCGTAGGCATCACCGCGGCGATGCCCTCCGGCACGGGCCTGGACGCGATGGCCCGCGAGCTGCCCGATCAGTACTTCGACGTCGGTATCGCCGAGCAGTACGCCGTCTGCTTCGCGGCCGGGATGGCCACCTCCGGGATGAAGCCGGTCTGCGCCATCTACTCCACCTTCCTGCAGCGCGGCTACGACCAGATCATCCACGACGTCGCCATCCAGAACCTGCCGGTCGTCTTCGCGATGGACCGCGGCGGCATCGTCGGCGACGACGGTCCGACGCACCAGGGGCTCTACGACATCGCCTACATGCGCACGGTGCCGAACGTCGTGGTGATGTCACCCAAGGACGAGAACGAGCTGCGCCACATGCTGTACACGGCCGTCAACCACGCGGGGCCGATCGCGCTCCGGTACCCGCGGGGCGCGGGGCTGGGCGTGGAGCTCGACAGCGAGCTCAAGCTGCTGCCGATCGGCAAGGGCGAGGAGGTCCGGGCCGGCACCGATGTCGCGCTCCTGGGCTACGGGCACATGCTCGCGCCGGCACTGGAAGCGGCCACGCTGCTGACGGAGTCGGGTGTGAACGCCGCCGTGGTGAACCCGCGGTTCGCAAAACCGCTGGACCGGGAGCTGATCTTGTCATACGCGCGGCGCGGAATGCCGATGGTAACCGTTGAAGAGCACTCCCTCATGGGAGGGTTCGGCAGCGCCGTCTGCGAGCTGCTGGCCGACGAGGCGATCTCGGGCGTCCCGCTGTTGCGGATCGGCGTGCCCGACGAGCTCGTCGAACACGGCACGCAGAAGCAGATGCGGGAGCACTACGGCCTCACCCCGGCGGGCATCGCCAAGCGCACGCGCGAGTGGCTGGCGAAGGTCACCGGCAAGAAGCTCGACGAGCCCGCCCGCAAGGAGACGAAGGTGCTGACGGGCCACCGCGAGCGAGTGCCCGAGAAGCTCGAAGCGGCCTCCAGGGCCTGAACCGGAGTTCCCGGGGAGGTCCCTGGCCCCGAGCCGGAGACCTCCCGATGAAGCTGCCCGAACTCACGTCGCTCCTGGCCTCCTCCGATCCCGCCGACCGGCTGCAAGGACTGCAGGCGCTCGACGAGCTGCGTGCGGCGGCGCAGGTACCGGTCGCCATACACCTCGTCCACGCCAGCCACCCGGCCGCCCGTGAGACGCTGCTGGCGCGGGTAGCCGCGCACGGCAAGCAGGCGACCGCGGCAGCGCTCGGGCAGCTTCTCGAGAGCGATGCGCCGCATCCGGAGTCGGCGCTCTTCTACCTGTCGCTCGCGGGTGACCCTGCCTACAACGGGCTGTTGCTCTCGATGCTGCCGCAGTGCGCCGAGCCTATCCAGGTCGGGATTCTACAGGTGCTGTCGCGGACGGCCGACGAGTCTGCGCTGATCGCGCTCGCGGGGCTGGAGCCGCACCTGGCGGGGGCGGCGCGCCAGGCGATGGCCCGGTTTGCTGGGCGGCCAGCGGCGGCGGGGCGGTCCGGGCGGCCGGCCGAGCTCTCGGACAGCTACGTCAACTTCACGCTGGAGCAGCCCACGCATCGAGGGAAGGGCTCGGAGAAAGTGGGCGCGAGCGGCGCGCAACCAACCCGGCCCGAGCCAGGGGCGGGCTTCGACAAGCTCAGCCCGAGCGGATCCAGTACAGACCAGCCTGAGCCGGGAGCGGGCTTCGACAGGTTCAGCGCTAGCGGGTCTGTTTCAGACCGGCCTGAGCCGCAGGCAAGGGTTGGGACATCGCTCAGGGAGCGGATCGCGCGCCGCCAGGAGCAGCGACGGATCTCGGCCTGGATGGAGCGCGGAAAGCTGGCCGTCGTCGAGGCCGGGGGGCTCTTGACCTGGACGGCCGCGACGGCGCTTCTGACCCGCGCAGCCTGGGAGTCGTGGCATCTGGCGGGTCCCTTGAGTTGGGTGACTCCCTTGGGGCTGGCGCTGGCGCTCGTGGCGACGGCGGTGAGCTGGCGCCGGTTCACGCACGTCGACCGCGCCGCGCTCGCAGGCATCACGCTGGCCGCGTGCGCTGCCTTCTCGGCGCTCCAGGCGCCGCCGACTGAGCCGTCCGGGTTCGCGCTGTTCGGCCGTGACGCCGGCTTCTGGGGCAATCTACTCAGCTTGGCGTCGATCGCGCTCGTCGCCGGGGCCACGCTGGCCCAGCGCGAGTGGCCCCGCATGGCTCGGTTGGCCTCCATCGCGCTCTGCGCCTACACGGCACTAGGCTTCGTCCGGGCGCTGGCCATCGGCGCGCCGCTGGAAGTGGCACTCCTGGGCGGAGCCCACCTTCCCGAGATCGGCTCTGCCCTCTTGCAGCCGCCGGTCGCCTTCGTGAACGTCTTGCTGCCCGCCGCGATGCTCATGGCGGCGCTGCACGCGGCCCGGGGCTGGGGCGCCCCAGGCCTGCGCGGCCCCGCCGGCGCGTTCGCCTTCCTGGCCGTGCCGCTCGCAGCGTGCTCCTTCGTGCTGGAGACCCACCTGCTCCCCACCCCCCGCAGCCTGCTGCTGGGCACCTCCCCGGCCGGCGGCTTCGCAGGAGTCGACTACACCTCCGACTGGCTCGTGAGCGAGGAAGGCTCCGGAAAGCACCGCATCGAGATCGCCACGCGAGGCAACTCCCGCCGCCGGGCCTACGAGCTCGCGGCCAAGGTCTCTCCCGCGCCGGTGGCCGGCAAATCGACCGAAGTGCTCGTTTCAGTCCGGGACGCCCGCCTGGGTCTGCCGATCTCCGGCTTGCGGCCGGGCGACCTCGAGATCTTCGAGGATGGAGAGAAGCAGGCCGTGAGCTCGCTGGAGCCCGTCGGGGGCGACCCCGCGGCCTATCGGCTGCGATACACGCGCGCCCTGCCGCCGATGGCCTCCGTGCGGCTCACGTCGCCCGCGTCCGGCACCGTCACTCGCGTCCTCAACGTGGTTGCCGAGACGGACCACCCAGCGTCGCGGATCGACCTCTTCGTCGACGACGAGCCGATCGGCACCTGCGACAAGGGCCCCGCCCGCGTCGCGGAGCCTGCCGAGGCTTTCAGCGCCGGCAAGCACGTCGTACGCGCTGTCGTGCGAGACCGATTCGGCCGCTCGAGCGAGGACCGCCGCGAGGTCACGATCCAGCACTCCCTGCCCGATCTGGCCATCCTGCAGCCCTCCGAGGGCGGCGCCCTCTGGGGCGACGCCAAGCTCGAGGCCAGCGTCGCCGGCATCGCCGCGCGTCGGGTCGACCTCGTGATGGACTCCACGGTTCTCAAGACCTTCGCCGGCGCCGGTGAGCCCGTCCAGCTCGCCACGGCGGACCCCGATGGCGCGGTGCTCCCGGCCGACGCCTCGGTGCGCACCGAAGGCGCCGCCCGCATCTACACGGCGCGCTTCAACTCGCGGGCGATGCCGGAGGGGCTCCACCGGTTCGGCCTTCGGCTGATGACCGCGGACGGCCGCACGCTCGAGCGGCGCGTCACGGCCCGGATCGTGCGCCCGATGGTGGCAGTCCGGTTCGTCACCCCTGGCTATCGCAGCCGGCTGAGCGGGAAGGTGCCTCTGCTCGCCGAGGCCGTCTGTTCCTGGCCGGAGCTGGGCATCGCGCGCATGGAGTTCACCGCCAACGGCAAGAGGCTGGGGCTCGTCGATCGCGCCCCGTACGCCTTCGAGTGGGACACCTCGGGCTGGGCGCCGGGTCGCTACAGGCTCGACGCAGTCGCAGCGTCCTCAAACGGCGAGGTCGGCTCGGCGGCGGTCTTCGTCGAGGTCGCGCGCCCCGAGGCTGCGGTGGCGCTGGACGGGCTCTATGACGGAGCGAAGATCTTCTCGGCGCTCCAGATGCGCGCGGTCGCCTATGGGCCGGCGGCCGGCCGGATAAAGCGGATGGAGTGCCGGGTCGCGGGCGAGCTCCTCGCGCAGGGGGCGGCGGGCCCGCTGACCGTGCGGCTCGACCCGAGCGGGCGGCCGGACGGCGAGACGGCGGTGACGGTCGAGGCCGTGCTCGAGGACGGCAAGAAGATTTCGCGGAGCTATCGGATCCACATGGCTGCGACCCAGGGGCCGCGGGCGACGCTGGCGGCCACCGCACACGGGGCCCCCGTGGAGCTACCGGCGGAGCCGCCGGAGCTCTCGGTGGACGGCCGCGTCGCCACGGGAGTTGCACTCCGGAAGGCCGCCGAGCGGCCGTCGAGCATCGCGCTGGTCGTGGACGTCAGCGCCAGCATGGCGGGAACCCAGAGGCGCACGCACCTGGAGAGCGCCATCGGCCGGTTCGTCCACGCGCTCGGGGCCGATGATCGCGTCGCGCTCTACACCGTCAACGATGAGGTTTCGCTCGCTCAGCCGTTCACGACCGACCGCGACGCGATCACCGGCGGCCTGGCGGCGGCGCGAGCCTACGGCGCCACCGCGACCAACGACGCCGTGTTCCGCGCCGCGGAAGCACTCGGGCATGAGCGTGGCCGGCGGATCGTCGTCCTCTTCACGGACGGCTTCGACCAGAACATCGACTGGACGGGCCCCGCCAGCAGCCGGTTGCTGCCCCAGTCCATCGCCGCGGCCCGCGCGGCGGGAGTGGCCGTGCACGTGGTCGGCATCGGGCGCGAGATGCGGCAGGAGGCCGGCCTGGCCGAGCGACTGGCCAGCCGCCTGGCCTCCGAGACAGGCGGGCTCTACCAGTACGCCCCCTGGCCCAGGGACCTGCCCGCCGTCGTCGCCGGACTGACGCGACACCTCCAGTCGGAGCTCGAGCTCTCCTGGGATGCCCCCGACGCCTGGGGCGAGCGCTCCCACACGCTCTCGGCCCGCTGGCCCACCCACCCCGATCGCGCCGCCCGCCTCTCCCCGTCCCGCTACGGCCTCTGACCCCCTCCCCGCTCACCCTGAGCCTGTCGAAGGGTCATCCTGAGCAGGCCGCGCAGCGGTCGTGCGAAGGACCGTGTCGAAGGACCGTGCCGAAGGGCCCTCCCCACGGACCACTGCCACCTACCGGCCGCTCGCCAGCGCGCGCAGGATCTCGGCGCCCGTCACCACGCCGGCCAGCCGGCCGTCCGCATCCAGTAGCAAGAGCGGCCGCCCCGAGGCGTGCACCGCATCGATCGCCAGTCGGATCGGTTCCTCGCACCCGGCCGAAAAAAGCGTGGGCTCCGGCAGAGCGCCTTCCCCGCGGGCCGAGTAGCGCACTATCGGAACGGACATCCCATCCAGCTCGGCCTCTCGGGGCCGCCCGCCTTCATCCAGCCTGACGTGAACTGCTCCCCCGTCGAGCGTCACCAGCCCTGCGTCCCGAGCCAGCTCCCCGATGGGCCGCATCAGGCTCCACGCGCAGAGCACGTTGAGCGGATTGACGTGGGACACGAAGCGGCGCACGTAGTCCGTCTGCGGCCGCGTTACGATCTCCTCCGGGCTTCCGACCTGGATGAGCCTGCCGCCCTCCATGATCGCGACCCGGGTCCCCAGCTTGAGCGCCTCGTCCAGGTCGTGCGTCACGAAGAGCATCGTCTTCTCGAGCTCGCGCTGAAGGCCCAGCAGCTCGCCCTGCATCTTGCTGCGGATGAGCGGGTCGAGCGCGCTGAAGGGCTCGTCGAGCAGGAGGATGTCTGCATTGGTGGCCAGCGCACGCGCAAGACCAACGCGTTGCTGCATCCCGCCGGAGAGCTCGTGCGGGCACTTGTCCTTCCAGCCGGAGAGCCCGACCCGGTCCAGCATCTCGTCGACCACCGGCAGCGACTGCTCGGGGGGCATCCCCTGGACCTCCAGCCCAAAGGCGACGTTGCCGCGCAAGGTCCTCCACGGAAGCAACGCGAACTTCTGGAACACCATCGACACCCGCCGCTGCCGGATGCGCCGGAGCGTGCGCGCGTCGGCCCCCCCGAGCTCCACAGCCTCGTCCCCGTCCCGCACCAGCACGCGCCCTTCGACCGGCCGCACGAGCGCGTTGGCGCAGCGCAAGAGCGTCGACTTGCCCGAGCCCGAGAGCCCCATCAGCACGACAATCTCCCCGCGCCGCACCTCGAGCGACACTTCCGCGGTGGCCACCAGGTTCCCCGTCTGCTCGAGGATCTCATCGCGCGACTGCCCGGCCCGCAGCCGCTCGAGCGCCACCTTGGCGCTGGGCCCGAAAACGTTCGTGACGCGGTGGAACTCGATCACAGCCCTGTCTCCCCGAACTGCCGGCGGACGCGCGGCACCGGCCGCTTCTTGACGACCCGATCGAGCAGGATCGCCACGACGACGATCGACAGCCCGGCCTCGAATCCCTGCTCGATATCGACCGTGTTGAGCGCCCGTACGACCGGCGTCCCCAGACCCTCGGCGCCGACCAGGGCGGCGATGACCACCATCGACAGCGACAGCATCAGGGCCTGCGTCACGCCTTCCAGGATCGCAGGCAACGCGTGCGGGATCTCCACCTTGGTCAGCACCTGCAAGGGCCGCGCCCCGAAGGCCTGGGCTGCCTCGACCAGGTCCCGCGGAACACCGGTGACGCCCAGGTAGGTCAGCCGAATTGGCGCCGGCAACGCGAAGATTACCGTCGAAATGAGCCCCGGCACGATGCCTAGGCCGAAAAGCATCAGAGTCGGAATCAGGTACACGAAGGTTGGGATCGTCTGCATCATGTCCAGCACCGGCCGGATCGCCGCGAAGAGCCACGGATGACGCGCCGAGGCGATCCCGATGGGGACTCCGATCAAGGTCGAGAGAACGCTCGCCGTGACGACCAGCGCCAGCGTTCGCACGGCTGCGTTCCAGTACCCCAGGTTCCAGATGAGCGCAGTCCCCGCCAGCACCGCCAGCGCCAGACGCAGGCTCCGGTGGAGCACCAGCGTCACCAGCAGCATCAGTCCGATCATCACGGGCGGCGGCACTGCCGTCAGCGCGTCTACGAACCACTCCATGACGCGCGTCACGACTCCCGACGCCCCCCTGAGCTGCCCCGAGAACCGGCCCGTGACATGCCCGATCCCGCGCGCAATCCACGCGCCCAGCGGCAGTTTCGGGATTCCCGAGGAACTTGCGGCAGAAGGGCCTGCTGCCGGAAAACCCGTGGCGTCTACCCGTACCGGGTTTTCAGAAAACCCGGTACGGGTAGACGCCACGGGATTTCCGCCAACCCCCTCGAGCCAGCGCCGCACCTGCTCCGGGTGCGCCGCCAGCCACTCTTTGGCGGCCTCCTCGGGTCGCTTGCCGCCTTCGAGGATCGCCCCCATCAGCTCGTTCTCAATCTCGACCGTGAAGGTGAGCCGCGCAAACAACTTGGCCAGCTCGGGCTCGCGCGCCAGGAAGCGCTTGCTGGCGATGGTGTGGACCTCGGAGGCTCCCCCGCCGGGCCCCCAGGCCTCGCGCGGGTCCGTGAGGTACTCGAGCGCCAGACTGGTGTTCATCGGATGCGGCCGCCACCCGAGAAACACGATCCACTCCCCGCGAGCCACCGCCTGCCGAACCTCGGCCAGCATCCCGGTCTCGCTCGACTCGACCAGCTTCCAGCCCGCAAGCCCGTAGATGTCGCGGCCGATGATGTCTAGCACCAGGCGGTTCCCCTCATTGCCTGGCTCGATGCCATAGATGCGCTTCTGGAAGCGCTCGGCGTGCGAGGCGAGGTCCTCCGCTGATCGAATGCCGGCTTCGTGAACGTAGCGCGGCACCGCGAAGGTGTAGAGCGCCCCCCGCAGGTTGACGCCCAGGTCCGCCACGGCCGCCCGCTTCAAGTAAGGCCCGATGTCGTTGGCCTGTGTCGGCATCCAGTTGCCGAGAAAGAGGTCGATGTCCCCGTTCTCGAGACTGAGGAAGGTGACCGGCAGCGAAAGCAGGCGCGTTTCGGGCTCCACGCCGATGGCGCGCACGAGCTCGGAGGCGAGCGCGGTGGTCGCCGTGATGTCGGTCCAGCCGACGTCGGCAAAGCGCACGACCGGTCCGCGTGGCGCGGCTGCCGCCGCCGCGCCGGCGAAGAGCCCGGCGACGACGAGAGCCAAGCAGCCGGAGTGTCGCATGGGGCGACCGGATCGTAGCACGGCCGCGGGGAAGGGCATCCGTTCGCCCTACGGCCCGATCGTCTCGCTCAGCCGATGAGCCTCGGCCAGGGAAGGGTTCTTCCGCAATGCCTCGGTCAACGAGCGGCGGGCGTCGGCCATCAGACCCAGCCGGCGCTCCAGGTCGGCGCACACGACGGCCGACAGGTCGACCCGCCCGCGCGGCCCGCGCTCTTGCTCCAGAGAGCGCCGGGCGAAGGCCAGCGCGTCCATCGCCTCCGCGCGTTCGCCCTCCGATACCAGCTTGACGGGCAGTCTCCGCGCAGACTCCTCGGCCACGGCCCGGAGCGCGTCGGGATGGTCCGGATCGGACAGCAGCGCCATCCTCGCCGCCCGGTACGCGGTCGGACGGTGCTCCAGCAGCTCGGCCCAGGTCCGCGCGTCATACCAGAGGCGGCTCCAGCCGGGCGCCAGCGCGAGCGCGCTGTTCTGGAGCGCGACGGCCAGCTCCAGAAGCTCCGCGGCAGGCGCCTGCAGCTCGGGCGCCCCGCTGACGATGAAGTCGATCGGCATCGTGAGGATGCCGCCCCGCCCCATGTCGGAGCGAGTCAGCATGACCTCCTGGAGGATGTCGGCCCAGGTCCTGTAAGCCAGTGCGCACTGCGGGTCTTCGGCGATGGCCGAGCGGACGTCGGCCAGGAAGGGCGCGAGCTGCATCCGATCGATCGAGCGGCGACGCTTCAACCGCCGGGTCCAGTTTCCGCAGTCCTCCGGAGGGCGGCCCCCCAGCGGCTGGGCAAGCCGCGCCCCGAACCCGGGCTTGCGCGGGGCGTGAAGCGTCACCTCGAGAGGGCCGCTGGCGCCGCTCGGCGAGGACGTCGTCAGCCGGAGCCGGTTCCAGCCGGTTCCCAGGCTTCCGTCCGGCAGCGCGAGCTCCGCCTTGCCGCCTACCATCGCCCCCTGGCAGGCGCCTCGCTGGCGCAGCGCCCGGTACGTGCCCGAGTGCACGGTCACCTGCACCGGCACTGGCTTCCCCGAGGCCGCGAAGCTAGACGCCCGCACGACCAGCTTGAAGCTCTCGCATGCCTGGGGCTCGAAGAGCAGCAGGTCGAGCTCCTGCACGGTGGCTCGGCGACTCTCCTCGCGGAGCCACGGCTTCAGCGGGCAGGCCTCCACCGACGACTCGGAGGCCACCGCTTCGCGCAGCCGCGACAGCGCCGCTTCGACCGTGGGCACGTGGGTGCGAGCAAGGCGTTGCATCACCAGGGCGCGCTTCAACTGGATGGGGCCGGCCTGGGCCAGCCTGGGGACATCGGCGACGGGTGCGGGATCGATGACCGGCCGCACTTTCATCGCCACGAGGAAGGAGACGGCGAAGGCGGCGGCGAGCCCGCCGGCAGCGAGGAAAAGCAGCCGGCGCGACCGCAGGGAGGTGGCGCCCACCACCGTCGGTTGGGCGGGCAGGCGATGTGCCGGCTCGGAGCGCACGGAGCGCTGCGCCAGGGTCGGAGCGGCCTTCTGGCGCCGGGGGGCGCGACTGGTCGCTGCGATCTTGGTCGCCAGCGGGCGCAGCTTCCGGATGGCCGCGGCCAGCGCGTCGGCGGTCGGATAGCGCATCGACGGCAGCTTCTCGAGGGCCGCCAGGATCGGCGCGTCCCAGGCGGTGACGAGCCCCGGGACGACTTGCGACGGACGGGCGGGCAGCTCTCGCAGGTGCGCCTGGAGCGTCTCGGAGACGGAGCGCCCCGCGAACGGCGGCGAGCCGGTGACCATCTCGTAGAGCACGATTCCGAGCGAATAGATGTCCGAGGCCGGGCCCACCTGCCGCCCGCGCACCTGCTCGGGAGACATGTAGTTCGGGGTACCGAGCAGCATGCCGGCGGCGGTCGCCTGGTCGCCGGTCAAGTCCTTGGCGATTCCCAGGTCGGTGAGCCGGAGGTCCCCTTCCGGCGTGACGAGCATGTTCTCCGGCTTGACGTCCCGGTGGACGACGCCGGCGAGGTGGATGGCGTGAATGCCGGCGGCGGCCTGCTCCAGCCAGTCCAGCGCCTGGTCGAGCGAGCAGCCTGCGGTCAGGCGCTCCCTGAGCGAGCGCCCCTCGACCAGCTCGTAGACGATGAAGAGACCCGAGCCCGAGCGGCCGGAGTCGATGACGCGGACGACGGCGGGATGCGAGACCCGGGCCGCCAGCCGGGCCTCGGCCAGGAAGCGCTGGTCCTGCGCCTCGGAGCGGGCGCCCTGAGGCTGGAGGACCTTCACCGCGACCGGGCGCTCGAGCGACTGTTGCTCGCCCCGGTAGACGCGGCTGGTCGCCCCCTGGCCGATGAGCGCGAGCAGGCGCACCTTCCCGGTCAACCCGAGCGCCGCCTCGAGGTCGCTCAACTCGGACATCGCCCCAATGATACGGGAATCGTGGCGGTTTCGGGAGCCACTGGCGCGGCCGGCGAGGGAAGGTGTAAGACTGAGGCGTGAAACGGGCCGAGACCGAGAAGCTTCCGCCGGAGGCGCTGGAGCACGTGACCCTGTCACTGGGGCGCGGCGTGCTGGTCGTGCGGGAGGGGCCGGATGCCGGACGGAGCCTGGAGCTATCGCCCGGCGGAGCGGTTCGCGTGGGGACGGAGGAATCGAGTGACCTGGCGCTCTCCGATACGTCGGTGAGCGGGAAGCATCTGGTGGTTGCGCATCGAGCCAGCGGGTTCGTGGTCCGGGATCTGGAGAGCACCAACGGCACCAGCGTCGACGGGGTGCGGGTGACCGAGGCTTTCCTGAAGCCGGGCAGCCGGATCCGGGCGGGGCGGACGGTGCTGGAGGTGGTCGAGAGCAGGGAGGAGCTGGCGATTTTCCCGAGCGCTTCCGGGAGGTTCGGGCGCATGAGCAGCAAGAGTCGGAAGATGCGTCAGCTCTTTGGACTCCTGGAGCGCATAGCGCCGTCGCAGGTCGACCTTCTGATCGAGGGCGAGACCGGTAGCGGCAAGGAGATGCTGGCGCGCTCGATCCACGAAAGCTCGGCGAGGGCGGCGGGGCCGTACGTGGTCTACGACTGCGCGCGGGCGTCGCGGGAATTCATGGAGAGCGAGCTCTTCGGCCACGAGAAGGGGGCGTTCACGGGGGCGATCGAGCGCCGGGTCGGAGCGTTCGAAGCGGCCGACCGGGGCACGCTCTTCATCGACGAGGTGGGGGAGCTGGCCGGGGAGCTGCAACCGAAGCTCTTGCGGGCGCTGGAGGAGCGGGAAGTCCGGCCGCTCGGCTCGGGAAGGTCGCGGGCGGTCGACGTTCGGATCGTGGCTGCGACGAACCGGGACCTGCGGGCGATGGTGGGCGAGGGGCGGTTCCGGGAGGACCTCTATTTCCGGCTGGCAGTCATGACGGTCCAGCTGCCGCCGCTGAGGGAACGGCGCGAGGATCTGCCGGCGCTGGCGCGGGAGCTGCTGTCCGGGCGAGGCCGGGCGGCGATCTCGGAGGAGGCGCTGGCGGTGCTGGCCACCCAGACGTGGCTGGGCAACATAAGGGAGCTGGGCAACGTGCTCGAGAGAGCCCGGGCGCTGGCTGGTGGAGAGGTCATCCGGCCGGCTCATCTGCTCTTGCAGGGCACTGGCGGGGCGGCCTCTCGGGAGGCCCCGGCCGGCCTGGCGGGGCTGACGCTGGAGGAGCTGGAGCGGGAGGCAATCCGCCAGACGCTGCAGGCGTGCGCGAACAACAAAGCGGCCGCGGCGCGCAGCCTGGGCATCGCCAGCTCGACCCTGTTCGAGAAGCTCAAGCGACTTGGACTCGAAAGATGAGCTCACGCAAGAAAATCAAAGGCGCCAGGCGAGGCGAGCCGCGAGCCGCCCGCGCGCCGATGCTCAGCACCATCACGGCGCGCGGCCAGACGACGGTTCCGGCCGCCATGCGCCAGAAGTACGACATCAAGCCCAGCACGCGCCTGGAGTGGCTGGACGACGGCGAGATGATGCTGGTCATCCCGGTGCCGTCCGATCCGATCCAGCAGTTCCGGGGGAAGTCGCGAGCCACGCTCACGCTCAACTTGCTGCTCGACAGGAAGGAGCAACGGAACCGTGAAAGGTAGGTACCTGCTCGACACGACGGCGCTCCTGGCTCTGCGCGATGACGCGGAGGGCGCCGACCTGGTCGAGGAGATCCTGCGCAAGGCCGAGCTCGGGGTCTACGAGGTCTTCGTCAGCTTCATCACGCTGACCGAGATCTACCACCGCGTCTGGGTCGACGAGGGCGAGCGGGCCGCCAAGAAGATCTACCTGGAGCTCCAGACCCTGCCCATCGCCCGCATCGACGTCGACGACGACCTCATCCGCGGCGCCGCCCGCGTCCGCGCGCAGGTCGCCCTCAGCCTCCCCGACGCCTGGATCATCGCCACCGCCGAGCGCTATGGCGCCACCCTGGTCCACAAGGACCCCCACTTCGAAGCCGCCGCCGACCTCGTCCACCTCATATCCCTCCCCTACGAGCGCAAGTAGAGAAAAACCGGAAAACCGGGGACACACGACCTATTTTAAAAAAATAGGTCGTGTGTCCCCGGTTTTTTTGCCCGGACCGGGAGCGGATGCTATAATGCGGCCTCCCGCCGGTGTGCGGCGGGGCCGTTCGTCTCAGGAGGTTGTTTGCAGATGAAGCGCATCGGTCTGGTGATCGCGGCTCTGGCTCTGGGCTTTTCGATGGTCCGGGCCGAGACCGACTACATCGCTTCGGGCTACCAGTACATCGACCAGGGGGACCTCGGGCGGGCCGAGCGCATGTTCAAGGCGGCCATCAAGATCAACGTCGACGACGACGCCGCCTGGGAGGGCCTCAAGAAGGTCCACGCTCTGCAGTCGAAGAAGTCCGGTGCTTCCGGGGCCGCCGCCGCCCCTGCCGGGAAGCGCAAGAAGGGCAAGCGCCTGCCTCCGCCCCCGGCCGACGACACACCGAATCTTTCGCTCAACGAGCCTGCCGAGCCGCCCGCCGAGCCCACGGCCGCGCTGGAGCCGCCCGCCCCGGCAGAAGAGCCGCCTGCGGACGGCCAGGTCGAGGAGATCAACAAGAAGCTCCTGACCAAGTACCTGGGTGGCGGTCGCAGCTCGGGCGACGAAGAGGCCCCGGCGCAGGCCGAGCCTGCCAAGAAGCCCGCCAAGGGCAAGGCGAAGAGCCGTCCGAAGGCCAGCTCCGATGAGAGCTCCGAGGGCGAGGCCTCGACGTCGTCGGCTGACTCCGAGGCCCCCAAGGCCGTCCAGGAGCCGATCGACGACAAGATCGACCAGGACCTGCTCCGAAATCTGAAGCGCGCCACGGAGTCCTTCAACAAACTCCGGGACTGGGCGACGACTCAGTGGAGGCGCGAGAGCAACGGCGCCACTCAGTTCATCCCCACCTACTACAGCCCCCAGCTCTACAAGCTGCTGGTTACCAAGCTCGGAGCTCAGAAGAACTGGTCCGTGGCCGACACCCAGAAGAAGTACCGGCGTCTCATGGCAGACAACTCGGGCGTGCTCGAGTTCTACGTCAAGCTCATCAACACCACTCGCAAGCCGAAGACGGCCGTCCCGGTCGCCGACATCTGCGACCGCACGTTCCTCGAGGACGACAACGGGAACTCCTACAAGCCGATGCGCTTCAAGGCTCCCTCCGTCACCAAGTTGCTCGACGAGGACAGCTACACCGTCTGGTTCCCCAAGTTCGACGCCGACGGCAACAGCGTCGTCGACAAGGCCCGCGAGAAGCTCTTCCTGGTCATCAACGACCAGGAGCAGGAGCCCGCCACCGTGCGCATCGCCTTCACCAAGAAGCAGTTCGATGCCAGGGCCGGCAAGAAGAGCGACGACAAGCCCTGGTGGAAGATCTTCTGACGCCCGCCCCTGCCCTATAGAATCCCGGCCACGCGACAGGCCGCGACGACGCCCTCGACGGCTTCGATCGCCACACGTTCCCTGGCCTGCACGGTCCGGGCGCCCAGGTGCGGAGTGGCGATCAGTCGTCCCGCTGGAAGCGCCAGGAGCGGATTGTCGGGGGGGGGAGGCTCTTTTTCCCAGCAATCGATGCCGGCTCCGGCCAGATGGCCGCTGGCAATCAGTCGCGCCAGAGCCGCCTCGTCGAGCAACCCACCGCGCGCCACGTTCAACACGATTGCGCCCTTCGGAAGAAGCGCGAGCTGGTCGAACTCCAGCATCCGCCGAGTTCCAGGCGTCAGCGGACAGTGCACGGTCAGGACGTCGGAGGCGGCCAGGAGCTCGTCGAGCGACCGGGCGCGACGGCAGTCGAGGGCCTCGAATCGGTCGTCCTCCAGGTACGGGTCGTAGGCCGACACGGCCATGGGTATTGCACCAGCCATGCGGACCACGCGGCTCCCGACCCGGCCGATACCGATGACGCCCAGGCGCCGGCCCGCGAGCTCGCAGCCCAGCTCCTCGTTGCGGCTCCAGTGGCCCCCCGTCAGCGCATCGTGGTGAAAGGCCAGGCGACGGGCCACCGCGAAGAGCAGCGTCATGGTCAGCTCGGAAGCAGATTGCGAGTTGGCCTCCGGAGCGTGCACGAAATGGACGCCTCGTCGCTCTACCGCCTCGAGATCGACGTTGTCTGTGCCGGCCGCGGCGCGGCCGATTACACGGAGCTCCGGCATCTGCGTGAGCTCGCCCTCCGTGACGACTATGTGGCTTGCCGTGACCAGGACCTGGAATCCGCTCGGCTCGACCGCCTCGGCCCAACCAGCGGCCGTCGAACACCGGAGGCCGGCGGCTTCGAGTTGCGGCCGTACGGAGACGGGAAGCTCTCCGAGAAGCAGCGTGCGGGGACCGCCCATCTCGACTGAATCCGCTCGCTCAGAGCTCGAGGTCGAAAGGATCGGCCGGCACGGCTTGAAGCTGGAGATCGGGCCCCTCGAGCTCCCGGAATCTCAGGTCGAGAGCAAAGGGAGCAATTCCCACCGACCCCAGTCCGAGGTCAAAGGCGACCGGTCCGCGGGCCGTGAGATCCAGGCCAACCGCAGAGAGGGCCGTACCCCGCAAATCGAGATCGGCCGACTTGGCTCCCAGTCCCGCCAGGTCGAGCGCGACCGCGGATGCCGGGAGACCGGCCAGCCAGAGATCCCAGCTCGTCGGCGCCAGGGCCGCAAGGCGGAGATCTGCTGCATGGGCCGGCAGTGCCTCGAGGTCCAGCGCCGGCAGCAAGCTCCTCGGCACCGCCCCGAGCTGCAAGTCCGCCGAGGTGGGAGCAAGCCGTGTCAGATCGAACTGGAAGTCCGCCTGGGCGACCCCGCTCAGGTTCAAGTCTTCGACGTCCAGCGGTACGCCCGCTCCCACGCGGGCCGTCGTTATCAGCGCGAAAAGAACCGCCAGCAGACGACAAGTCATGGCACTCCGATTCATACGCCGGCAGGAAGCGAACGTCAAGCAGAGGGCAGGGCAACGGCAAAGTCGGCGGAAAGCGGGTCCAGGCACCGGAAGCCCGGCCGGCCGACCGGACGACTGCCAGGTTTCAAGCGAGCTTCCGGAGCCAGTCCCCGTTTTCCGCCTCCGGGCTCGTGACTTTGCGGAGCCCTTGGAGCGCCTACGGGACGTGCTGCCGGGAAGTCCGCGATCCTGGCGACCTCGATTCGCACCGCGCGGGCTGGCGCTCCGGCCACGCCTAGGCTCCAGCAGGGAACCGGGACCGGTAACCGGCAAGTCAACCGGCCACGGTACGGGCTTCTGCGTCATCGCGCTATCGGCTTCCGGCCGGTTGCCTGTTGCCTCTGCCCTGGCCAGAGCATGTAGGCCGCGAATTCATGCGGGATGCACCAAGGAACCACGAGATCGTCCGAACAGAAGACGCCCCCGCCGTTGCCGGCGAGGGCGATCGTGTTCGATTCGAGCGGTTCGGCTCTATCTGCCGAACAGGTTCACGCCCATCCCGTAACTCGGCTGGTAGGTCTGCACGGGGGTGGCCCGGTAGTACTGCTGGGCCGGGGGCATGTTGTAGACGGGCTGCTGGTAGGTATTCACGTAGCCCGTGTTCACACCCGGGTTGTAGCCGTTGGCGTAACCGTAGCCGGCGTAGGCGCCGCCGTAGGGGTTCGGGCCGCGGCTGACGACGGGCTTGCGGTCGAATCGATCGTAGTAGCCGTAGTCGGGGTTGCCGAACGTGTGGCGGACCTGGTGAACGGCGTCGCGGCTCCAGTTGCCGACGGAGTAGACGACCCGGTTGACGACGTTCATCGGGCCGTGGAAGTACTCGCGGCGGGACTCCCAGTTGCGCTGGGCCTGCTGCGCGTAGTTGTGCCACGACGTGTGGCCGCCCGGCGGATAGTACTGGGCGCAGGCGGTGCCGGTCCCGGCCGCGATCGTGAGAGCCATCATGGCGAGCCCGGTGGCCAGTCTGTACGTCATGCTCTTCATCTCACGTCCTCCTCGTTGGGGTTCGAATTCAGGTCGGTTGCTGGAATTTCCCGTGATTATAGGGATGGCGCACCGATCGTCAATCCCCCAAACGAAAATTCTCATTCCCCCGCTCATCCTGAGCCGACCGCAAAGCGGTCGTGTCGAAGGACCCGAAAACCCGGTTCAGGCAGACGCCACGGCATTTCCGCCTTGCCCCGCGGCCCGGCGCGAGACTTACTCGCTCTCGCCGAGCCGGCCGAACATGCCGAGCAGAAACTTCACTTCCCGCTCCTCCAGCCGGGCGCGGGAGAGCACGCCGCGCAGCGTGTTCATGCCGTTGTCGACGCGGTGGGGCGGAAAGAACCCGTTCTTGATGAGAGCAGCGCGCGCGGCCTCGTAGAGCCCCTCGAGCTGGCCGGCGTCGGCCATGTTGCGGCTGCTCTTCGCCAGCTTGTCGTGCGCGGCCAGCCCCTGGTCCAGGAGCGCCATCCGCATCTCGTAGGCGACCAGCAGCACCGCCTGCGCCAGGTTGAGGCTGCCGAACGACGGGATCGTGGGAATCCGCACTAGCAGGCCGGCATAGGCCAGATCCTCGTGCGCCAGCCCCCACTTCTCGTTGCCGAAGAGCACCGCCACCGGATGGTGCCGAGCCACTTCCAGAAGCTGCTGCACCGCCTGCCTGAGGTAGATCGGCCTGGGCTGGATCATGGCGCGCATCCGCTTGGTCGTGGCCGCAACCAGCACCGCCCCTCGGACGGCTTCTTCGATGCTTTCGACCTGCTCGGAGCCGTCCAGTACGTCGCGCGCCGACACCGCCATCTGGCGCGCCTCCTGCTCCTGCACACCGGGCCCCCGCACCCGCACCAGCCGGCGAAACCCCATGTTCTTCAGCGCCCGCGCCGACGCCCCGATGTTGCCGGCCTTGCGCGGCTCTACCAGCACGAACCGCACGTTCTCGACCAGCCCGGCCGCCGGTTCGAAGGCTCCCGTCTTGGCCATGGCCTGTCTATCCCCCGCTCAGCGCGCAGAGAATGATGACTTCGTCTGCTGCCGACAGCGGTCGCCCCAGGTCGTGGACCTGTTCGGTGTTCACGAACACCTTCATGTGCGTGCGCACGCAGTCTTGCTCATCGATCATCCGGAAGCGGATGCCCGGGAAACGGCCGTCCAGCTCCTTCAGGACCTGGGCGACCGATTCGCCGGGCACCTCGACCCGGGCCGCTCCGCGCGTGTACGACCTCAGCGGGCCCGGGATGTGCACTCTCACCGCTCGATCTCCGCCGAGGTTACCGAGTAGATGTGCGGCAAGTGACGGGCCACGCACTGCCAGCTTCCGCCCTCGTTTCGGGAGGCCCAGACCTCTCCGGAGGTCGTCCCGAAGTAGAGCCCCAGCGGCTCCCCGTTGTCGCTGCACATCGCCTGGCGCTTCACCGTGAACCAGGCCTGCTCCGTCGGCAACCCCTTGTCCTGGCGTTCCCAGCTCTTGCCGCCGTTGGCCGAGCGGTAGGCTGCCGGCTTGCCCCCTGGGCTGACCCGCGGCCATACGCTGGTGCCGTCCATCGGGAAGACCCAGAGCATGTCGGGGTCTCTGGGGTGCAGCACCAGCGGGAACCCGATGTCCCCGATCTTCTTCGGCATCTTCATACCGATGCGCGTCCAGCGCTCCTCGGGCCTGTCGATCCGGTAGATGCCGCAGTGGTTCTGCTGATAGAGCCGGTCCGGCCGGAGCGGGTGCAGAGCCATGTGGTGCGGGTCCTGTCCGAACTCCGGGTCCGGCACCGGGCTGAAGTCGGCGGCGACGCCCTTGTTGAAGGGCCGCCAGCTCGCCCCCTTGTCGGTGCTCTCGAAGGTGCCTCCGCCCGACATGCTCAGGTACATGTGGTTGGCGTCGCGCTGGTCGACGCAGATGGAGTGCATCTTGCCACCGTCGGGCGTCTGGTCCTGGTCGTTGTACATCCAGAGGCTGCGGTTCGGATTGTCGTTGAAGCCCGACACGCCCTCCCAGTTGCGGCCGCCGTCCTCTGAACGGAAGAGCCCCTGAGGCGAGGTGCCGGCGTACCAGACGTTCTTCTCGGATGCGTGACCCGGCGTCAGCCAGAACACATGGTCGACCACGCGCCCTTTTTGGCCCTCGGGCGCCTTGGGAAACGCCGGCGGACGCTCCACTTCCTTCCAGCTCTTGCCCAGGTTGGTCGAGCGGTACATCGTCGGCCCCAGGTGGCCCGTCCGCGCCGCCATCAGCAGCGTCTTGCCGTCCCGGGGATCGAGCACGATGTGGTAGATGATGTGCCCCAGAAAGCTAGGCCCCGTCAGGGACCACTTGCGACGAGACCCATCGGATCTCAGCCACCAGGCGCCCTTGCGGGTGCCGACCATGACCAGGACGTCTTTTGCGGAGCTCTTGCCGGATCGAGCCATGCGACTTTTTCCTCCTGGGAGACTACGGTGACCGTAACGCGATGACTTTAGCAGTAGCGAGTAGTGAGTAGCGAGTAGTGAGTAGGGACGCGCTCACCCGCAAACCCCTGTTACAATGCGAGCGTGAGCAGCAGAGGCTTTTCGACGCTCGGGGCGTGGTCGCTGGCGGCGCTCTTTTTCGCCGCGACGCCGGCCGCCGCCGACACGGCCCAGCTGCACAACACCGCGGGCCGCGCCTTCTACTACCAAGGCGACTTGAGGACCGCCTACGACGAGGTCGTGAAGGCGCGCGAGCTCGACCCCAACGCCGTCGAGCCCCACTACAACCTGGGGCGCATCTACGAAAAGCACGACGAGTTCGTGAAGGCGCTCGAGCTCGACCCCAACGCCGTCGAGCCCCACTACAACCTGGGGCGCATCTACGAAAAGCAGGCCCGGTACAAGGAGTCGCTCGAGCAGTACCAGCAGGCACTCTCGCTGCAGGCCGATCACCAGGGAGCCCGCGAGGGCATGGAGCGCTTGGGCTACTACGTCACGGCCGAGAAGCCCGCCCCCAAGTTCAACGACGACAAGAGCCGCCGGGAGGCGATCGCCCGGGAGCTGAAGGCGGTGCACGACCTGCGGATGGCCGGCAAGCACTCCGCGGCCGTCGAACGCGCCGATCGGGCGCTCGCGCAGTTCCCCGACGAGGCCCGCTTCGACCTGGCCGCGGCCGCCGCGCTCGAGGCCCAGGGCGAGTTGAACGGGGCAATCCTGCGCCTGGAGCGCGCCGAGCGCGTGCTGCCGGGCTCGGGGGCGCTGCAGTACCACCTGGCCCAGAACCTCTTCAAGGTCGGCCTCTCCGAGCGGGCCATCGCGCACGCCAATCGCGCGGTGGAGCTCTCGCCGAAGGAGCCAAAGCCCTATGTGCTTCTGGCGGACATCTACCTCACGCGGGGAGACAACTCGCTCGCCTTCGATCGCTTGTTCGAAGCGGCCCGCCTGGCGCCCGCCGACGACATCCTCTCGGCGCGCGTCAAGCAGCTGTCGAAGATGCTGGGCCTGGGGCACTACACCACAGGGCTCTACTACTTCAATCAGAACAACTGGAAATCCGCGCGCGACGAGCTGCGCCTTGCGATCGAGGCCGGCAATCTCACTGACGAGCAGCGGGCGATCGCGCAGCAGTACCTGATCGTGAGCGACTTCTCGCTGGCGAAGGTCGCCGAGGGCATCCGCAAGCTCCAGAAGGACCGCGAGACCGTCGAGAAAGGTTTTCTCGGTAAGCGCATCGGCTTCGAGGAGTTGATGGCCAGCCCGAACGCGTTCGCCCAGGGAACCTACGTCTCCTTCGAGGGGTGGATTGTCAGCACCACCGGCGAACCGGTCCGCGAGATCGTCGTCACGACCGACCCAGGCGACGTGGAAGGCGTGCGCACGCGGCTGGGCCGCGAGGGCATCAGCACCGAGGATCTCGACTTCAACATCGGAATTGGCGCGGTCGCGGGGGGCATCGACCGCGGCTTCAACGCCAGGAACCCCAGCATCGGCCAGGGCCAGACCACTGGCCGCGGCCCCGTTTCGAGCCCGACAGCCACCGGCGTGAGCGCCCAGGATTCGCTGGGCCGCGGCCAATCCATCCCGGGCGACCAGAACGACTTCCGCGCCAACTCCGTGATGTCGCGCTGGTTCCTGGCCAGGATGCCGCGTCCGCTCCCGGTGGATAGCCGGATCCGCGCCCGCTCCCGCATCCGCGTCGAGGGCAAGCTGGGCGCCCCTGGATTTCTCCGCAATGTCTACAACAGTCTCTTCAGCAAGAAGCCGCAGCCCTCGGTCGAAGTCACGTTCGTTTCGATCCAGCGCGAGACCAAGGGCCGGCTCGAGCAGCAAGTGCTGCGGTTGCCGGAAACCGACGTCAACACACCGCCCGGACTGGCAGGCCCGCTCAGGGTCGACTTCCTGGAGCTGAGCGAGCTGGAGCGAAAGAACCGCTAGGCGGTCCCACGGAGGCCACGATGCCCGGAGAACTGAACCTCTTCCACCGAGCGGGAACCGTGTTCCTGCTCATCGCCTTTCTGCTGTTCCTCATCTACTTTCTCCTCGGCGCCGGCCAGGTGAGCATCACCAGCGAAGGGCGGCCCAGCCCCTGGCGGAACGCGCTGCGCCGCTCCTGGCAGATCGTCGCCTTCCTGGCGGTCGTGAGCTACGCCGGGCTTCTGCCCGCCGGAGTCGAGGCCAAGGGCGCGGCCATCGTGCGCGGCCTCCTCGGCATGCTGGAACCGATCGCGCGCAAGGTGCCGTTCATCGGCGGCTTCTTCTGATGGAACCCGGGGCCTGAACAGGCTGTCGCAACCGGCCGGGGGGATACGAGACCAGCCGCGACCACGGGCGGCGGCCCGATCTTGGACGGAGGCAAAAGATGCGAACACTCCTGGCAATTCCGATGCTCCTGGCTTTCGCCGCGGCTTCTCATGCGTGCTGCATCATGATCCCGAAGGAGCCGGACCTGCCGCCGTTGGTGCTGAGAAAGCACAAGGTGCAGGTGACAATCGACAACCTCGTCGCCGTCACGAAGGTCGACCAGGTGTTCGCCAACAACACCTCGCGCCAGCTCGAGGCGACTTACGTGTTTCCGCTGCCGGCCGGCGCCAGCGTCACCGAGTTCGCGCTGTGGATCGACGGCAAGCGCCAGAAGGCCGAGATGCTCGAGAAGGAGAAGGCCCGCTCCATCTACGAGGAGATCGTGCGCCAGCGCAAGGACCCCGGCCTTCTCGAATACGTAGGAGAGAATCTCTTCCAGGCCCGCGTCTTCCCGATTCCCCCGAATGGCGATCAGCGGGTCGAGATCGTCATCCAGCAACCGCTGGCGATGGATGCGGGCCTGGCCGAGTACCGCTATCCCCTGAAGGGCCTGCGCGAGAGCCCGCCTCAGGAGCTCACCATCGACGTCAGCATCAGCTCCCAGATCCCCATCAAGTCCGTCTACAGCCCGTCGCTGGCCGTGGCCGTCCACAAGACCGACGACCGCACCGCCAAGGCCAGCTTCGAGGACGCCCGCGCAGTCCCGGAAAACGACTTCTCACTCTTCATCACTTCGAGCGAGAAGGAGTTCGGGCTCAATCTCCTGGCCTCCCGGAAGCCCGGCGAGGACGGCTACTTCATGCTGATGCTGGCGCCCAAGCAAGAGCTCGACAAGAACGCCATCGTGACGCGCGACGTCTGCTTCGTCTTCGACTGCTCGGGAAGCATGCGGGGCGAGAAGATGGAGCAGGCCAAGGCAGCGCTCAAGTATTGCGTGCAGGCGCTGAATCCGGGCGACCGATTCAACGTGCTGCGCTTCAGCACCGACGTCGACGGGTTCGCCCCGAGCCTGCTGGACGCCAAGCCCGAGGAGATCCGGCGCGCCGTGGCCTGGATCGAGAAGCTGGAGGCCGTCGGAGGCACTGCGATCGATGAGGCGCTCGGGGCCGGCTTCAAGCAGCTCGATGGCAGCACTCGCCCGGCCGTGCTGGTCTTCATGACGGACGGCAAGCCAACGGTGGGCGCCACCGACGCGCAAGTCATCGCGCAGCGGGCCGCGAAGAGCAACACCCGGTCTGCCCGGCTCTTCGCCCTGGGCGTCGGCGTCGACCTGAACGCCAAGCTGCTCGACCAGCTGGCCGAGGACGGCCGCGGCGTTCCGGTCTATGTCGCGCCCCAGGAGGACATCGAGGTGAAGGTCTCCGGCTTCTACTCGAAGATCAGCCAGCCCGTGTTGACGGACCTGGCGCTCGACTTCGGCAAGATTGCCACATCTCAGGTCTACCCGTCGAAGCTCCCCGATCTCTACCAGGGATCGCAGCTGGTGCTGTACGGCCGCTACAAGGACGGCGGCGACACGGCAATCAAGCTCTCGGGAACCCGAAACGGCCAGAAGGTCGAGTTCGCCTACGACGCAAAGTTCCCCGCCGAGGAGCTGGAGCGGGACTTCATTCCCCGGCTCTGGGCAACTCGCCGCGTTGGCTACTTGCTGGATGAAATCAGGCGAAATGGCGAGCAGGCCGAGCTCAAGGACGAAGTGATCCAGCTGGCGCGCAAGTACGGAATCGTCACGCCCTACACGAGCTACCTGGTCGTCGACGAGCGCGAACAGCTCGCCGCGCAGCCCGAGCCGCCCATGGACGGCGCGATGCACAGGCAGAAGCGAGACGGCGTATTCCCATTCGCCGCCAAGCCGGCACTCGAGGAGTCCCGACGCTCCAGCGAGTTCGCAGGCGGCGGCGCGGCGGCGCCCAGCGCGCCCGCTCCGGCACAAGCCTGGAGCCCGGCCGACAAGGACGCGGCAGGAGCACCGGGGATGAACCTGGCCGATTACATCGGCGCCGAATCGGGCGCCCGTGCGGTCGAAGCCTCCAAGGCCGTGCAGGAGCTCAAGTCCGCTGACGCCCCCGGGAAGGCGGAGCGCTCACGCGCCGCCGAGCGCGAAGTCGAAGGCCGCACCTTCACGCTCGCCGACGGCGTCTGGACCGACACCGCCTACAAGACCGGCATGCCCGAGCTGAGGATCAAGTACGGAAGCCAGGCCTACTTCGACATCGCGTTTGGCCGCGCCGATCTCAAGAAGGCGCTGGCCCTGGGCGAAAGGGTCGTCATTGTCCTGAACGGCAGGGCCCTGATCGTCGGCGCCGAGGGCAAGGAATCCCTCGCCCCAGGCGAGCTCGACGCCTTCCTGAAGTAAGCGCCCGCGCGACGGCCCGCGGCGGCCCGCGGGGCGTCTACCTGTACCGTGAAATACGGTGGCGTCTACCTCAGCTCATGAGCATGCTGGTGGAGAAGAGGCTCTCC
>JACQZN010000007.1 GCA_016213845.1 Candidatus Wallbacteria bacterium
CGAGGCCCTGGGCACGCTGTTGAAGGGGGAGTCGACCACGATGTCGATGGACGTGGTCGCCTCGAGCCGGCCGTCGCTCACGGTCAGCTCGAAGCCGTAGACGCGCGAGACGAGCGGAGTGAAGGACGGCCGCGCGGCGGTCTCCGAAGACAGCACCACCGTCGGCCCGGCCACCTGTCTCCAGCGGACGCCCAGCGCGGCGCCCTCGGGGTCGAAGCTCTCGTCGGCGTCGAGCTGGACGGCCAGCGTTCCACCGGCCGGGATCCGGACGCGGTTTTCACCGGCAACGCTCGACACGGGTGAGGCCAGGCGGGCCCTGGCCACGGGGGGCCGGTCGCTCCCCGTCCCCGCGACGTCGACGCGCACGCGAGCAGGCTCGCTGTTGACGCCACCGGCCGTGACGACCAGCTCGAACACGTAGGTCCCGGCCATCACGGGCGTCGCGGCCGCGATCGCCTCGGCGGCCGCTTCCAGCGTGACCGGCGGCCCCGAGACTTTCGTCCACTGGTAGGCCAGCGTCGCGCCCCCTCGAACCACGCTGCCTGTGCCGTCGAGGATTGCGGTCTCGCCCAGCGCCAGCACGCGGTCGGGACCGGGCACGGCCAGCGGAAGCGACTGAGAGGCTCCGTTCACTCGGATCGAGACGTTGTCCGGCGCGCTCTCCAGCCCGTCGTCGAAGCCGTCGGTGACCGTGAGCTGGAAGACGTACACCCCCGCCGCGCGCGCGTCGAAGGAAGGCGCCGAGGAGGTCGAGCCGGTCAAGGTCACGCGCGCCACGCCGGGCGGCCCGCTCGTCTGCGTCCACCGGTAAGAAAGCGGCAGGCCGGGCGCATCGGGATCGACGCTCTCGTGCGCGTCGAGGACGACGCGGCTGCCGGCGTCGACCGTCTCGTCCAGCCCCGCATCGGCCCTGGGCGCCAGCACGCGCGCCTCGGGGTCCATCGCCCGGACCACGGTCTTCGCGGTTGGGGAGGCAAGCCCCAGCGGGTCGGTCACCCGCAGCGTGAACTCGTAGCGGCCCGCGCGGACGGGAGTGAAGCTCGGTCCGGGTCCGGCAGGATCGACCAGCGAGACAGCGGCCGGGTTGGCGGCCGACGGTGTCCAGGTGTAGGTGAGGAGGTCGCCGTTGGGATCCGAGGAAGCCGTCCCGTCGAGCTGCACTCGCTGGTTCACGGACACGGTCTGCTCCGGCCCCGCCGCCGCCGTCGGCGCCACGTTGGCCACGGAGACGCTGGCCTGCGCTGCGGGCGATTCAACCTTCCCGTCCGAGACGACGAGGCGGTAGACATAGGTCCCCGCTGCCCGCACGACGGCCGAAGGCAGCGCTGCGCCGGCACGCTGCAGCACCGATTGAGGCCCGGATTGCTGG
Organism: Candidatus Wallbacteria bacterium; assembly: GCA_016213845.1. Taxonomy (GTDB): domain Bacteria; phylum Muiribacteriota; class UBA6191; order JACPRK01; family JACPRK01; genus JACPRK01. The sequence continues at coordinate 1,370 of JACQZN010000007.1, forward strand.
GTCCAGGCGAAACCGAGCGAGTCCCCGTCGGGATCGCTGGAGCCGCTGCCGTCCAGCGTCGCCACGCGCGGCCCGGTACCACGGGCGCTCGACACGCCCTCGCGCGCGCGCGCCACGGGCGGGCTGTTGCCGGCGTGGCTCGGATCGGTCCCCTGGGCGACCTCCACGGAATCGCTGGCGCCGTCGCCATCGGTGTCGGCCAGCCGCGCATCCGTACCGGCGCCGAACTCCTGCAGCGCCGTCAGACCATCCGCATCCGCGTCCGAAGCGGCGTCCGTCGCATTCGACGGGTCCAGCCCGGAGGCGCGCTCGAAAGCGTCGGGCAATCCGTCGCCATCCGAGTCGAGTTGCACGGAGACCACCACGTCAGCACCCGCGTTCCCGGCCGGGTCCACGCACCGCACCCGGATCACGGGCCGGTCGCCAGAGAGCGTGACCGCCTGGTCGAACCGGCCGCCCGAGACCACAGCCTGCCGGGGCGAATCGCCGTCCGCCGAGACGGTCACGGCGACCCGGTCGGAGGCGTCGGCCACAGATCCGGAGACCAGCACCGCACCGCCAACGACCGCACCGGACCCTGGGAAACTCAATCGCGCCACCGGAGCGATCGTGTCCGTAACGAACGCGGCCGCGGACGTGAACGGCTCCGCGTCGACTCCGAAGACGTCCCTCCCCCCCGTGATCGTCAAACGGTTGGCGCCGTCCCGGTTGAAGGTCCCGTTGTCTGCCGGGATCACGTATCCGAGCGTCCAGGTCCGGCCGCCGCCGGTCATCGCCACCGCAGCCAGATCGTTCGTCCCGGGCTGGTCGACGGAGGCCACGGGCGCGCTCGCCAGCTCACGGTCGTACTCCGCCACGATCGTCATCGGCCCGGCGCCCGCCGCTGCCGCGTTGACCCGGGACACCGTGAGCCGTGTCACCCGCGGGCGGCCGGTCGTGCCCGCCAGCACGCGGACGGGGGACGCCGAGACCGCCGTGTTGCTGGCGTCGGACTCGTCGGGCTCTGGAACCGAGCCGCTCAGGTCGACCCGCACCACGACGAAGTAGTCGCCGGGCGCAAAGCTGCCCGGAAGCGGGAACCGGCCCTCCAAGGCGCTCGACTCGCCGGACGAGAGCGCCCCGACGCGCACCGAACCGACGAACGCGTCGCCGGTGCTCGGGACGGCGTCCGTCGAGAGAAAGAACCCGGCGTCGCTGGCGCCCGCCGTCGCCGACCCGGTGTTCCGAACCGAGAACGAGAGCGTCAGCTCGTCGCCGCCGCCCGAGACGATGGCCGCCGGGCCCGAGACCGACTGCGCCGTGAGCTCCGCCGCGCCTCCGATGCTCACCGGCGCCCCCAGGTCTCGCGCATTGTTCGACTCGTCCTCCTCGGACAGCGCGTTGCCCGGGTCGACGACCGCCACCAGCCGGTACGCCCCCGGCGTCACGAAGGCCGGCACGGCGAAGGTCGTGCTCACGCTCGCCTGCCCCCCGGCCGCGATGTCCCCCGGGAAGACTGCCGGCTTCAGCACCAGATCCGAAGCGTCGATGACGTCGTCGAACGAGAGCACGATACGGCTCAGGATCGGCCCTGTCGCGTTGGCGTTGCCCCCATTGCCGATCGTCAGCTCCGCCGGCGCAGACACCCCCGTCCGGAGCAGCTCCGGCGCGACGAACGCGTCGATCCGCAGGTCCGGCGCGCCCCGCAGAACGATCCCCGCCACCGAGGTGTTGTTCGACTCGTCGTCCTCGACCGCCACGCCCGTCGCGTCCACCCTCAGCAGCAGCTTGTACGCTCCTGGCGGCCGCCGCGGCAGCGTCACGTTCTGCGAGCGCGTCGTCTCCGAGGTCTGCGGCAGCCCGGCCACCGTGTACTCGGCCAGCTGGACGTCTCCGGCATCCACGATCGCGTCGGTCGACAGGAACAGCCGGTTGACGAAATCGCCGGTCACCGGCAACGGGCCCCGGTTGCGCACCCGCAGCGTCACCGGCAGGATGCCGCCGACCACGGCGCTCGTCGGAGCCAGGGGCGTCAGCGCCACCAGGTCCGGCCCCGCAAGCACGGGCCCCACGGCCAGCGTCGCCGGCGCCAGCACCGAGTTGTTCCGCTCGTCGGCCTCCAGCACCCGGTCGTCCCCGTCGCACAGGAGCCCGACGAAGTAGGCCCCCGTGGCGAGCACCGTCGGCACTGCGGCCGAGGTCACGTCGCTGAAGCTGGAACCTGCCGGAAGAGTCGGAAGCTCCAGCGACGCCAGTTGGGTGTCCGGCGGACCGACCGAGCTGTCCGTGGACGCGAAGAACTGGATCCGGAAGGCAGGTGCCGGACGCCCCCCGGCGTTGCGCACCGTCCATGAGAGCGAAAGCGCTTGTCCGGTCTCTACCCTGGGCGGCGAAAAGTTGACCGTGCCAGCCGCCAGATCCGCCAGCGTCAGGCTGGTCGAAACCGAGACCAGGTCCGACGCCAGCAGGTTGTTCGCCTCGTCGGCCTCCGGAATCCGGTTGGCCGGATCACTCTGAATCAGCACGAAGTAGTTCCCCACCGGCTGGTTCGAGGGCACGGTGAAGAACCCCTGAAGCGTCGTGCGCCCGCCGACCGCCAGGGTAGCGCTCGAGAGCGTCCCGAGGACGACGTCCGTCCCGGCGTCCACGACCTTGTTCGTGCTCAGGAAGAACCGCACGTCGAACGTCCCCGACTCCAGGGTGCCGCGGTTCTCGACCGTGGCCGCCACGGAGAGCTGCCCGCCGACCTGCACCTCCCTGGGCACGGTCACCACCAACGGCGCCAGGTCCACGCGCCCGCCGCCGGCCGGGCCGACCGTGAGACGCGTGAACGCCGGCAGGTCGTTGTTCGCCTCGCCCGCGGCGATGTCACCGAGCGGGTCGCCCTCGATCACGCGGTTGTCCGGATCGACGATGACGCCGGGGAAGTACGTTCCGGCCGGAAGCGTCGAGGGCAGCGTGACGCTGCGGCTCTCCACGGAAACTCCTCCCGTCGCCAGGGGCCCGACCGAGAAGGTCCCAATTCGCAGGTCGGTCGTCGTGATCACCGCGTCGGTGGAAAGAAAGTACGCCTCGTCGGCCGTTCCGACGAGGCTGCCCCGTCCCAGGTTCTCGATGCGCCTCGAGAGGGTGATGGCGGAACCCGCGGTTCCCGCCGTCGGACCCGAAAGGTCCGTCGGCACCAGATCGGGCAGCACCCCGTTGGCGCGCACGGTCACCGACGAGGTCGTCGCCAGGGCGTTGTTGCTCTCCAGACTCTCGTCCACCACGCCGCTGGCGTCGACGATCAGCCCGATGAAAAAGGTCCCGCCCGGCGTGTTCTGCGGCAGCTGAACGGTCCGCGTCGCCGTGTTCGAAGCACCCGGCCCGAGCGTCGTCCCGATGAAGCTGGCCAGCGGTAGATCCGCCGTCGTGATCCGCGAGTCGACGGAGAGATAGGCCACTTCAGAGAACCCGCGCACGGTGGCGAACTGCGAGGCGTTGCGCACCGTCCGCACCAGCTGGAAGGGCTGCGTCGCGTCGATGCTGGCCGGGACGCTCACCGATTCGAGCACCAGGTCCGCCTTCTGCGACGGCGTCACCACCGTCGGCGCCAGCGCCGCTTGCCCGTTGTTCGACTCGTCGATCTCCAGCACCCGGTCGTCCGGGTCGGCCAGGACCCCGAAAAAGTAGCTGCCCGCGGCCAAGGTCGCCGGGATCGTCACCAACCGCGTCTCGCTCGACACCGCCCCGGCGGCCAGCGGCGCGTTTCCGAAGGTCACGATCCGCTGGGCACCTTGCGAGACCGTACTGGATGTGGAGAGCACGAGCGCCTCCGAGAAGACCGACGTCATCGCCGCGTTGCCCTGGTTCTTGATGCTCCTCCGCACGCTCATCGAGGTCGCGGCCTCTACCTGCCCGGGCGCCTCGACGGAGACGACCGTCAGGTCGGGCAAGACCGGCTCGATCAAGTTCACCGTCGCCGTCGTGACCAACGTGTTGTCCGTCTCGTCGGACTCGTCGATCTCACCCCTGGGATCTACCCGCAGCGCGACGCTGTAGGCGCCCTGAGCGATGGCCGTGGGGACGTCGAGCGAGACCTCGAAGGCGCGGGTTGCACCGGCCGCCACGGTCTCGAAGGCGCGCAATCCAAGCGATACCGCCGAGCTCAGGTTGGTCCGGCTCTTGGAGAGGAGGAACTCGCCCTGGAACGAGCCCGAGGCGCCGTTGCCGCGATTGGCGATGGACGGCCGCGCCACCAGCCTGCCGCCAAGGAACGCGGTGGAAGGGATGGCCATCGCCACCGGTTCCAGGTCGGCCAGTATCGGCGGCGCAAGCGCCGTCGGCGTCGCTGGCGCGAAGGAGTTGTTCGTCTCGGTGGCCTCGTTCACCGCGTTGGCCGGATCGGCGATGGCGCCGGCGAAGTAGTCGCCCGCGGCCAGGGTCGCCGGCACGGTCAGGGTGGCCGAGACGCGCTGCTGCGCGGACGCCGCCAGCCCTGGGAGCGGAATGTCGACCGGCCCGAAGACCGGCGCCAGCGGTGTCCTGGTGCGTGAGAGCAGGAAGCGCACGGCAAAGGTCGCCGTGATGTCGGAACCGCCGTTGTTCACGACGTCGGCCGTGAGGCTGAGACTGCGCCCCAGGCTCCCGGCAGCGGGAGCCGCCAGCGCCACGATCTCGAGGTCGGGCGCCGACGGAGGCGGGGCGAGCAAGATCCCGCCCGCGTCGGCTATGCCGTTGTTGTCCTCGCGCGCCTCGGCGACCGTGTTGTCGAGATCGAGCAGCGCGCCCAGGAAGTAGGTGCCAGGAAGCACCGAGGCCGGCAGCGGCGCGGGCACCGAGCGGTCGATCCGCTGCCGCGGGGACACGCCATTGGTCGAGAAGGTCGTCAGACGGATGTCGGAGGGAGCGATCTGGGCGTCGGTGGATAGAAAGACGCCGCTGGAGAAGAGGCCCGTGATGGCCGTGTCGCCGGCATTCTCGAACGCGACGCTGACCAGCACGGTGGCGCCCACGCTGGCGCTGCGCGGGCCCAGCGCCCGCAGCGCGGCCAGGTCGCCCTGCGAGGGCGGCGCGCCCAGCTGGGTCGGCGATGCAGCGGCCACGGTGTTGTTGCCCTCCGCGGCCTCCGAGATCGCACCGTCGAAATCGACCAGCAGGCCGACGAAGTAGCTGCCCTGTGCCAGCGCCGCCGGCACCGTGGCGGTGCGGCTGTCGTCGAAACCCTCTCCGGGGCCCAGCGCGTTCAGCCCGAATGAGGCCAGCAGCGCGTCGGTCCCGGCGATCTGCTGGTCAGTCGAAAGCACGTAACGGTTGGAGAAGCTCGAGCTGACGCCGGTGCTGCCTCGGTTCTCCACGCGCGCCGCGACGGCAAGCGACCCGCCCGGAAATGAGGACGAGGCGCCGGTCACGCTGGCCGCCACCAGGTCCGCGGGCGTGTTGGGGCTCACCACGCTCAGAGCGTTCTGGGCCGTGGCGGTGTTGTTCGTCTCGCTCGACTCGGCGACCACGGCCGTGCGGTCTGCGACGACTCCGACGAAGTACTGTCCCAGCGCCGTGTTGGCCGGGACCGTGACATCCCTGGAGTCATTGACGCCAGCGCCTGCATCGAGTCCATTGACGGCAAAGGTCGCCAGCACCGGATCGGTGCCCGAGACCGTCCGGGACCGCGAGAGCACATAACTGCAACCGAAGTTCGCAGAGGCCCCCGCGACGCCCCGGTTCTCGATCCTCGTGGACACGGGAATCACGCCGCCGGGCGTCGCCGAGGCAGGCCCGCTCACGCTGGCCACGACCAGGTCCGGCGAGGTCGCCGTGCCGAGGAGCGATAGGCGCCACCGGTTGAGCCGCCCGGTGTTCGAGGAGACCTGGTCCTGAAGCTGCAACCGCCAGGTTCCGGAGCCGTTCTTACCGTTGAACGCCGAGAGATTTTGGCCCGTGGCGACCGAGGCGTCGAACGGCTCGTACCAGTTGAAGAGGTCGCGACGCGCTGGCGTGTTCGTGCGGCTGTGAAGCGTGACAGCGGTGCCATCCGGGTGCAGCAGCCGCACCACCAGATCCGTCGCGGCCCGGTGGCCGACGTCGGTGAAGACGCGCACGCCGGTCAACGAGATCGAGAGCGGCACCGAAAGCGTGGTCTCGACGTTCGCCCCGGCGTCTGGGATTGCCAGCGCCGGTGAGGCCTCGAAGAGATTGGGACGGAAGAAGTCGGCGGAGCGACGGGCCAGCAGCCGATCGAAGTCGGTCTTCAGGAACGCCGCGCCGTGCTGGCGGAACCAGCCCTGGTAGAAGTTCTCGAAGGTCGTGTCGCGCCCACTGCCGAACTGCTGCGCCATCACGTCGAAGATCCGGTCGGTGCCGTCGGTCAGCGAGACGGAGTCGTCGTCGGTGCCAGGCGAGGAGTCCGAGGTCGACGAGGTGTCGAACAGGTCCCAGAGGATCGACTCCACTGAGGTCTCCGTGTCGGGGCCCGTGGCCAGGGCCGAGTTGCTCGGCGTCTCCATCTCGAAGAAGCTCACGCCGCTCCCCGTGATGTCGCGCTGCTCGGCCTTCCCCTGCACGGCGCCCGACCACCAGTAGGCCGACCCCTCCGACCAGGCCACACGCAGGTCCTGGTGCTCGTCGGATTGGGCGTGCTGCCCGCCGGGCGAGTCGTCGCGGCTGAAGTTGGCCTGCATGTAATGGCCCGTCTCGTGGATGATGACGTCGTCGTCGTACTCGTCGGTGTCGCTCGACGCGCCCAGAAGGAAGATGGCGTTGAGCGAGGGCTGGAAGAAGGTGCCGTTGGTGCTCCCGACTTCCCAGAAGAACGTCAGCCTGGGCGGAACCTGCCCCGTGAGCGTCCGGATGAGCTGCTGACACTTGACGCCCTGGTCGAAGATGTTGAACGCCCCCGCGGCGCTGGCGACCGGAATGTCGATGTCGATCGAGCTCGCCAGGTTGGTGTTGACGCTCTGGTTCTGGGAGCGAGCCGTGTGCGTGGCCTGCGCCGTGTTGTTGTTGGCGACGACCAACCGGAAGTTGCCCGTGAGCTGCGAGGCGTAGACCCGCAGGAAGAGCGTCTGCGTCCCTCGATCCGGCACCGTGACCGAGTAGTTCCCGCTCTCGTTGGTACTTCCCGAGCCGAGCACCGTCGCATCCGACAGCACGATTTCCACCTGGTTGAACCGGCACGGCAGAAACTGCGACGTCCCGAACCCACTGTTCGTGACGGGCCGGTCCTCGTAGCGCGCCCTGCCCGAGATCGTGCCTGCGCCCGCGCTGCCGCTCGCCGCCAGCCAAGTGCCCAAAGCCACTAGCAGCGCCGTACGCCCGAACCGCGTGTGATGCGCAGACCCTCTCATGTCGAGTCGAGAAATTTGCAAGGATCGTACCACGGCCAGTGAGTTCGCCTCTCGCTCGGCTCCCTGCTTTCGCTATAATCGCCCTGCATGAAGCACCAGGCAGAATACTTCAGCAACGTCTACGCCTCCATGAAGAAGGAGGTCAGCAAGGTCGTGGTCGGCAACTCCGCCATGATCGACGAGGTCCTCGTCGCCTTCTTCTGCGGCGGCCACGTCCTGCTCGAAGGCCTCCCCGGCCTGGGCAAGACGCTCCTGGTCAAGACGATGGCCCGCGTGCTCGGCCTCCAGTTCTCCCGGATCCAGTTCACGCCGGACCTGATGCCCGCCGACATCATCGGCACCACCGTCATCAGCCAGTCCAACGGCGGCGAGCGCGCCTTCCGTTTCCAGAAAGGCCCCCTCTTCGCCAACATCGTCCTCGCCGACGAGGTCAATCGCGCCACCCCCAAGACCCAGTCCGCGCTCCTGGAGGCGATGGCCGAGGCACAGGTGACCGTCGGCGGCACTACCCACAAGCTCGACGACCCCTTCTTCGTGATGGGGACCCAGAACCCGATCGAGATGGAGGGCACCTACCCCCTCCCCGAGGCGCAGCTCGACCGCTTCATGTTCAAGATCCTGGTAGAGCTGCCCGATCGCGAGGCACTTCTCTCCATCGTCGACCGCAACATCACCAACGCCAAGATCGAAGTCGAGAACAAGACCTCCGCCCAGATCATCGCCCGCATCCGGGAGCTGGTGCGCGACGTCCCCATCGCCGACCCCATCAAGGACTTCGCCGCCAAGCTGGTGCTGGCCACGCAGCCGTCGTCGAAGTTCGCCATCCCGATTACCAAGAAGTACGTTTCCTACGGCGCCAGCCCTCGCGGGCTGCTCTCCGTCGTGCACGCCGCCAAGGCGCGCGCGCTGGTCCAGGGACGTCTCCACGTCTCGATGGAAGACGTCCAGAAGGTCGCCGTCCCCGCCTTGCGCCACCGCCTCATCCTCAACTTCGAGGGCGAGGCCGAGGGCATCACCACCGACTACGTCGTCGGTAAGCTACTGGAGTTCGGCGAGAAGTTCTGACCGCCCGAATCCGGGCCTGCACGAGGAGCACCGTGAACAGGCTACCCCTCTCGATCGCTCTGGCAATCTGGCTCTGCCTGGCTTCCCCCTCGCCAGCGGCCGAAACGCCCTGGCCCTCCGCGGCCGACATCCAGGCCGACGTCGCCTACCTGGCGGCCCCCGAGTGCCAGGGACGAGGCGTCGGCTCAGCCGGAATGACGCGCGCGGAGGCGTACATCGCCGACGCCTTCGAGAAGTGCGGCCTCGAGCCCGCGGGCGACCTGGGCGGCTGGTTCCAGCGCTTCGAGGTGACCGTGGGTGTCCGGATCCAGCCGGCCACCATGCTCGGCATCCCCGGTGGACTCGATATCTCCCCCGGCTCCGATTTCCAGCCGCTGGCGCTCTCCGGGTCGGGCACCGTGAAGTCGGCCCAGGTGGTCTTCGCCGGGTACGGCGTCTCCGCCCCCGACTTCAAGTACGACGACTATGCCGGTATCGACGTCAAGGGCAAGCTGGTCCTGGCGCTCGCCCACGACCCGCGGGAGCTCGACCAGAAGTCCCCCTTCCGCTCGCCGAAGGCCTTCCGGTACACGGAGAACCGCTACAAGGCAATCACCGCGCGCGAGCACGGCGCAGCCGGGCTGCTCATCGTCAATGACGCCTGGAGACACCCAAAAGATGCGGACACTCCGATTGCCTTCGGCGGCGGACACGCCGTCAGCCCGGCCGGACTGCCCGTGGCCAGCATCAGCGCTCAGCTGGCCGATAAGCTCCTGGCGCCCATGAAAGCCAAGGTCGCGACGCTGGGCGCCAAGCTCGACAAGTCTCTCACCCCGGCCTCGCGGGAGATTCCCTCCACCCGCGTCTCCCTCACCGTGGCACTCGAGCAGGTCCGAGGCAGCGCCGCCAACGTCGTCGCCATCCTCCCGGGCGCCGACCCGCGCCTTTCCGCCGAGGCCGTCGTCGTCGGCGCACACCACGACCACCTGGGGCTGGGCGGCGTCTACAGCCTCTCGCCATCGGCCGCCGGCAGCATCCACCACGGAGCCGACGACAACGCCTCCGGCGTGGCCGGCGTCCTCGCACTCGCCCGACGATTCTCCAAGAGCCCAGCCCGACCCGCGCGCAGCATCGTCTTCGCCACCTTCAGCGCCGAGGAACTGGGTCTGCTCGGCAGCGCGCACTACACCAAGGCGCCGCCCGTCCCGCTGACCGCCACCGTCGCCATGGTCAACATGGACATGATCGGCCGGCTGCGCGAAGGGAAGCTCAACGTCCAGGGCGTCGAGACCGGGACCGAGTTCCGCCGGCTCCTCGAAGACTCCTCGGAAGGCACGGGGCTGAAGCTCTCGTATTCCGGTGACGGCTACGGCCCCTCCGATCAGACCTCCTTCTACGCCAAGGACCGCCCCGTGCTCTTCTTCTTCACCGGCCCACACACCGACTACCACCGCCCCACCGACACCGCCGACAAGGTCAACTCGGCCGGCGAAGCGGAAGTCCTCACCCTCATCGGCCGTATCGTCGAGAGTCTGGCCAGCGGCAAGCCGCCCACCTTCGCCCGGGCCAAGTCCGAAAGCAAGGGCCCCCACGGCGCCGGCCAGAACACCGGCCGCGGCTACGGCCCCTACTTCGGCTCCATCCCCGACTTCAGCGAGTACAAGGGCGGCGTGCTCCTGAGCGGCGTCCGCCCGGGCAGCCCCGCCGAAAAGGCCGGCGTCCGCGCCGGCGACGCCATCGTGAAGTTCGGCGGCGTGAGGGTCGCCAACCTCGAGGACTTCACCTACGCCCTCCAGACCCATCGCCCCGGCGACCAGGTCGAGCTCGAAGTCCTCCGCGCCGGCAAGACCGTCCCCCTGCGCGCCACGCTCGAAAAGCGAAGGTAGGACTACGCGCCCCTTCCGGCGGCTTCGCCCTCAGGTAGCCTGGCCATCCTGAAAGCCGGCATGGAATCTAGTGGTACTGGATTCTGTCGAGGGCCTGTCCCTCCTTCGACAGCCTCAGGACAAGCTCTGCCCCCCCCGCTTGACTGCCTTCTTCGGACCCATCGAGGGACATCTGGCCAAGCGATCTCTACAACTCTTTCGGATCTTCCGGCCAGACCTGAACTCCTGCCCCTGCCCCTGCCCCTGCCCCAGCCCCAGCCCCAGCCCCAGCCCGATCCCGCCCCCTACTCGCTACTCACTACTCGCTACTCACTACTCACTACTTCCCCCTTGCCTCGGCCGCAGCTCGAATCTCCGCGTCCACCGATCGCACCAGCCACGAGTAGCCCACGATGGCGGCCAGCTCGAGCGCCACGACCATCCAGAAAAAGGCGAAGAGAATCTGGCCCGGCGTCACGTCGCGCCACTTCGTACGCCGCTGGAGCCAGCCGGTGAGCCAGCGGGGCAGGGCGACGCGGCGCGGCCGGAGCGTCCTCTCGTCGATGCCGTCCTCGCAGGCGTAGAGCGCGCACCTGCCGGCGTAGTCCCAGCAATCGCGGTGGTGCGGCGTGCCGCACTTCTCGCAGGTTCGGACCTCCCCCTCGGCAGGCTCCCCGCAGACCGGGCACGCCGCCTGGCAACCGAACACCTTGAGCCCGCCGAGCTCGATGCCGCCGCCCGCCCCATCCTTTGCGGCCCGGTCATGGGCCGCTCGCGTCGAAGTCCTCATCCAGGGAGAACTCTACCACTCTTCTCCGGCGCCGCCCCCCCGCAGATTGGCCTCAACCCTCGAACCTGCCCCCCAGGTGGCGGGCCAGGAAGGCCTCCACCGCCGCGTAGTAGTGCAGGCGATTGTCGGGACGAACCAGCCCGTGGCCCTCATCTGGGTAGAGCAGGTACTGCACGTCCTTGCCCTTGGCCTTGCACGCCGCGACGATCTGCTCAGCCTCGGCCTGCTTGACGCGCGGGTCGTTGGCGCCCTGCGCGATCAGGAGCGGAATGCGGATGTCACCGGCGCGGAATAGCGGCGAACGCGACTCGAGGAACTCGCGCTCGGTGTCGATGTTGCCGACGCGGCGGTCGAAGGTGTTGCGCATCGGCTTCCAGTAAGGGGGGATCGACTCGATCAGTGTCACCAGGCTGGACGGGCCCACCATCACGACAGCGGCGGCGAACGCCTCCGGGGTGAAGGCGGCCCCCACCAGCGCCGCATAGCCACCGTAGCTGCCGCCCATGATCGCCACGCGCGAGCGGTCGATGGTGCCGCGCGCGGCCGCCCACTCCACGGCGTCGAGCAGGTCGTCGTGCATCCGGGCGCCCCACTGGCGGTCGCCCGCGTCGACGAATGCCTTGCCGAATCCGATCGAGCCGCGGAAGTTCACCTGCAGCACCGCGTACCCGCGATTGGCCAGCAGTTGCACCTCCGGGTCGAGGCCCCAGGAATCGCGCCACCACGGTCCGCCGTGGACCAGGAGCACCATCGGCAAGGCGGTCGTCGGCCCCGCGGCAGGCAGCGTCAGGTACCCCTGCAGACCCAAGCCGTCGCGCGCCTCGAAGTGGACCGGCTCCATGGCGGCCAGCCGATGCTGTCGAAGCTCGGGCTGGGTGTCGAAGAGGTGCGTGAACTGCCGCGTTGCCCGGTCGAAGCGGTGAAAGGCGACGGGCGCCACGTCGCTGTGCAGTGCGACGAGCCAGACGGTGTCCGCCAGATCACGGCTCACAAGATCCGCTTCGTCGCCCGCGGCGAACTCCTCCACGGCGCGCCAGTCGGCGGCGAACTCGGGGTCGAGCACGTGCCACTCGGTCTTGTCGCCGGCCACGGCCACGGCCTGCAGCTCCCGCGTGACCGGACGCGTGATGACGCCGCCCATGTCATAGCGCGAGTCCTCGAACAGCACCTCCGTCGCGCCCGACTCTATCTCGAGTCGCACGAGCCGTTGAGTCTGAGCCCCGCGTGAGTCGTGGAGATAGAGCGCGGAACCGTCCGGGCTGAACCCGTACACGCCGCTGTACTCATCCTCCGGCCCCCACGTGAGCAGCGTCCGCCAGGGCCGATCGATGTCCTCTCGGACTCTGAGCTCGGTAGAGCCGTCGGGCAACCTGGCCATCCCGGCGCGGACCCTGAGCTGCCGGTCGACCAACCAGCCGATCACGTTCCCGGGGTTTTCGGTGTCCTCCACCAGCGCCCCCGTCTTCAGGTCCAGCCGGTAGACGTCGTGCACCGTCCGATCGCGCAAGTTGAGCGAAACCAAGAGCTCGCCCGGCCGCTCGGGAACGGCCGCGATGGGCATCCCCTGGATGCCTATGAAGGGCGTCAGGTCCCGCACCACTTTCGTATCCAGGTCGACGCTGAAGAGGTGCCAGTTCTCGTCGCCGTGAGTGTCCTGCATGTAGAGCAGGTGGCGGCTGTCCAGCCCCCAGAAGTACGTCTGCACACCGCGGCCCCGGTCGTGAGTGACGGCTTCGGGGGTCTCTCCGTCCAGGAGCCAGAGGTTCAGCACTCCCTCTTCCGGCGCGACGTACGCAAGCCGCTTCCCGTCCGGCGAGAGCCTGGGCGCCGTGCGAGTCGGGTTGCCGAGCAGCAGCTTCCGGGGGATCAGCCCGACTTCGTCCAGCGTGGCCGGCCGGGGCGCGGCTGCCGCCTTGGAGCTCACCATCAGTGGAGTGGAAGGAGCGTCACGGTCAAGATGTTCTCGTTGCTCTTGCGCAGCGATTCGAGCGTCTCGGCGGGAGGAGCGGTGTCGAGATGGATGCGCGCAATGGCGGCCTGCGCGCCGTCAAAGACGATGTTCTCCATCTCCTGCACGTTGATGCCGTGGCCCTTCAGCTCGTTCAGCACGTGCGCCAGGACACCCACCCGGTCCAAGTGCCGAACAACCAGGATCGACCTGGCGGTGGAGCGCCTGCAGAGGTTGATCACGTTCGGCACCCGGCCGGTTTCATGGAACGTCCGAACGATGTGCGTGACCTCCTCGGAGATCGCGTCCTGCGCCTGGTCCGTCGACGCCCCGATGTGGTGCGTGCCGCAGAACCCGGGCAGCGCCGCAAGCGGCGTCGTGAAGCTCGCCGTACCGCCCGCCGGCTCGTCGGCGAACACGTCCAGCCCCGCGCGGATTCCCCTTTCGGTCATCGCCTTCACGAGCGCCGCCTGGTCCACGACCTCGGCGCGCGCCGTGTTGATGAAGAAGGCGCCCTTCTTCATCGCCGCGAAGATCTTCTCGCTGATCAGCCCCCGGGTCTCCGCGTTGAGCGCCACGTGCACGCTCAAAATGTCGGCCTCGGCGGCAACGGCCTCCGGCGTGGCGGCGTGCTCGATGCCGAGCTGGGCGGCCTTCTGCGGCGTCAACGACCGGCTCCAGGCGACCACCGACAGCCCGAACGCCTTCGCCCGCGAGACCATTTCGCGGCCGATGCTGCCGACCCCGATCAGCCCCAGCGTCCGGCCGAAGAGCCCGCTGGCCTTGCTGTACTCCTTCTTGTTCCACTTGCCGGCCTTCAGCTCGGCGACCCCCTCCGGGATGCGCCGATCCAGCGCCAGGATCAGCCCGAAGGCCAGCTCCGCGACGGCCACACTATTCTTGCCGGGACAGTTCGACACGTAGATGCCGAGCGCGCTGGCCGTCTTGACGTCGATGGTGTTGGTGCCGGCTCCCGCTCGGATGACCAGCGCCAGCCGCCCGGCCTCCAGCGCCGCCTTGTCGACCTGGCTCGAGCGCACCACCAGCACGTCGGCGCCGCTCGAGGCGACCGCCTTCGCCAGCGCTTCGCCCTTGGCCTCCGGCTCGTAAATGAGCTCGAAGCCCAGGGCTCTCAGGCCCGCAAGACCAGCCTCGGGGTACTTGTCGGCAACCAGGATCTTCATCGGCGCGCTCCTGCCGGGTGGGGCGTCAGAGGTTCGCGGCACCCAGCAGGTGCCGGTAGGCGAACCGGGTGATGTCCTGCATCTTGGGGATGTTCAGCTTCTCGACGTGATCGCCCAGGCCGTGGTAGTCGGAGTTCATCCGTCCGTTGGCCTCGAATCCTTCGAAGAAGAAGATGACGGGCACGCCGCGCGCGAAGAACGGGTACTGATCCGAACGTCGCATGTACGCGGCGATGTTGTGATCGACCGCCGAGAGCTGCGTGCCGGCCGTGTCGTGGAGCGCGTGGAAGGCGTTGGGACCGCCGCGCTCCAGGTCGTCGCAGACGGAGACCTTGCCGTTCTGGGCGCGACCAATCATGTCGATGTTGAGCATCGACTTGATGCGGGCGAAGTCGACCGTCGGCTTGCCGGCGAAGTACTGGGAGCCGAGCAAACCCAGCTCCTCCCCGCTGAAGAAACAGATCAGGACCGACCGGGCGGGGCCGTTACCGAGCTCGCGATCCCGGGCCAGCGCGCGGCAGATGGTGAGGAGCGCGGTGGTGCCGCTTCCATTGTCGTCGGCGCCGTTGTAGACGCGGTCGCCGCCCCCGAAGGAGCGCTCGCCGATGTGGTCCATGTGCGCGCCCATCACGACGATCTCATTTCTCTTGGCCGGGTCCTTCCCCTCGAGGAAAGCAACCAGGTTGTAGGTGTTCGGCGCCGGCGCGGCGGCGGCTTTCGACAAGAGCGCGATGCGTGAAGCCGGAAGCGGCGCCATCGTCACCGGCTTGCCGGCGCGGTCGAGCGCCACGCCGTGCTCGTTGGGCTGCACGCCCCAGTTCTTCGGGTCGAGCTTGTCGCCCCCGTGATTGTGCGTCCCGGGATCGCCCCACGAGCGGGCGTAGAACGGCTGGCGATACGTGGTCCCCGCGGCGTCGCCCTTCGGCGCAAACCCCAGCGCCGAAAGCTCGGCTTCGATGTACGGGCCGACGCGGTTCTCGAGCTGCCCCTTGCCGGTGGCGCGCCCGCGATTCTCGTCGCTGGCCAGCCAGGTCACGTGCGCCTGGATGCGCTGGGCCGTGATCTCGGCCTCGCCGCTCGCCGACGAGGTCTGATGCAGCGCGTCGAAACGCTTCTCGGTCTGGCGCGGCGCCGCTTCGATGCCGTTAGCGGCCAACGCCGCAATGCAGAGCGCGCCCAGCACAAAATGACGATCCACCACGGTCTCCTCCTGCCTTTCTCCCTACTAGCCTTCTCTCGACGACCCGGTGTGGTGAGAGCAGCCGTACATGATGCCCTCCCCTCGCCCAAAAGACAAGCCCGAATTTCGCACCCGAAATCCCGTGGCGTCTACCTGCACCGGTCTGTTCGTCGGACCTTTGGGAGCATCTCCCTTCGGCCGGTGGGCCGCGACGCCGATGACATCGTGTCGGGTGCGCTTCACCGGCGGATGGCCGGCGTGCGCGCCCTGCTGCCATTCCTATGAAAGACTCCCCGACCGTGCGAGCGCGATTCGCGGGGCCGGCGCTGCTCGACGCGGCCTGCGCCACCGCCTTCGTCGCGCTCACGGGCGGCCAGTTCCTGGCCAGCTTCGCCTCGCAGTTGGGCGTCACCGGCGTCTTCTTCGCCCTGCTCACCAGCCTCAACCACCTCACCACCGCGCTGCAGCCGCTGGCTGCCCCCAGGGTCCAGCAGGCCGACCGCAAGAGCCTCTGCATCGCAGGCTCGTTCATCGCCCGCTTCTCCTGGCTTGCCGTGCTGGCGACCGCCCTGACGATGAAGCCCGGACCTGCCTCCCTCGCCGTCTTCCTGGCGCTGGTGCTCTCGAACACCGCCGCAGCCTACTCGGCCAACGCCTGGCTCACCTGGGTCTCCGACCTGCTCCCAGCCCACGAGCGGCCCGCCTTCTTCGCGCGCCGCAACATCGTCGTCTCCGTCACCAACATGGCCGCGGTCCTGGCCGGCGGCTGGTATCTCGACTGGCATGGCGGCCCCGACGGATTCCTCCATCTCTTCGCCGCCGGCATCGCCTTCGGCACTCTCAGCCTCTGGGCCCTGGCGCGTCACCCTCGCCCCGCGCTCCCGCCTGCACCCCGCCTGGCGACGGCCAGCGTGACGGGGTACGTCCTGCTTCCCCTGCGCGACGCCTCTTTCCGCCAGATCCTCGCCTTCAAGACCGCCTGGTGCTTCGTCGTCGGTATCGCAGCCCCGCTCTGGCTGCCGCACATGCTGGACGTCCTGCGCATGACCCATAGCCAGGTCAGCGCCTACAACCTCTGCGGCCTCGCCGCGACCGTCCTGTTCAGCGGGCTCTTCGCTCGCCTGGCCTCCACGCTCGGCAATCGGCCAACTCTCCTCCTCTGCGCAACGGGCATCGCCACCAATCCGCTCTGGTGGCTGCTCCCCGACCGCGGTTACCTCACAACCTGCTGGTTCGAGGGCTTCTGGAGCGGGGCCTGGTGGTCGGGCTTCAACCTCATCCTGCTCAACCTGGCCATCGAGCTGGCCCCCCAGGCATCGCGCCCCATCTACCTGGCCCTCTTCCAGGCCGCCGAGGGCCTCGCCTTCCTCGGCGGCGCGGTGGCCGGCGGATGGCTGGCCACCTTCACCACCGGGTTCGCCTGGCACGGAGCGGGCCTCCACCTGGGTCCCTACCACCCCGTTTTCATCCTCTCGTCCGTCGGCCGCTTCGTGACGATCGCGGTGCTCTTGCTGCCGTTCGCAGGCGTCACCCTGCGCCCCCCGCGAGCTCTGCCGCGCCCGCTGCCACCGGCGCTCCCCGCCCGCCGCGCCGCCTGAGTCGCGCTGCCTGGACGGCCGAGCCGGGCTGCTATACTCCCATGTCACCGCGCCGGCCGGCGCGCCCTCGAAGCCTCTCAAGGAGCCCTACATGTCGACTGTCCTGGCGATGCGCTTCAACGAGAACCAGGCTCTCCTCGTCGCAGACGAATCCACCTGGCACCTGGGCGCAGTCCTCGGGTACCGCCGGACCAACTACGGCGACAGCCTCCAGACGCTCTTCGAGCCGGAAGAGACCCGCAAGACCGGCCTCTCCGCGGTCTACGCCGGGGTCGGCTTCCCTTCCTTCAACTTCGAGGTCGCCCGCCGCGCCAAGGCCGCCCTGGCCGAGCCGTCCGCGCCGCTCCGCAAAGACGGCGACGGCATCGCGCGCACCGTGCAACAGGCCTACCTGGCGACCCACGAGCGGATGCTCGATGACAAGCTCCGCTACAACTACGGCTTCGGCCGCGACTCCCTCAACTCACGCGCCTACACGCGCGACGGCACCCGCTTCGAGATCGCCCAGGACCCGGTCGCCGAAGCCGCTCGCAGCATCGCCGCCGGCACGATGCGCGGCAACGCCTACGCGCGCATCTTCCAGAACAGCGGTCTCGTCCTCACGCATGACAAGAACCGCGGCGTCCAGTGCTGGTACGTCGACCATCGCGGCCGCTACCTGGGCTTCGCCACCGCCATCGCCATCCTCGGCGAGGGCGACGAAGTCTCCACCCACCTGCTCTCCCGCTTCGTCCAGCGCCGCGACCTGGAGCAGCGCCGCCGCGGCTTCACCCTGCGCGAGGGGCTATACATCGGCATGAGCATCGCCACCGAGATCCGTTCCTCCAGCGGCAAGATGGGCGGGTACTTCCAGATCATGTTCCTCGACGGGAGCAAGGGCGTCCACGAGCTCGTCACCGACGCAGCCCACCTCGCCAGCGAGGTGATGCGCGCCCATCTCTGGGGCTTCATCCCCCGCAAGGACGCCGAGGAGCTCACCACCGCCTTGGTCGTCGAGGGCGCCGACGACATCGAAGTCGAAAAGGCTCTCTTCGCGCGCGCCAGCGACCCCGAAAAGCTGCGCCGCTATCTGATGGGCTTCAAGCCCGTCCACGCCCCGTCTGCGATCCAGTACGACCCCGCGACCGACGCCGCTGCGGAACCCGCGGGTGCACCCGTCAAGGAAGCGTTCCGTCCCGAGGCGGTCATGCAGGCCGTCGCCCGGGCGAAGTCGCCCCCGCGCTCGGCCAAGGGCAAGCCACGCACGGCCAGCGGCGACGGCGGCCCCGCGGCCGCCCGCAAGGGAGGCGAGCGGCGATGACCTCGATCAACGCGATCCGCTTCAACCGCTACCAGGGCGCCATGGTCGGCGACGAGACGATCAGCACCTCCGGCGGCCTGGCCTATCACACTTCCGACAAGGTGCAGCCCTGCATCCCTGAACAGGTGAGGGCGGCGTACGGCATCGTCGCCGGCATGGCCACGACCGGCTCCTGCAGCATCGGCGAGAACCTCAAGCGCGAGTTCCACGACTGGGTGCTGGCGCGTTTCCGCGCCGAGATCGACCGCGCCGGCCACAAGCCGGCCACCTTCCTCGACCTCGACCAGTTGATGGAGGGGCTCTTCGACCTGGTCGTGAAGCAGAAGCAGACCTGGTTTTCCGACAAGCTGCGCGGCGAGTTCGGCTTCGACGTGACCGAGTTCATCTCCGGCCACTACGAGCGCAACGGCCGCCGCGAGGAGATCAAGGACCGCGACATGACTCGCCGCATCACCGACTGGCTCTCATGGAAGAACATGGAGCCCGAGGTCGACGGCATCTTCCTCAACGCGGGCCTCTTCGCCGGCTACGACGACAAGCTGGGGTTCCAGATTTATCACTTCGACCTGCGGGACGGGTACTGGCACCGCGTCCAGACGTGCTACTTCGCCGAAGGGTCCGGCCGCCACTCGGTGGACCCGGCGATGTACGAGTTCGTCGAGCGGCTGCGCATCGACGAGCGTCGCGGCGACGTCGACCCGCTCGAGGGGCTGGTCGCTCTCCTGACCGCGCTCAACGTCGCCAGCGTGCACGAGGCGGGTGTCGGCGGCTACCCGACCGTGATGCTCTTCGACGGCCGTGAGCCGATCGCCCGGCGCCAGCGCGAGTTCAGCGACGATCGCTCCTGGCTCGGCACGCGCGTGGCAAGGGCGTACTCGACCGGCTTCCTCGACCGCGAGAGCTGCTTCGAGCTGCTGGACGGTCTCTTCTTCAAGGACGAGCCGTTCGAGAGCGCCTACGCACGGTTCTGGTCCGCCGCCCGCGAGCCGGAGCGGCTGGGGCGCTTGCTGCGCGGTTACAAGGTGCCGCCGCTCGGGCAAGCGAGGCTCTAGGCCGGACGGCTTTCGCCGGACGCTGCCGAGCTCTTGTGGTGTCCCCGAAGTTCCCTCTTGCACCCCGCTCGCCCTGAGCTTGTCGAAGGGCGCACCCCGATCGGCGTAAGCAATGAAGCGTCGGGACCACCCTTAGCGCAATTTCTTTGCGCGGCGCGCTGCGAGCGTGACTGCTGCGGGGTGGGAGGAGAGCCGGGCCAGAACTGCGGCGCGGGCATAGATCGGCGCGGCGGCCTGGGCGCCCTCGGCGGCGCGGGTCTGGTCGGCGATACTCAAAAGAGCTTCCCAGTCTCCCGGGTCGAGGGCCATCGCGCGGCGCAAGTATCCGGCGGCGGCCTCGCGGTCCCCGGTCAGCTCCGCGACGCGCGCCCGGGCGCGCAGGGCCTCGCCAGGGAAGGCATCGGCCGCGACGGCCGCCGTCCCCCAGAAGAGCGCGGCCTCGGTCGTGCGGCCAGTGGCCTCGGCCGCTCGCGCCTCGAGCGCCAGAAGCTGCAAAGGCTCGAAGCCGCCCCGTTCGACGAACCCCTCGCGGGCCTGGGCCAGAGCTCGGGCGGCCTCGTGCCGTTGACCGGCCTCGACAAGCGCCGCGGCTCGTACCAAGACCGCCCACGGGCGGCTCGACGCGCCCAGCATGGCCCCGACAGTAGGGAGCCACGGTGCGATGGCAGGGCCCGTCCCGCGGATGGCCTCCAGGAGCGGCGTGTATCGCTCGAAGTCGGGCACGTTCTCCTGGACCAGGGCCCCGGCCGTCATGACCGCGCCGCCGACATCGCCGACCTCGCGCTGCAGACAGCACCAGAGCCGGTAGATGGGCCGGCCGCCGGACTCGTCGAAGGAAACCTGGTTCGGAGTGCCGTCCGGGGCCGGACGGATGAGGTTGCTGGCCTGGACGGCGCGCCCCAGGCAGTCGAGCGCGGCTTTCGGGTAGCCCGAAACCTGATAGATGCGGGCCATCCAGAGCAGGACGGGGGCGTCGGTCAACGTGGAATGCCGCGCCTGGAGCTCCTCGACTGCGGCGGCTCGCCCCCCGAGCGCTTCCGACAGTGCGCGCGCCTGCTCGATGAGCGGCTCGACCCGGACACGCTTTTCGGGCGAGAGACGGCCGGCAGCGCGCACGCGCTCCGCGAGAGCTGCCGGGTCGCGGGCCAGCACAGCATGGAAGTACCCCGCGGCATCGCTCCAGAAACAGCCGTTCGGGGCGGTCATGTACTGGCGAATCAGGCCTTCGAGCTCGGGGGACTGTCCCCACTGGAGCGCGAAGAGCGCCACGTCCATCCAGGGCCGCGGGTCCTCCGGCAGCTCGCGCGCCATGCGCTCTGCGACGTCGGCCAGGGCCGCTCCGTCGCCGATGGCGCGGGCGCCAGGGACCACGTAGGCGTTGTAGACCGCCAGGAACCAGGGGGTCAGCCGCGTCGGCATCATCGAGCGCACGCCGAGCCAGTAGGCGATTCCTGGCAGCTCCGCGCGGGCCGCCGCCTTGCCGCAGACCG
The DNA here is from genome assembly GCA_016213845.1 of Candidatus Wallbacteria bacterium. Classification (GTDB taxonomy): domain Bacteria; phylum Muiribacteriota; class UBA6191; order JACPRK01; family JACPRK01; genus JACPRK01. Next base: position 22,122 of record JACQZN010000007.1, read on the forward strand.
GCGGGTACCACTCCGACCAACGAGGCAGGCAGGTCCAGCAGAAGCTGGCGATCTTGGCCGCGTCGATCAGCCGCCGCGATTTGTAGAAAAGCTGGTAGGCGATGTCCCTCCAGGCCGAGAGGCTCTGAGGGCGGGCCGAGATGCCGTCCAGCATCAGCCGCCGCCCCTCGCGGCCGCCGAAGTACTCCATCGCGAACCTGCCGACTGCGATCTGCCACTTGCGTCGCAGGATGTCGAGGCCGGGCTCGGCGTCGGTCTGCACGTTGGTCATGGCAGTGCCGGGCCCGACAACGCCGTTCTTCCACTCGTAGAGCGTGCCGAAGGGCAGGCGCAGCCATCGCTCCAGCCTCGACCACTCCAGCGCCAGCTCGGGCCGCAGCGTGCGATCGAAGTCGCCGAGAACGCGCACCGTCTCGGCGGCCGCCGCCGAGACCCCGAGGTCGCGCTCTTCCTTCAGCACCATCAGGATCGGCAGCACGGCCGAGCCGTCACGGCGCGCCTTCAACGCCTGGAGAATCTCCAGCCTGAGCAACGGCTCCAGCTCCCGCTCCACCGGCTCGTCCGTCACGGGGTGCGCGCCTCCCCTGAAGCGCAGGCAAAGCGCCGGCACCACCCAGCGGCCTTGCGCCGTAACCAGGTCGCGGATCACCCGGCGCCGCTCGGCGAGCTCCCCGCGAGACAGCCGCCGGACCAGGACATGAAGGGTATCCGCAGCGGCCGGCGGGGCTGCCAAAGGACTGGAAGGAGCCTCCAGAGCCGTAGACGCCATCGTGTCGTCTTTGGCCACCGGGCTCCGCCGCAGCGCCAGCGCCCCGACCGACACGGCGGCCACGAGCCCCAACGCCAGTGCAAGCTGCGCCCGACGTGAGCTCGAGCGGGCCGCGGGCAATGCGCCGGCCGCGCGCTCGTGCCGGCCGCTGAGCAAGGTCGCCGGAGCCTGCGTCGGCCCGATCGCCACCGTCGCTGCCGCCCCACGGACGCTCGACAGCGGCGTCCGCTCACTGGCCAGCGTGGGCGGCGCCGTCAGCCGCGCAGGCCCCTGCAGCTCCCCGGCTCCGGAAACGTCCAGCCCGGCCCCCAGCACCAGCGACTGCTCCAGCGCCCGCCGAAACGACGCCACCGACTTGTGCCGCCGGGCCGGGTCCTTCTCCAGCGCCTTCAACAGTAGACGTTCCAGCCGCTCCGGAAGCTCGCGCACCAGCTGCCGCGGCGCCACCGGCGGCTCGTCAGCGATGCTGCGAAGCACCCGCGCCAGGTCCTCCCCGGAAAACGGCGGTCGCCCCGTCACCAGGTCGTAGAGCGTCGCCCCGAGCCCGTAGATGTCCGCCGCCACCGTCACTTCCAGGCCCGCCACCTGCTCGGGGCTCATGTAACCCGGCGTGCCGACGATGGTCCCCTCGCCCGTCAGCTTCCCCAGCTGCGTGCGCGCGCTGGCGATGCCGAAGTCCAGCACCTTCACCACGCCGTCGGCCGCCACCAGAAGATTGTCGGGCTTGAGGTCCCGGTGGATCACATCCTGCGAGTGCGCGTGCTCCACCCCCAGGGCCGCCTCCTGCAATAGCTTCACGGCCCGCCCGGGCTCCATTCGCCCGACACGCCCGAGCTCCCGGCTCACCGGCTCGCCCTCCACCCAGCCGAACACGATCCACCGCGCCTCGGCGTCGACCTCGAAAACCGGCACCAAGTTCGGATGACTCAAGCGGGCGCAGATGCGCGCCTCGTTGAGGAACCGGCGCCGTACCGCCTCGTTGGATCGCCACTGCGGCTGCAGGAACTTCACGACCACGTCGCGATCCAGCGCCAGCTGCCGGGCTTTGACGACGTAGCCCATCCCGCCCGTCCCGAGCCGCTCGAGCGGGTGGTAGCGCTCCAGGAAGTCGCGCGGATAGTCCATCGAAGCTCTCGAGCGTCAGGCGTACCCGGCACGGAGCTCCAACACAACTCCTGTCGCTCTCGCCCGCCACCTGCGCCCTGTGAAATCTATCACGAACTGGACTCACCTGGTCCCCGCGGGTAAGATGGCCGCCAACCCAGACGATGAGGCCCCGAGAACCGGGGCAGGAGGAGAGAATCTCGATGCGCCCGACGATCGCCGCTTTGTGCCTGCTGGCCCTGCTCGCCTGCCAGTCGACCGCGTGGGCCGAGGACGGGGGCTCGCGCTTGAAGTCGCTCCTGGAACGCGCCAAGAAGAAGACTCCCGCCACGAAGCAGACCCAGCAGACCGCGCCCGCCGCCGCCCAGACCCCGGCCGGCGAGATCCACGAGACCTACAACATCAACGCCCAGTACCGAGGAACCGTGAAGAAGGCCTTCATGGACATCGGCCACTGCGACGTCGTCTTCGCCACCAAGCCAAGCGGCGAGTTCACCGTGAAGGTCTCGGGCTCCGTCACCGATCCCGAGAACGAAAGCCGCCGCTACGAGCTCCAGATCGACGCCGACTACCGCGCCCAGGGAAATCGCATCGATCTCCTCACCGACCGCAGCAAGTTCAACCAGGAGGCCGAACGCCACCGCGAGCGCGTCCTGAAGGACATCCCCTTCATCTACATCGCCAAGTTCACACCCTACCCCGCCGTCGCCAAGGACAACGCCTGGCTGCTCAACTCCCAGGAGTTCAACATCCGCCACGCCCGCACCGACGAGGGCGGCGGCGAGATGCAGGTGACCATCACCGAGCGCGGCGGCATGATCGGCAAGATCTTCCTCGAGACCGGCGAGGCCGTCCCACACACCATCAAGAAGTTCCGCGTCGTCGGAACCAACGACGTCGTCTTGAGCTTCGTCTCGCCGAAGTACAGCGCCCCAGCGAAATGAGGCTTGAGGCTTGAGGCTTGAGGAGTGAGGCTCGAGGCTCGAGGCTTGAGGAGTGAGGCTTGAGGGAGCCGCGGCACCCGTCCCCTACTCACTACTCGCTACTCACTACTCGCTACTCGCCCCTCACTCCTACCTCGCGTAGAGGCGAGTCAGCTCCAGGAGGCGCTGGCCGATTCCCTCGTGGAGCTGGCCGGTGGTGAGCCGCCAGGACCAGTTGCCGGCGGCGACGGCGGGCTTGTTCATTCGAGCCTGAGTCCCCAGCTCCAGCAGGTCCTGCGCGGGAACGATCGCCATGCAGGCCGGCGACGCCAGCGCCGCACGGATCAGCTCCCAGACGATCTCCTTGCCGCCACGGCCCAGGTACCGGTGCAGGAAGTCCTTCTCGTGCCCGGCCGCCGACTCGTACCACCCGCGCGTCGTGTCGTTGTCGTGCGTGCCCGTGTAGACGACGCAGTTCCTGATGTGGTTGTGCGGCAGGCTCTCGTTGTCGGGCCCGCCTCCGAACGCGAACTGCAGGATCTTCATCCCCGGAAAGCCGAACCTGTCTCTCAGCGCTCGCACCTCGGGCGTGATCACACCCAGGTCCTCGGCGATGATCGGTAGCGAGCCCATCGTCTCCTGGATCGTCTGGAACAGGTCCGTGCCCGGGACCTTGACCCAGCGTCCATTGACGGCCGTCGTCTCCGAGGCCGGCACCTCCCAGCACCCCTCGAAACCGCGGAAGTGGTCGATGCGCAGGATGTCGACAACCGCCAGCGACGCGCGGAATCGCCGCACCCACCACCGGTACTTGGTGCACTCCATCGTCTCCCAGCGGTAGAGCGGATTGCCCCAGAGCTGACCGGTTTCGCTGAAGTAATCGGGCGGGACACCGGCGACGTAGATCGGCTTGCCGTCCTTGTCCAGCCAGAACATCTCCGGGTTGGCCCAGGCGTCCGCACTGTCCATCGCGACGAAAATCGGGATGTCCCCGATCACCTTGATGCCACGGTCGTTGGCGTAGGACCTGAGCTCTCGCCACTGCAGGGCGAACAGGAACTGGAAGTACTTCTGCGCCCAGAGCTGCTCACCCAGTCGCTCGCGCCACTGGTGGACGGCGCCGGGCTGGTGCGTGGCGATGTCGTGCGGCCAGCTCGTCCAGACGGCGCCCTCGTGATGCTCCTTGAGAGCCTTGAAGAGCGCGTAGTCGTCGAGCCAGTAGGCGTTGTCCTCGCAGAACCGCTCGAAGCGCCGCTTCCGATGGGCCTTGCCGTAGCGGCGAAAGTAGTGAAACGAGCGCCAGAGCAGCGCGTTCTTCCACTCGATGACCGGCCCGTAGTCGACCTTGTCCTGCGGGAAGCGGGGCACCGACCCGATCTGGTCTTCGGGCAAGAGGCCGTCCTCGACGAGCTTCTCGGGGCTCACCAGCATCGGGTTGCCCGCACAGGACGACAAGCACTGGTAGGGGCTGTCGCCGAAGCTGGTCGGCCCCAGTGGCATCACCTGCCACAAAGACTGCCCGGCCCCGGCCAGGAAGTCGATGAAGTCGTAGGCGTTTTCGCCCAGGTCACCGATGCCGTACCGGCTCGGCAGTGAAGTGGGATGCAACAGGATGCCAGCGCTGCGCGGGAAGCTCATGCCGAGAGACTATCAGCCCCGCCTCGTGGCAGTCCACCCGCATTCGGGGCGAGCTCCGCCCTCATTGCTTGACACCGGACGGCGCGGCGGTTTTCATGCAGCACCATGAAACGTGCATCCGGAATCGGCACCCCCAGGACCCGAGCTTCACTGTCGCCCCGCAAGGGCATCGTCCTGGCCGGCGGCTCTGGCACGCGGCTCTATCCGGCAACCCAGGCGGCCTCCAAGCAGCTCTTGCCCGTGTTCGACAAGCCGATGATCTACTACCCGCTCAGCACCCTGATGCTGGCCGGAATCCGAGAGGTGCTCGTCATCTCGACCCCGGAGGACACTCCCAGGTTCCGCTCGCTCCTGGGCGACGGCAGCCAGTGGGGCATCAGCCTCGAGTACGCCATCCAGCCTTCGCCCGACGGACTCGCCCAGGCCTTCATCATCGGCCGGGAGTTCGTCGGCGGCCACCCGAGTGCGCTCATCCTGGGCGACAACATCTTCTACGGCCACGACCTGGTCAAACAGCTCCGCAGCGCCAACGACCGCACCGCTGGCGCCACCGTCTTCGCCTACCACGTCCACGATCCGGAGCGCTACGGCGTCGTCGAGTTCGACGATCAGTTCCGCGCCGTCACCATCGAGGAGAAGCCCCGCGCCCCCAAGCCGCTACCTGGAACGCGGCCAGCTCGCCGTCGAGATCATGGGCCGCGGCTACGCCTGGCTCGACACCGGCACGCACGACAGCCTTCTCGAGGCCGCCAGCTTCATCTCCACCCTGCAGAAGCGCCAGGGCCTGATGGTCGCCTGCCCCGAGGAGATCGCCTTCGCCCAGGAGTGGATCGACGCCGGCAAGGTCCGCGAGCTGGCCGCCCCGCTGGCCAAGAACGCCTACGGCCAGTACCTGCTGAACCTGCTGAAGTGACGCGATGGACAGGCGCGCAAGACTCGGGCGCCCCCCCTACCGCCAGCTGAACCGGGAGACGACCGCATAGCGCTGGTGGCCAGCCGCCCCGGTGAGGATCTTCCCCCCGCTCTTCACCCACGCGTGCGCCTCGACGCGTTGGACGTCTCCCTCGCCTCGCGCCACGCCCAGGAAGAGCGCCCCCGTCAGACCTCGCCGGCGCAACATCGTCTGCACCGCCAGCGCCCGGGCCAGACACGCGCTCTCCCAAGGTGTCCGGCTCGCCGCCGCCGCGACGGCCCTCGCGATCCGCCCCAGCGTCGGCGCTGTCGACTCCTGCGGCTCCTCGGCGCCTGCCGCCGTTTCGAGGCCGCACCACCTGGCCACCCAGCGGAACGGCACCGCCAGGATGGCAAGCCGCGCGATTGCCAGCCACCCGATGGCCTCCAGCAGCAACCCCCGATCGCTCCACCCGAGCGACCGGAACTTGCGGAGGTCGGAGATCAGTTTCATGGTCCAGGCACTCAATCGAGGGCGAGCCAGTTGTCGATGGCCGCCGTGCGCTTGGCCCTGAGTGCCAGGCTTGCATCACCACGAAGTGACCCGGCCAGGAGAGGACCGTAGCGCCAGAGCAGACCGAACACTCTCTGAAAGTAGTAACTGAAGATTCCGGCGGGCCCTGGCTGCGCCTCCTGGTACGCAAGGGCGACCTTCCGATCGAGGAAGATGCCGTCGAACAGCAGTTTCAACCTCGCCCTCAACCCCGGGGTTTCCAGCATGCGGGCCACCGCCGTGCTGAGCCCTCGACGCGCTGAGCGGGTACCGTCGGAGAACACCTGCTCCCGGATTTCCGGCAAGATGCTCTCGGCCGCCTCTGGAGGCTCCAGCGCCGCAAGCGCGGAGTCCGGCACCGCGGCCGCCATCCACTCCTGGGCCAGTCGCAGCGTCAAGTAGGTACCCCTGGCAATCCGGCATCGCATGGCCCGCTCGACGACCTGTGACCAGTCGAGCGCTTCCCCGAAAACGCGGAGCAACTCGGCCACGTCGCAGTAGGGCTTCAGCCCGAAGTCGAACTGGTGGCCGTAGGAGATGTGCCTGCTCAAGTGGAGCAGGAGGTCCTCCGGGCAGAGCGCGAAGACCGGCGAGCCGCCCACGGCTTCGAATGGAATCGCTCGCTTTCTCAGCTCGGTGAAGTCGGCACACAGGCCTCGCCCTGGCTCGCCAATGCTTCCGTGCGGCTCGATGCTGGCCACCGCCCCCTTTCGAAAAAACGGGGGCAGGTGCCTGTGCACGCCCAGCACCGCGTCCACCCGGAAGGGCTTCGTGGCCTCATAGCCAAGTCCCCTCAGCACCTCCACCGCTGCAGGCAGCTCCCTCTCGTCGAAGAGCAGGTCGATGTCCAGCATCTCCCGCAGCGCTCGACTCGGATAGACTGCCTCGGCTAGAAAAGCTCCTTTGAGTACGATGGCCTCGATCGAACGGCCTCGGAGCGCCTCGGAGATCTCCTTGAGCTGTGCCGCGATCGCGGTAGCGCGGAGAGCGGCCAGGAGATGTGAGCTCCTCAGCGACTGGATCGAAGCCGCAGATCGCTGTCCGACCGGTCCTGCCGCCTGTAGCCTGGAATAAAGGAGGGAGGCCACGCCTTGCCGTTGAGCCAGCTCCGAAAGTTCCTGCCACCCGTGCTCCTGCAGCTCCGGTAGCCGCTGCACGGCCGATTCGGCCGGTGGAACCCTGAGACATTCGAGCAACAGCGTCTCCATTTCGCCGGCTCTCACCTGCTGCAATCCGCTCACGAATCTCCTTCCGAGCCGTGCCCATGGTAGCATCGGGAGGACGTGTTCCATCCGCGAACGACGCCCATGTTCTCGACGGCCGCCTCGACAGTGCTGCGCAATCATCGCCCTGCAGCCCGGTTGTCGCGGGAGCAGAGGCGCGAGCACACGAGCCCGCCGCCACGCGGAATGCCGAGCCGCGACGAAGAGTGAGCCGGGCCCGGCATCGGGAGGAGAGCTCGCTCGGCCTGCGCGCGGCGCTGACGCAAGTGCGGTACGTTCCCCGCGCGCTGGCGCTGGTCAGGGCTGCGGCAGGGGGCTGGACGGTCGCGTGGCTGGCGCTGCTGGTAGCGCAGGGCGTACTGCCGATCGCGCTGGTCTGGATCACGCGAGAGCTCGTCAACGGCCTGACCGCAATCGTTCGAGCGGGACCCGATCCGGCGCTGGTCAACGGCGCCATCGGCTGGGGCGCCGCGATGGCCTGCCTGCTGCTGGCCACAGACGCGCTCTCGAGCCTGGGCGGCTGGGTCCGCACCGTGCAGGGCGAGCGCGTGCAGGACCACGTCAGCGGCCTGGTGCACCGGCAGGCTCTGGCGCTGGACCTGGAGTACTTCGATTCGCCGGAGTTCTACGACCGGCTGCATCGCGCACGGGTCGATGCCCTCACCAGGCCCGTAGCGCTCTTGCAGAGCCTGGGGAGCCTGGGGCAGAGCACGCTCACCTTGGCCGCAATGGCGGCGATCCTTCTGCAGTTCGGCATCTGGCTGCCGCTGATGCTGGCGGTGAGCACCGCACCCGCCTTCGTCGTCACGATCCGCTACGCGCGACGCTTCCACCGCTGGCGCCTGGCGAACACGGCAAGCGTCCGGCGTGCCCACTACTACGACTGGTCGATGACCAACCCGCAGATGGCAGCGGAGCTTCGAATCCTGGAGCTCGGCCCCCACTACGAGGGTGCCTTCCAAGCGCTGAGGCGCCGGCTTCGAACCGAGAACGCGGCCCTGGTACGAGGCGAGGCCCTGGAGAGCATCGCAGCCCAGGTCGTCGGCATCCTTGCGCTGGCCGGCGGCGTCGCCTGGGTCGCGCGCAACGCCGTGCACGGCCACGTCACAATGGGCGACCTGGCGCTCGCCATCCAGGCGTTCGACCAGGGCCAGCGCCTGATGCGCTCACTTCTCGGCAGCGCCGGCGACCTATATCGCAACCTGGCGTTCCTGGAGAACCTCTTCGAGTTCCTGGCGCTCGAGCCCCGGATCGAGCAACCGCCCGATCCCGAGACCGCGCCGCTTCCCGTGACGCTGGGCGTGCGACTCGAGAACGTGCGATTTCGGTATCCGGGCAGCGACCGCGTCGCACTGGAGGAGCTCTCGCTCGAGCTGCCGGCCGGGAAGATCGTCGCCGTCGTCGGAGAGAACGGCGCCGGTAAGAGCACGCTCGTGAAGCTCCTCTGCCGCTTCTACGACCCGGAGGCGGGGCGGGTGCTGATCGATGGACGGGACGTGCGCGAGGTGCCGGTGGAGGCGCTGCGCCGGCAAGTCGCCGTCCTGTTCCAGGAGCCGGTCCACTTTCACGAGACGTTCGCAGACAACGTCGCCTTCGGGGATTTCGCCTCGCTGCCGGATCGAGCACGGATCGAGCGGGCCGTGAAGGATGCCGGTGCGGATGGCCCGGCGTCGCGCCTGCCGGAGGGACTCCAGACCACTCTCGGCAAGTGGTTCGGCGGCGCCGAGCTGAGCGTGGGCGAGTGGCAGCGCGTGGCCCTGGCGCGCGCCTTCCTGCGGCGAGCCTCGATCCTGGTGCTGGACGAGCCGACCAGCGCAATGGATTCCTGGGCCGAGAGCGACTGGCTGGCGCGCTTCCGCACGCTGGCCGCAGGCCGCTCGGCGCTGGTGATCACCCACCGCTTCACGACGGCGCTCCACGCCGACATCATCCACGTCATGCAGCGCGGACGCCTGCTCGAATCCGGCAGCCACGCCGAGCTCGTCGAACGGGGCGGCCACTACGCCCGTTCATGGCAAAGCCAGATGCGCGAGCGGGAAGGAGGCGTGGGCGCCAGATCGCGGGAGCAGTGAAATGGCTGGCTCCCCACCTTCTGCGCGCGCACGCACCGTCACTCATGAGTTGACGCGGCGGGCTGTACCGGAGCACCATGGTCAGCTCACGACTGCCATCGAGTGCTTCACACCATCCGAGCTCGGTCGGCCGGGGAAGCCGACGATCCCATGACGCAGATTCCTCTCTCATCACCCGACATCACTCAGCACGAAATCGACGCGGTCACCCAGGTGCTCCGATCGCAGACTCTCTCCCTGGGACCCAAGCTTCCCGAGTTCGAGCAACGCCTGGCGAAGGTGGCCGGCCGCCGCTACTGCGTGGCCGTCAACAGCGGAACCAGCGCACTTCACTTGGCCGTCAGGGCCATGGGGATCGGTACCGGCGACCGGGTCGTCACAACTCCCTTCAGCTTCATTGCCAGTGCCAACTGCATCCTGATGGAAGGGGCCACTCCGGTGTTCGTCGACGTCGATCCGGAGGACTACAACATCGACGTCGACGCCGTAGCGTGCGCAATCGAGGACGGCGAGAAGCGGGGCGAGCCGATCCGGGCCGTACTCGGAGTCGACGTCTTCGGCAGACCTGCTGACTGGCCGGCTCTCGAGTCCCTGGCCCGCCGACACTCTCTCCGGTTGATCGAAGACTCCTGCGAGGCCATCGGCGCCACCCTCGGAGGGCGGCCGGCCGGTAACTTCGGCGAGCTCGGCGCCTTCGCCTTCTACCCGAACAAGCAGATGACAACCGGCGAAGGCGGCGCTCTGGTCACCGACGACGAAGAGCTCGTCCATCTGGCCCAGAGCATGCGGAACCAGGGTCGCGACGACGGCATGGGCTGGCTTGCCCACGGCCGCCTGGGATTCAACTACAGGCTCTCCGACATCCAGTGTGCGCTCGGCCTCGCGCAACTCGATCGTCTGCCCGGGTTCCTGGCGAAGCGCTCGGCGGTGGCCGCGATGTACGCCACTCATCTGGGCGATCTGGACGAAATCCATCTGCCGCTGCCTCTCGAAGGCGGGGAGCTGAGCTGGTTCGTCTATGTCGTCCGGCTGGCGGATCGGTTCGGCCAGTCCGACCGGGATCGGCTAATCCAGGGCCTCCGGGACCGAGGCATCGGCAGCAATGCCTACTTTCCGTCGATCCATCTGCAGCCCTTTTACGCCAAGTCATTTGGCTTCGATCGCGGCAGCTTCCCCATCTGCGAGAGCATCTCGGACCGCACCTTCGCTCTGCCCTTCCACAACAACCTGAGCGAAGAAGACGTCCGCACCGTGGCCTCCGCCTTGAAGCAGCTGCTGCGCTCGAGATGAGCCGGCTCGAGCAGAATCCGGCCTCCGCGCCCTCGAGCCCGGCGGAAGATTTCGCAATAGACCTGCCCGCGCTTCCCATGGCGCCGGTCGAGTGCCCGCAATCGGGGCTGGGTCTGGCCGCCAAGAGGTGCTTCGATCTCCTCTTCGCTCTGCCCGGCTTCCTTCTCATCTCTCCGGCGCTGCTCCTGATCGGCCTGGCGATTCGTTGCAGCTACGGCTCCCCGGTTTTCTTCCGCCATCCCCGGGTTGGAAAGGGCGGGCGCGTCTTCACCCTCTTGAAGTTCCGAACGATGTCCGACGAACGCGGTCCCGATGGTGCGCTCCTGGGCGACCATGCCCGGATCACTCGCCTCGGCCGGGTCATTCGCCAGCTCAGCCTGGACGAGTTCCCGCAGCTGCTCAACGTGCTGAAGGGAGACCTGAGCCTGGTCGGGCCACGGCCGCTGCTGGTTCGCTACTGGCCGCGATACACGCTGCTCGAGAGGGCCCGGCACCGCGTGCTGCCCGGGATGACCGGCTGGGCGCAGGTCAACGGCCGCAACGCCATCACCTGGTCGCGACGATTCGAGCTCGACCTCTGG
>JACQZN010000038.1 GCA_016213845.1 Candidatus Wallbacteria bacterium
CGGAAACCCTGAGGAAAGGCTGGATGCGGCGAGAGGGTGTCTAGCGTGCTCATGCGGAGTGCGGTCCCCGCCGAGCTTCGCAGGGCCGTCTGGCCCCGCCTGGCGCGACTGCCGGGACAGTGGCTGGTACTTAGCACAATCTCCCCGCCCCATGCCAGCCTCGCCGAGCGTACGGCGGCCCGCGGGGAGCATGTCCCGCAGGGGGGACCACCCGAGGGGCGTCGAGGGCGATGCTCGCCTTCGTGCCCGAGCCCGAGCCCTAGCCCATGCCCGAGCCCTAGCCCATGCCCAAGCCCTAGCCCATGCCCAAGCCCTAGCCCATGCCCAAGCCCGCGCCCTTGCCCGAATGGAGCTTGCGATGAAGATGTTCGACCACGAGAAGCTCGATGTCTACGCAGCGTCCATGGAGTGCGCGGCAACGCTTCACGTCTGCCACCGCTTGGGCCTGCTCGAGCACGTTCTGCACCCCATAGGTCGTGAAGTACTCCTGCGAATCGTGGCCATGCTTGTCCAGATGGCTCGAGAGCTGGCCGAGTCGGGCACGGGCACGGGCATGAGCTTGGGCACGGGCACGGGCACGGGCTTGGGCACGGGCACGGGCATGGGCTCGGGCACGGGCATGGGCTTGGGCACGGGGTGATACGAAGGGCCCCCCTGCGTGACCTGCACCCCAGCCCGAGGAGTGCGTTGACACGGAGCTGCCCTCGGCCCTATCCTCGGCGGACCGCCATGACGCACCCCGAAAAGGATGCCCTGAATAGCTCGGCCTTCATGAAGGCTTGCCGGCGCGAGCCCGCGCCGTACACCCCGATCTGGGTGCTGCGCCAGGCGGGCCGCTACATGGCGGAGTACCGGGAGGTCCGGGCAAAGGTCTCGTTCCTGGAGCTCTGCAAGACGCCGGAGCTGGCTGCCGAGGTGACCGTCACGGCCGCGAAGCGGCTGGGTGTGGACGCCGCCATCATCTTCTCGGACATCCTGGTGCTGCTGGAGCCGCTGGGAATGGAGCTGGAGTTCACGAAAGGGGAGGGGCCCGTCCTGCACAACGCCTTGAGGGAGCCGGCCCAGATCGACGCCCTGCGCGAGGTGGACCCCTCGGAGTCGCTCGGGTTCGTCTTCGACGCGATCGGGCTGACGCGCAAGGAGCTGCCGGCCAGCTTGCCGCTCATCGGGTTTTCGGGCGCGCCGTTCACGCTGGCGGCCTACGCCATCGAGGGCGGCTCCAGCAGGAACTTCGACTTGACGAAGGCCTTCATGTACCGCCATCCGGGCGCGTGGGCCGAGCTGATGGGGAAGCTCTCGCGCGCGGTGGCGGCGTATCTGCGCGGACAGATCGACGCGGGCGCACAGGTCGTGCAGCTCTTCGATAGCTGGGTCGGCTGTCTTTCGCCCTCGGACTACCGGCGCTACGTGCTTCCCCACACGAGCGAGATCATCCGCCGGCTCCAGCCAGGCGTGCCGGTGATCCACTTCGGCGTCGGGACGGGCATGCTCCTGGAGGCGATGCGCGAGGCCGGCGGCGACGTGATCGGCCTGGACTTCCACGTGGAGCTCGACAGCGCCTGGGCCCGGCTCGAAGGGGTCGGCGTGCAGGGAAATCTCGACCCCGTGACGCTCCTGGCCTCCCGGGAGTTCGCGCTCGAGCGCGCCGGCCGGGTCCTGGAGCAGGCCGCCGGCAAGCCCGGCCACATCTTCAACCTGGGGCATGGCGTGCTCCCCTCGACGCCGGTCGATAACGTCATCGCGCTCGTCGACTTCGTCCACGAGCGTTCGGCCCGCTCCGAGAGGCGATGAGCCCGGGTGGCGCGGCGGGGCTTCGCCCGCTCTCGGTCGTCGTCATCGGCAGCGGCGTCAGCGGCCTCTCCGCCGCGCACCGCATCTGGACCGAATCGCGCCGCCGACGGATCGAGCTCGAGCTGACGGTCCTCGACGCTTCGGCTCGCCCGGGCGGTGCCATCGGCACGGTCGAGCGGGACGGCTTCGTGATGGAGCAGGGGCCCGACTGCTTCCTGTCGACTAAGCCGGCGGCCGTGCAGCTCTGCCATGAGCTGGGTCTGGCGGCTGATCTGATGGGCACCAACCCGCACCATCGCCGGAGCTACATCGCCCGCGACGGCGAGCTGCACCAGGTGCCTGAGGGTTTCCACCTGCTGGCTCCGTCGAAGTTCTGGCCGTTCGTGACGACCGGGCTCTTCTCGTGGGCCGGCAAGCTGCGGATGGGAATGGATCTTCTCATCCCCGCGCGCCGCGGCGGCCGCGAGGAGACGCTGGCGGAGTTCGTCATCCGGCGGCTGGGCCGGGAGGCGCTCGACCAGGCGGCGCAGCCGATGATTGGCGGCATCTACACGGCCGATCCGCGGAAGCTCTCGCTGCAAGCGACGATGCCTCAGTTTCTCGAGATGGAGCAGAAGTACGGCAGCATCCTGCTGGCGATGTGGAAGGCCCGGCAGGCCCAGGGCGCCGCGCCCCGGGCGGGCGGCCGCGCCAGCGGCGCGCGCTACGACCTGTTCCTGACGCTGCGCGGCGGGCTGGCCCGGCTGGTCGAGTCGCTCGTTGCGAGGCTTCCCGCGGGCTCGATCCAGAGTGGCTCGACCGTCGAGTCGCTCGAGCGTACCGGTCTGCGATGGAGGGTCCGCTCAGGTGCTCTAGGCGCGCTCGAGGCCGACGCCGTCTGCGTCTCGCTGCCGGCCGGTGCGACCTCTCGTCTGCTCGCCCACGCGGACCCTCCGCTCGCCCAGGACCTGGCGGGCATCCCGTATGCCTCCGTGGCGACGGTGAACCTGGGGTTCGATCGCTCCCAGGTGCGCCATCCGCTCGACGGCATGGGGTTCGTCGTTCCGGCGGTGGAACGCCGCGCGATCGTGGCCGCCTCATTCAGCAGCGTCAAGTTCGCGGGCCGTTCGCCGGCTGACCGAGCGCTGCTGAGAGCGTTCGTAGGCGGCGCGATGCACCCGGAGGCCCTGGCGATGGACGATGACGCGCTGGTGGAAGCCGTGATGCGGGACCTACGCCAGTACGTCGGCGTCCAGGGCGCACCCAGGACGGTCCTGGTAAGCCGCTACGAGTCGGCGATGGCGCAGTACTGCGTCGGGCACCTGGAGCGGGTGGCGCGCATCGAGGCCCATGAGGCCGCGCTGCCCGGCCTGGCGCTGGCAGGCAACGGCTATCGCGGCGTCGGCATCGGCGACTGCGTGGCCAGCGGCGAGCGCGCTGCCAGGCGGCTGATCGACTACCTGACCGACCTCGACGCGGCTCGCCACAACGGGGCTCGCGAGCTCGCCGCCGCGGCCTGCTGAACCGGGTCGGGGCCGCGAGGCCTTTTTGTTATACTCTGGCCCCGGAGGCCGAGATGATACGCAAGGCGAGTTGCCCCTCGTGCGGAGGACCCCTGGAGTTCAAGAACGCCGGTTCGCACTGGATCGTTTGCGAGCATTGCGGGACGCTGGCCGTGCGCAAGGACGTCGACCTGGAGGCCGTCGGAAAGGTCGCGGCGCTGCACCAGGACGGCTCGCCCGTGCAGCTCGGCACACGCGGCAAGTTCCGCGGCCTGGGATTCGAGGTCGTTGGCCGGCTCCAGCTACAGTACCCCCAGGGATTCTGGAACGAGTGGTATCTCGCCTTCGGCGACGGCACCGACGGCTGGCTCGGGGAGACCCAGGGCAGTTACGCCGTGTCGAGACTGGCGAAGCGGCAGGTGCGCGTGCCCGCCTTCGCCCAGCTCTCTCCCGGAGCGTCCGTGGGAGTGGACGGCCTCACTCTCGAGGTGAAGGACCTGCAGAAGGCGCGCTGCATCAGCGGTGAGGGGGAGCTGCCCTTCGAGGTGCGCGGAGGCTACGAGGCGCCGGTCGCCGACCTGGTGGGACCCGGAGCGCGGTTCGGCACCATCGACTACAGCGAGGAGCCTCCGCTGGTGTTCGTGGGCGAGTATGTCGAGTTCGACGAGCTGAAGCTGACGAACCTCCGGGAGATCGAAGGCTGGTGAGATGACAGGCTCGCCCGGTCAGACCGACTCCCCGAAGACCGAGGGGCTCAAGTGCACGGCCTGCGGCGCGCCGATCGAGCTGCGGGCCGCCAACGTCACCGAACGCGTCGCCTGCGCCTACTGCGGCAGCGTGCTCGATGCCAAGCACCCGCAGCTGGCCATCATCCAGAAGCTCGACCGCCAGGTCCGTTACCAGCCCATCATCCCGCTCGGCCGCCGCGGCCAGATCCGGGGCGAGACGATGGAGTGCATCGGGATGCAGCGGCGCCGGGTGACGGTGGAGGGCGTCAACTACGAGTGGAGCGAGTACCTCCTCTGGAATCCCTACAAGGGCTTTCGGTTCCTGGCCGAGTGCAACGGCCACTGGAGCTACATCAAGATCACCAACCACGTGCCGAAGCTCCTGCCCGGCTCGGGCCAGCAGGAGCTGGAGTACATGGGCAAGCGGTACCGGCATTTCCAGACGGCCACGGCGACGACCGTGCTGGTGGTGGGGGAGTTCAACTGGCAGGTGGTAGTCGGGGAGACCGCGCGCGTCAGCGATTTCGTGCACCCGCCGCTGGTCGTCTCGCGGGAGGTCACCGGAAACGAGATCACCTGGGCGGTCGGAGAGTACGCTTCCCCCGAGACGGTCTGGCAGGCTTTCAAGCTGGCGGGCTCCCCTAGGGAGTCGATCGGCGTCGCGCCGACGCAGCCCTGGGCGCACGAGACGAAGTACTCGGCTCGGATGCGGCTCTGGCCGCTCTTCCTGGCGGTGGCGTTCGCCATCCACGCCTTCTTCTGGTCGTTCGTGGACGCTTCCAAGCTGGTCAAGACCTGGAGATTCACGGTGTCGCCGCAAGACGTGGAGAAGACGCGCCTCACGGAGAGCTTCGAGCTCGATGGCCGCACGAGCGACGTGGAGGTACGGCTGTCGACGAACCTGTCGAACAACTGGGCGTACTTCAACATGGCGCTCGTGAACGAGAGCACCAACGTCGCCTACGACTTCGGGCGCGAGGTGAGTTACTACTACGGCAGCGACAGCGACGGGAGCTGGTCGGAGGGTGGGCAGTCCGACGAGTGCTACCTGCCAAGCGTGCCGGCCGGGCGCTACTTCCTGCTCGTGGAGACCGAGCCCGCGAACGTGAACGTGGCCTTCGACGTCTCGATCTGGCGGGACGTCCCGATGCACCGCCACTTGATCTTTGCAGTGATGCTGCTCAGCGTGCCGGGGCTCTGGCTCTGGTGGCGGCGACGAAGTTTCGAGTACAACCGGTGGCTGGAGTCGGATCATCCGATGGAGCCTCTGGTGAAGTTCGGCGGGGAGAGTGACGACGATGACTGACGACCGGTTCTACCTCTCCTACGGGGCGGCGATCCTCTTGCTGCTGGCCACGGCCCACTTCCGGGGCTGGACCTTCACCGACGTCGACGAGGTGAAAGAGGTCCCGCGGACCGTGCGGGACAACCCGGGAAGCTACCGGCAGCACTACCACTCCCACTATCACTACATTGGAGGCAAGTGAGATGCTCGACCCGCAGTTCGTGCCGCATGCCGTCAACGCCCTGATCTTCGCGGCGCTCGGCCTGATTGTCTTCGTCGCCGGCTTCGTCGTGATCGATTGGTGGACGCCCTACGATCTCTGGAAGGAGATCGTCGAGGAGAAGAACACCGCACTTGCCATCATGGTCGCCGGCATCTCGCTGGGCCTCTCTCTTATCATCGCCGCCGCCATCCACGGCTAGCCCCCGGGGGAGGCTTGAGGCTTGAGGGGTCAGAAGGCAGATCTCAGCACAGGTGCCAAGATTCAGGTGACTAGTCCCAGCTGGCCGGCCCGATGCTCCCGGGGCAATTCAGATGGCAGGCCGCCATCCACTCCTCACGGACTCCCTTCCACTCACCAACTCATCCCGTTGCTTGCCCCCCCCCCCGAATCCCGATCCCTGAAACCTGATCCCTCCTCCCTCACTCCTCAAGCCTCAAGCCTCACTCCTCAAGCCTCAAGCCTCACTCCTCAAGCCTCACTCCTCAAGCCTCACTCCTCAAGCCTCCCCATGACCTACGCCCTCCTCGCCAGCGTCTTCCTGATCGCCTCTTGTGGGCTGGTGTACGAGCTGATCGCGGGAACGCTGGCCAGCTACCTGCTGGGCGACAGCGTCATGCAGTTCTCGACGGTGATCGGCACCTACCTCTTTGCGATGGGGATCGGCAGCTACCTTTCGAAGTTCGTGGCCCGCGGCCTGATCGCGCGATTCGTGCAGGTGGAGCTGCTCGTTGGGCTGATCGGCGGCGCCAGCGCCTCGGTGCTGTTCGTGACGTTTTCGATGGGGATGGCATTCCGGCCGGTACTCTACGCGACGGTGCTGGCGGTCGGCACCTTGGTCGGGTTGGAAATTCCGTTGCTCCTGAGAATCCTGCGGGATCGGATCGAGTTCCGTGACCTGGTCGCGCAGGTGCTGACGCTCGACTACATCGGGGCGCTGGCTGCATCACTGGCGTTTCCGCTCGTCCTGGTGCCGAAGGTGGGACTGGTTCGCTCCGCCTTTCTCTTCGGGCTGCTGAACGCTGCGGTGGCGCTCTGGTCGACGTTCATCTTTGCGGCGACGCTGGGCCCGGCCAGGATTCTCAGGACTCAGTGCATCGTCGTCGTGCTGCTCCTTGTGGCGGGCGTGGCGGGCGCCGACCGGATCACCGAGCTGGCCGAAGGGGCGATGTACTCCGACGAGATCATCCTGGCCCGTTCTTCGCCGTACCAGCGGATCGTGGTGACGCGATGGAAGGACGACATCCGGCTCTACCTCAATAACCATCTGCAGTTCAGCTCCCGTGACGAGTACCGCTACCACGAGGCGCTGGTCCATCCGGGGCTCTCCTCGCTGCCTCTTCCGCGCCGCGTGCTGATCCTGGGCGGCGGCGACGGCCTGGCCGCGCGCGAGGTGCTGCGCTATCCGGCCGTCGAGAGCATCACGCTGGTCGACCTCGACCCCGAGATGACTCGCCTGGCGTCGACGCACGACATGTTCCTGCGATTCAACGAGCGCTCGCTTCTTTCGCCCAGGCTGCGCATCGTCAACGAGGACGCCTTCAAGTTCCTCGAGAGCACGCGCGAATCTTTCGATTTCGTCATCGTCGACTTGCCCGATCCCAACAACTATTCCCTCGGCAAGCTCTACACGAATGTCTTTTACCGGCGCCTGGCCCATGTCCTCTCCGAGAACGGAGTCGTCGCAGTCCAGAGCACCTCGCCCCTCTTCGCGCGCCGGTCCTTCTGGTGCGTCGCCGAGACGATCCGCAGCGCCGGACTGCTCATCGCCCCGTACCACGTCTATGTCCCCTCCTTCGGCGAGTGGGGCTTCGTGCTCGCCTCCCGCCGCCCCTATCGCCCCGCCGCCACCCTCCCGGCCGGCCTGAAGTTTTTGGACTCGAAAACTCTTCCGGGTCTCTTCGACTTCCCTGCCGACATGGCCGCCGTCGGGGTCGAGGTCAACCGCTTGAACAGCCAGATCCTCGTGCAGTACTACGACGCCGAGTGGCACGCCATTGCGCCATGAGGCTTGGGGAGTGAGGCTTGAGGCTTGAGGAGTGAGGCTTGAGGCTTGAGGAGTGAGGCTTGAGGCTTGAGGAGTGAGGCTCGAGGCCTGAGGGGGGAGGGATCAGGCTTCAGGGATCAGGGATCAGGAGTTGGGCTCGAAGGGGGCAGGGGCTAGGGCTAGGGCAGGGGCTAGGGCAGGGGCTGCTCCATCCGCATCGTCGTGCTCCTGCCGCTCCTACTGACTGCTGTCTACTGACTACTGGCTACTCCCTTCCACCTTCCACCTTCCACCTTCTATCTTCCATCTTCCCTCTTCTGTCTCCTATCCCAACGCTGCCCTCAACTCGGCGCAGTCGCGGAACCGGCGGGCGGGGTCCTTTTCCATGCACTTCAAGATCGTCGCTTCGATGGGCTCGGAGAGCCCGGGCTGCCGTTCGCGCGGGGCGGGCGGGGCCTTGCCCAGGACCTGACCGATGAGATCCTCTCCTTCGAAGGGTAGCGTGCCGGTCACCATCTCGTAGAGGGTGACCCCCAGCGAATAGATGTCGGTGGCCAGCGTCACGGGCTCGCCGCAGACCTGCTCGGGCGCCATGTAGCCCGGCGTCCCCATCAGCGCCCCGGTCTTGGTCAACGCGGTCTGGGACTCCGCATGCACAAGGCCGAAATCGATCAGCACGACCCGGCCTCGCGTCTCCAGGAACACGTTGGCGGGCTTCACGTCTCGGTGGATCAGCCCCTTGTCGTGACAGTAGCCGAGCGCGTCGGCCATCCGCGCGGCGATGCGCAGTGCCTCGGACTCGTCGAGTCGTCCCTCCCTCTTCAGCCGGTCACCGAGCGTCGTGCCCTCGAGGTACTCCATCGCGTAGTAAGGCACCGGCTTCTCGCTCACTTCCAGGATGCGCACCACGCCGGGGTGGGTCAGCTCCGAGAGCGTCGATGCCTCGCGCATGAAACGGCGCCGGTGCTCGGCCTCGCCGGCCACCATCGGATTCAGCACCTTCACGGCGACGGCCTGGCCGTTGTCGATGTCGGTCGCGCGGTAGACCAGGCCCATCCCGCCTTGGCCGACCAGGCGCGGCGCCCGGTACCGAACCCCGAGCGCGGCGGCCAGGCTTTCCTCGAACTTCTGCTTCGGGTCCTGCGCCGCAGACCGATCCAGCCGCGCCAGGCAGAGTTCGACGTCCCGGAACATTCGGTCGTCGGCCGCCACCGAGGCATACAGACGCTTGGCCTCCTGGGGGCGCCCCGCGGCCTCGAGGTCGGACGCGAGCTCGTAGCGCTGGTCCAGCAGCAAGTCTCCGGGGTCGAGCCTGTCCACGTGCTCCAGAGCCGGGTCCGGCGCCCCCGACCTGAGGAAGGCCCTCGCCAGCAGGAGCCGCACGAAGGGCGACTGCTCCATCTTGGCCGTCTTGAGCGCCTCCTGGAGGGCCGAAATGGCTCCCTGCAACTCTCCGCGCGCGAACATCCCCATCCCCTCGTCCAGCGCGGACAGCTTGCGGCCGCTGCGTTGCGCAGCCGTCGATTGCACCCGAAGCGCCTCGTCGATCTGCGCTATCGCTGCGTCGAGCGCGCTCGACTCGCCCCCCGCGGCCTTGCGTCTCAACAGGTCCGTCGCAAGCTCCGAGACCGTGCCGGCCGCGGCGTGGTGCTCGATGAGGAACCGGAAGAGAGCCGGGCAGTCCGTGGTCCGGTCCAGCGCCTCCGAGGCCATCGCCAGCACCTTCTTCGTCTGGCCCTGCGCGGCCCTGAGGCGCACCACCAGAGTCAACAGGTCCGTTCGCTCGGGTCGCGTGCGGACGTGCTCCGCGACGCGTTCCGCGAACGGCTCCGCGATGTCATCGAACTTCCGATAGCAGTCGAGCAGCTCCCACACCTGGCCGATCAGCCTCACCGAAAGCACGGGCCTCGTGAGCCCCAGCTCCAACGCCTTCAGCACGATGGCCGTGTGCTCCTCCCGCCAGTCGGCCTTGAGCTCCTTGACGATCGGATAAATGTCGTCCAGCCGGGCGGGCGCCTGCCGGGAGAGCGAGATCCGCGCCAGCAGCTCCCGCGCCGGGGAGGCGTCGCCCTTGAGGGCTCGCGCCTGCTTGGCGCGAAGGAAGGCCGCGTCCAGGTCGCCGGCGGTCTCCAGCGCCCGGCCCACGGCCAGCAGGAGCTTCAGCCGTTCAGGCGGCGGGGTCGCCTCGATCAGCAGGTCCAGCACCGCCGGCTTGGGAAGCTCCCTTGCCAGGGTCGCGAACTGGCCGGTCGCCGCCAGCTTCGAGACCTTGTCGAGGAACTGCACCCGATCGGGGATCGGCTCCTTCTTCGGCGCGGAAGCCGGGGCCTCGGCGGGCTTGGGCGGCTCGACCCGCAGCTGCGGCACGTAGGGCCGCCCGTCGCGGGCCGCCTCGAGCCGCGCCTCGAGATCGTCGGGCGGTGTGCTCCTCGCGAGCGCTTCGGTCACGAGCCAGGCGGTCGCCAGGGCCAGCGTCGCCACGATCCCGGCCACCGGCCCGGGCAGCGGCAACTCCGCCGGCAGCGGGAGTCTGCCCGAGCCGTGCAGGTACGCCGCCGCGGCCACCGCGACGACGACGACGCGCACCACCCACATCCAGATTGTGAACATTCAGAGCGCCGCCCCGAGCCCAGGGGCGACGGGTTACAGCCTACAGCCTGGGCCTCCCAGCCGGGAGTCCCGTGATAAACTGCGCGGCATGATTGTCATCTTCAGCCCCGACGTCGTCCCGGGCGGCGAGGAGGTCCAGCGGCTCTTGGAGCGGGCCCGCCACTTCCCGAACGTCACGCCTCAGGTCCACGTCGTGCAGGGCGAGACTCGATCGCTCACCGAGGTCTACTTGATTGGCGAAACGCGCGCCATCCCGGATGACGAGATGAGCGAGCTGCCGGGGGTGGAACGGGTCGTGCGCGTGTCGGAGAAGTATCGCCTGATTGGCCGGCACAAGGGGCAGATGGAGGCGCTGGCCTGCGAGTACAACGGCGTCGGCTTCGAGCAGGGGACCTTCAACTTGCTCGCTGGTCTCTGCGCTGTCGACACACGCGAAAATGTCGAGAAGACCTTCCGCGCGCTGGGGGCGCTGGGGCTGGCCACCGCCCGCATGGGGGCTTACAAGCCCAGGACCAGCCCCTACGACTTCCAGGGGCGCGGGGGCACCTGCCTCCCGTACGTCTTCGAGCTGGCCGGCAAGTACGGCATCCGCATGATTGCGATGGAGGTCCTGCACGAGTCTCACGTCGAGGAGATCCTCGATGCGCTCCACCGCTCGGGCAACGCCACCGGAGTGATGCTGCAGATCGGCACGCGCAACGCCCAGAACTTCGAGCTCTTGCGCGCCGTCGGCCAGCAGCAGGAGCTGCCGGTCCTGGTCAAGCGGGGGATGGGAATCACGCTCGAAGAGTCGCTCAACGCCTGCGAGTACGTGGCCGTCAACGGCAACCGGCGCATCGTCATCTGTTTGCGCGGCGTCAAGACCCACCTGGGCGACCCGCACCGCAACTTCGTCGACTTCGCTCATGTCCCCGTCGTCAAGCGTCTCACCCGGCTGCCGGTCTGCGTGGATCCTTCGCACGCCGTCGGCCGCAAGGACCGCGCTCCCGACGGAATCACCGACCTGGCCCACGCGACCGCCCAGGGCATCATCGCCGGCTGCGAGATGGTGCTCGCCGACGTCCATCCCAACCCGGCCGAGGCGCTCTGCGACGGGCCGCAGGCGCTTCTGCTCGAGGAGCTCCCGGGTTTCCTGGAGGACTGCCGCATCGTGCGGCGCGCCTACGAGCAGCGGGCCGCGCTGGCCGCCCGACATTGAACCTTCGACCGGACGGTCTCCGACCTCCGAAAGCGATTCTCCATGGCTGAATTCATCTTCACGATGCGCGACCTGCGAAAGGTCGTCCCCCCCAACCGCGAGATTCTCAAGGGCATCTGGCTCAGCTTTCTGCCCGGGGCCAAGATCGGCGTCCTCGGACTCAATGGAGCCGGCAAGTCCTCGGTGCTGAAGATCATGGCCGGCGTCGACAGCCAGTTCCAGGGTGAGGCCCGGCCCAATCCGGGCACCCGCATCGGCTACCTGGCGCAAGAGCCCCAGCTCGACTCCTCCAAGAATGTCCTGGGCAATGTCGAGGAAGGCGTCGCAGAGATCCGCGGGCTGCTGCGACGCTTCGACGAGCTCTCCGAGAAGCTTGGCGCGGACCTCTCACCCGCGGAGATGGACAAGGTAATGGACGAGCACGGGAAGGTGCAGGATGCCATCGAGGCCGCCGGTGCCTGGGAGCTGGATCGAACGCTCGAGATCGCCATGGACGCCCTGAGGCTGCCGCCGCCCGACGCCGACGTGACCCGGCTCTCCGGCGGCGAGCGCCGGCGCGTCGCGCTCTGCCGCGTGCTCCTCTCCAAGCCGGACCTCTTGCTCCTGGACGAGCCCACGAACCACCTGGACGCCGAGTCGGTCGAGTGGCTGGAACATCATCTGGCCGAGTTCCCGGGCACCGTCGTGGCCGTCACGCACGACCGTTACTTCCTCGATAACGTCGCCGGATGGATCCTCGAGCTGGACCGAGGCGCCGGCATTCCATGGGAGGGCAACTACTCCTCCTGGCTCGATCAGAAGAAGACCCGGCTCTCCCAGGAGGACAAGCAAGAGAGTGCCCGCCAGCGCACCCTGGAGCGGGAGCTCGAGTGGGTTCGCATGGCTCCCAGGGCCCGCCACGCCAAGAGCAAGGCCCGCATCGCAGCCTACGAGAAGCTCCTGGAGGAAGGTCCGCAGGAGCGCATCGAGTCGCTGGAGATCTACATCCCGCCCGGGCCCAGGTTGGGCGATGTCGTCGTCGAGGCCGATCACCTCTCGAAGGGCTTTGGCGACCGGCTGCTGATCGACGATCTTTCCTTCAAGCTGCCGCGTGGCGGCATCGTCGGCATCATCGGCGCCAACGGCGCCGGCAAGACCACGCTCTTCCGGATGATCACCGGCGGCGAGAAGCCCGATTCGGGCACCCTGCGAGTGGGCGAGACCGTTGTGCCGGCCTACGTCGATCAGGCCCGCGACCTGGACGCCGCCAAGAGCGTCTTCCAGGAGATCTCGGAGGGCGCCGACGTCATCGTGCTCGGCAAACGCGAGATTCCTGCACGCGCCTACTGCGCCATGTTCAACTTCAAAGGCACCGACCAGCAGAAAAAAGTGAAGGACCTCTCCGGCGGCGAACGTAACCGCGTCCACCTCGCCAAGGTCCTCAAGGCCGGCGGCAACCTGCTTCTGCTCGACGAGCCGACCAACGACCTGGACGTCGACACCTTGCGGGCCCTGGAGGATGCGCTGCTCGGCTTCGCCGGCTGCGCCGTCGTCATCAGCCACGATCGCTGGTTCCTCGACCGAATCGCCACGCACATCCTCGCTTTCGAGGGCGACAGCCGCGTCGTCTGGTTCGAGGGCAACTACCGCGACTACGAGGACGCCCGCATCCAGCGCCTGGGCGCCGCCGCCGCCGCGCAGCCGCATCGGATCAAGTACAAGCCGCTGACGAGGCAGTAGAAAAGAGATGGGAGGAGTCAGTAGCCAGTAGCCAGTAGCCAGTAGTCAGTAGTCAGTAGGGGGCGCGGCCAGCAGAGCCCCGCCCATCCTGAGCCGACCGCGCCAGCGGTCGTGTCGAAGGACCCGCTCGAACACTGCCTCACTCCTGACGCCTGATCCCTGACGCCTGATCCCTCACCCCTCACTCCTGCCCCTGCATCCTTTCGCCGCCTCATCACGTAGTAGGTTCCGGCGGCCCTGACGAGGCCGCGGTTTCAAGTCGTTCCCACGAGAGGCCACCCATGAAGCAGCTCCGATTCGGCATCACTCTGGTACTGGCGCTCACAGTGCTCACTGGCTGGGCACCCTGCGCCGCTCAGGATTCAGACGAGGGTCTCACCGACGAGATTCCCCTCACCGCGAAGAGCGCGGGCGCGCCGCCGCCAGCCGGCGGACCGGCTACCTTCCGAGCTGGCGATGGCCACGAGATCCCCATCCAGCGCGACTGGTCCACAGAAGAGGACCCGACCCGCTACGAATCGATGGCGCTCGACCAGCAGCCGTTCCGCTTCGACCAGCGCCAGCCGTCGCACGTCTACACGGAGCAGCGGCCGGGCCAGCAGCCTCTCTACTACTTCAAGGACGTCCGCTGGTACCAGTCGGACCGCGCAGAGGGCGCCAAGTTCGGCCGCAAGGCGTTCTTCACCACGGTGCGCGTCGACCTCGAGAAGGTCAAGGCGGCCTGGTTCTGCATGAAGCCCTTCGCCCCCAAGTTCGTCGCCGGGCACGCCGCCCTTCTGCTCGAGTTCGAGCCGGGCGGCTTCGTCAACCTCGACGGCCAGGAGAGCCCCGGGTTCGTGCTTTCCTACGAGGCCTATCTGAAGGCCAGCCAGCGCTACGGCATGATCGGCGGCCAGTTCAGCCGCAAGTTCCGCATCGTCTACGTCGTCAGCACCTGGCACGACTTTCTGGTTCGCAGCATCCGCTTCAACGGGAGCATCGTGAAGCGCTGGAAGCTCTCGCTCGACAAGACCCAGCTCCAGCAGCTCTCCATCGCCATCGGAAAAGTCGTCCTGGCCGATCACTCCGCGGAGCGTTACAACACCACGCGCGCCTCCTGCGTGACGGCTGCGCTGGAGCTCGCCATGAGCATCTTGCCGCCTGAGCGTCGCTCCCCGGAAAAGTGGCTCTGGGGCCTCATCCAGAACCCGGGCTGGGCGCTTCCGGTCTTCGCTGACAACGTCTTGCGCAACAAGGGCCTCATCCGCGACCCCAAGGAGACGATCAAAGAAGTGCCGCCGGTATCCGGTGCGTCCGCCGCAGCTCCCAACCCCGCCGACATCCGGCTGCGCTGAGCCGCCGGCTCAGCTCGTCTCTTCTTCCACCCAGTCCAGGTATCGCTTCTCTCCCTCGTCGGCCTTCAGCTCGAGCGAAATCACCTCGGGGACCTCGTACGGGTGAAGCTCCACCAGCCGCGCCGTGAGCGCCGCCATCCGCGCCGCCTGCGTCTTGATCAGGAGCGTGCTCTCCGCATCCCGGCAGAGCTCGCCCTTCCATCGGTAGACGCTCCCCACCCCCGGCACCACGTTGACGCAGGCCGCCAACCGCTCCTCCACCAGCGCCCGCGCAATCCCCTCCGCCTTGTCCGGCGGACAGTTGCAGATCACCAGCCTGTACCCGCTCATTTCCTCGCTCCTAAACTCGGTGGCCTAAACTCGGTGGCGTCTACCTGTACCGGGTTTTTCCTGCTGTAACCGGCAGCCCCCATTCTACAACCCGTTTCTCTCGCGGGGTTTTCGATTCCGCGGGAGCCGTGGCATCATGGCCGCATGAGCAGCCACGAGTTCGACCCCAATGCGGCGGCGGTTCCGGGTTCGGGAATCTTCGGGTTACCGTTCGCTCCCGAAGAGGCTGCACTGGTGCTGGTGCCCGTCCCGTGGGAGGCGACCACTTCCTATGGCGGCGGCACTTCTGAGGGGCCGGCCGCCATCCTCGATGCCAGCAAGCAGGTCGACCTCTTCGACCTCGAGCTCCCTTCCGCCTTCCGCGCCGGGATCGCCATGCTCCCGGAACAGGATGACTTCCACGTCTGGAACGACGAAGCCAAGCACCTGGCCGCCCAGATCATCGAGGCCGGCGGCGCCCAGCCCGACGACCCGGAGCTGGGGCGCGCGCTCGAACGGGTCAACGAGCTCTCCGCGCGCGTCAACGAGGCCGTCGCCGCGCTTGCGGACGAGTGGCTGGACGCCGGCAAGGTCGTCGGCGTCGTCGGCGGCGATCACTCCAGCCCGCTCGGCGCCATCCAGGCCGTCGCACGGCGCACGCCCGAGCTCGGCATCCTGCACCTGGACGCCCATTCCGATACGCGCAAGGCCTACGAGGGCTTCACCTACTCCCACGCTTCCATCATGGAAAATGTCCTGCGGTTGGTCCCCCAGGTCACCAGTCTCGTGCAGGTCGGCATCCGCGATTTCTGCCAGGAGGAGTTCGACCGCATGAGCGCCCACCGCGACAGGCTCCACGTCTTCTTCGACGCCAGCCTGGCCGAGGCCCGCTTCACCGGCACACCGTGGGGCCGGCTGGTCGACGGCATGATCCACGAGCTGCCGCAGGATGTGTGGCTCTCCTTCGACATCGACGGCCTAGACCCGTCCCTCTGCCCTCACACGGGCACGCCGGTGCCGGGCGGCCTGTCCTTTCAGGAAGCCTGTTTCCTGGTTCGAGCCGTGGCGCGCTCGGGCCGCCGCATCGTCGGTTTCGACCTCTGCGAAGTGGCCCCCGGGGACGGCCCCGACGAGTGGGACGCCAACGTCGGCGCGCGTCTGCTGTACAAGATGGCCATCTGGACCCTGGCCAGCCATGGAAAAGCCGAAGCAGGTTCGTGAAACCATGACGGGTCGGCGTCCGTAGTAGTTCGTGGCGCATGAGCGCAAATCCTCCGCTTACGAGAACAGAGAGCATAGGAGAGGCCACCGTGAATCCTGCCCAGCCCTTCACCCGCTTCGCTTTCCGCCACGTCGCCCTGGCCGCGGCCGTGCTGACCGCCGGTCTACTTCCCTGGCCTGCCTTCGCGGGCGATCCCGACGAAGAGGATGCCGCCGCGCTCGAAGAAGGCGTGGGCAAGCCGGATGCCGGCAAACCGCCGCGCGCCAGCAACCCCGACGACTTCGACTTCGGCGACCTCCGCGAGCGCACCCCCCAGCCCCCGGTGCAGCCCGCCGATCGCCAGCAGCAGACCGGCGACGACAAGCCGAAGCCCAAGAAGGAGTACGACAAGGTCGACTGGGGCAACCAGGACGGCCCCTCCGAAGCGCGCGAGAAGCTGGCCGAGGTCATCGGCACCAGCCGCGTCGGCTTCGACCGCGAGACCCTGGCGCGCGCCAGCTACCGCGATCTGCAGCTCTTGAAGACCTGGTTCGGCCAGGTGCGCGAAGTCGCACCCGACTTCATCAAGAACACCGAGCACGCCCGCAAGAAGATGAAGGGTGACCTGGCGTCGCAGACCAACTACTCGCTCTACAAGGCCCGCACGGAGGGCGTGGGCGACAACCAGGACGACAAGGACGACTTCCGCGTCGTGTCGAGCTTCCTGCGCTTTACTCGCGACCAGCAGCCGCAGTCCCCGCTCCTCAAGAACGTCTCCGAGCACCTCCGTGACCTCATCGTCGCCTCTGGCCCGGCCTACAAGGTGCCGATCAAGCCCGAGGAAGCGCTGGACCCCGACGTGCTCGCCAAGAAGTTCGAGCGTGACCTGGACAAGGGCGCGCTGCAGTACCCGGCCATCTATCTGCAGGCCCTGATGATCGACAACCGCGCCTTCGAGGCGGCGATGCACCTGAGCCAGACTCCCGACGAGATCCTCGGCTTCCTGAATCAGCCCGCCACGCGCTCCCGGTTCGACGATGGCTCCGATCGCTCGCAGCAGCCTGGCGGTAACGAGCCGGCCGAGCTGGCCACCGCCCGTCGCGACGCCGCGGCTGCATCCGACCGTGTGGCGCAGGCCGAGCGAGGCCTGGTCGAGGCGACCCAAGGCCTGCCGCGCGGCGCCGGCCGGTGGACTCGCGAGGCGCTCTTGAACGCGATGATCCAGGACCCGAAGATCGACGGCGCGAAGATTGCCGCCGCGGCCCAGAAGCTGGCCGACGCCCGCAAGCAGGAGGCGATGTCCCGACGGGACCTGGGCCGCATGCAGCAGGACCTCTCGGCGTCTCGCGAGGGTGGCGCAACTCTGGCCCGCCGCTACGAGCAGCTGGCGCAGGTCCTCGGCAAGACTCCCGAGGGCGTCGAGCTGAAGGGCAACCTGGCCAAGCACCGCGAAGTCATCGAGAAGCGGCTCCAGGAGTCGAATCCGGACGCCATCTCTCGCGCCATCTTCGAGGCCCGCCGCGACCCGGTGAAGGTCGCCCAGCTCGTGAAGGAGGCCGACCGGACCGAGAAGGCCGTCCACTACCAGGTCACCGCCGAGGACAGCATGAAGAAGCTGGCCGCCCAGAAGACCGCGCTCACCCAGGCCGCCGAGGGTATCAAGCTGACGAGAGGTGCCCCCGCCGACCTGCAGGCCGAGGTCGACAAGATCAAGGCGGACCTGGCGGCCCAGACTTCCGCTACGTGGGAAGCTGCGTTCTGGGAGGAGCGCGGGGCCGCCGCCGTGCGCACCAAGGCCGATGCGCTTTCCAAGGACCTGGCCGCCATCGGCGATCGCATGAAGGCGCTCACCTCGCGCAGCCAGCAGGTGGCCGATCGCGAGCGGACGGAGCAGCAGATCAACCAGGCCCAGCGCACCCGGTTCCAGGAGGACCTGGCCGCGACGGATTCGACCGAGGTCACGCTGGCCTCACCGGTCCCCGGCAAGGTGAAGCCGCACGTGACTCGCGGAGTGCTGGTTCTGGACCGCCAGGGCAACCGCGTGGGCGCTCTGCCGTCCGCAGAGAAGGCCGACATCGTTGGCGCCCTTCTGCAGTCGGCCGACGCCTCCAGCGCCGTGCGCGCCTTCCGGATCAAGATCCCCGAAAAGTTCCGCAAGATGAAGCGAGTCGAAGAGGGATTCGTCCCTTCGCAGCACTTCGGGCCGGTCGATGCGGATGCAATGTCCGCCGCGCTGGCCGCTGCCAAGCCCGAAGCCGAGACCGGGGCTGGCGACGAGCCGGGCGGCGGCGAGGGTACTCCCAGCCCCGATCAGGAGAAGGATCGTCTGCTGGCCGAGGCTTCAGCCCAGTTCTGGAGCCGCCTGCAGATGGCATCAGCGGACCTGGAGCGGGGTATCGTGAAGTACGTGATGGAGGTCACCGACCGCACGTGGCCGGCCAACAACGCATGCCGCTTCAAGGACGTCACGCTCAAGCGGATGCGCGATGCGCTCGACAAGTACGACAAGGCCGTCCCCGGCAGCGTCGACCGCGCGGCCTACGAGCAGCTGGCCCGGATGGAGAACTCCAAGGAGCTCTCCAACTCGAACCTCGAGAAGGAGGCCGCGGCCTATGGCAAGGAGCAGCTCAAGAAGCTCGAGGCGTCGGTCAAGGACGGCTCGGTGACCAAGCCGCCCAGCTTCTACCGCTGGGGCGTCCCGATGAGCGTCATCGAGGCGCGCTGAGCGCCTCTCGAGGCAAGCTAGTCCTCATCGTCCAGAAGAAGGCCCGGGCCCCCGAAGGCCCGGGCCTTCGCGCCGTCCGGCGGCCCGGAGCATGGCGTACACTGGGCGTGCGTGAGGCTCATGAGGGGAGAGAGTAAGCAGGCTGCCGCAATGGCGGGGTGGCTGCTTGCAGCTTGTGCGGCGAGCCTGCCGATGCTGGCCTGGATCGCGGAGCTCGGCGATCCCTGGTATCCGCTCACCCAGCCCGCGCCGCCGGGGCAATCGGCCTACCTGGCCTCCCGGCTGGTGGCCCTCTACGCCTTGATGCTGCTCTGGCTGCAGGTGCTGGCCGGACTGCTGATCCACCGGCTTCGGTTGCCCCAGGTTCGCATGGAGCTGGTGATCGCCTGGCACGTGCCGCAGGGCCTGGCCGTGCTCGCGTTTGCCATGTTGCACCCGCTGCTCTTCTGGCTCGGCATCGGGCTCAGGACAGGAAAGACCGATTGGGGACATTGGCTGGCTCCGACCTTTTCGAACGGTTACTACCAGTCGATGCAGTCCCTGGGAAGGCTCGGGTTGGCGCTTCTGGTCCTGGGTACGCTGGGTGCAGCCCTGGCGCGCCGGCTGGGGCTCAGGCGGTCAGCTTCTTGGATCCACCGGCTGAACCTGATCACGTTCGCTCTGGCGCTGGTGCACGGCGCCAGCATCGGCGGCGAGACTCGCTCGGGCCTGATCCTCTCGCTGCTTACGGTGATGGCGATGACGGTCGCTGCCGGCCTGGTCGATCGGGTGAAGCATGCGCTCGGGACCGGAGACGCGGCGCCCGGGTTGTCAGCCCAGCCCGCATTCCAAAACCCTCGACGTATCTGTCGAGTCCTGTTTCTGGCGGAGGCCTTCGTCCTGTTCGTCGCGCTCGTACCCGTCATCGCCAACCTGGCCGGCGCCGGCAGCCAGGCCGTCTCGACGATCCCGTCCCCGGAGCTGGCCCGCTCGATCCTGGACGGCCCCAGGGTTGCCGTGATCGACGTGCGGGAGCCCGAGGAGTTTGCAGAGGAGCACATCCCCGGCGCCACCTGCTTCCCGGTCCGAAATCTCGACCAGGTTGCACCGTCGCTGGTGAGCGGCGCTGGTCGGGTCGTTCTCTACTGCCTCAAGGACTTCCGCGGATTCGAGGGCGTGCGACGCATTCGACGCTACTTCCCTCGAGCCGAGCTCATCGACGGTTATGGCCTCACCCGATGGAAAGCCAGCGGCTTCCCCACAACCGGCGAGCTCGCCCTCCCCGACGACTCCGCGGCCCTCGATGCTCTACGCGCTCAGGTAGCTGTCGCAGCGGCGGCTCCCGAGCCTACTTCGCGACCCGGAACCCGACGTTGAAGTAGTTGAACGTGGGAAAGCTCCGCGCGAAGTCTCGGCGCGAGGCCCGCACCAGGGACGGTGCGCTGGCCCAGCTCCCGCCGCGCAACACGCGCAGGCTGCCCTTCGACGGTCCCTTGGGATCGCGGGCGGGGCCCGTCAGGTAGTATTCGGGATCGAATCGGTCCGCCACCCACTCGGCCACGTTGCCGGCCATGTCCAGGCAGCCCCATGGCGAGGCGCCGTCCGGAAGCCGTCCGACCGGCGAGGCCCACTCGAAGCCGTCCGATCCCCTGGAGGTCCCTGCGCAGTTGGCGCGCCAGTCTCCGTCCCAGCCAGCGGGTTCGTTCCCCCACGGGTAGAGCCTTCCGTCGTCTCCTCGCGCCGCGTACTCCCATTCCGCCTCGGTCGGCAATCGCAGTCCCGCCCAGTTGCAGTAGGCCTCGGCATCTTCGAAGGTGACGCCGAAGACTGGGTAGTCGTCGCGGTCGCACCAGTCGGGCCGAGCGGGTTGGGGGTGTCGAGCTTGCTTGCAGAACTGGATGTACTGCTCCCAGGTCACCTCGGTCAGCCCGATGTGGTAGGGCGAAAGCACCACCTCGTGCACGGGCTGTTCGTGCGGGGCACCGCGCTCGTCGCCCATCCGGAACTTGCCGCCCGGGATGTAGACGAGCACGCTTCCGTCGCGGGGATTGCGGAACTCCTCGCCCTGCTGATAGGCCTTGGCATAAGAGGTCGTGACGGGGGATTGAGCCATCGCCGGCGCCGCGGCCAACCATGCCGCCAGGAGCAACCAGACCGCTTGCATCAGAAGCCGCTTCTGACCGCGCGAACGGCGGCCACACCGGCGCCAAAGGCTGCCGTCGACAAGGCCAGCCCGCACAGCGCTGCCGCCAACCGCCAGCGCTCGCCCTTCGGGTCCTTTCGAGCCATCGCAAATCGAGTGAGGCCCGCAAGCCACTTGCCGGCCAGATAGCCCGCAGCGGCCATCGCCACCCAGGCCGCCAGGCCGCGCTTCGTGAACGGGTCCAGTCCCGGCACGGGTACGCCCAGGAAGGGCATCAGCTCGGGCAAGAGCAAGAACGCGCCGGGCACCAGTGTCGCCATTCCCCACCGCCAGATCGCTTCGTCCAGGTTTGCGCGGGCGTTCATCGCGACGCGGCGAACCAAAGAGTGCGGGTCCGTGGCGGCGAAGACGCGCGCGACGGGAGTGAGCGCCAGGCGGTGGTCGACGGCGTCACGCTCCTTGGAGCGCTCCAGCCCCTGATCCAGCCGGATGACGAGCTCCTCGGCCCAGCGGTGATTCTGCTTTCTCAGCCACGCCACGAGCTCCAGGGCGCGGTCCACCTGGTCGGCCTCGCCGACACGCGAGAGTACGAACTTCTCCAGCTCGCGAGACTGGTTCGAGACGGCGTCCCGGAGCCAAGGAATCTCTTGCATCTTTTGAGCCTTGAGAAAGCCGCTGATTGCTTCGCTCTGGGCTTGCAGCTCCTCTGCCTTCCCGTCCAGCGCCAGCTGCGTAAGGTGCGCCTGGAGCGCGGCCAGGATGTCGGCCACCGCCGAGTGGAGCGGCACCAGCGGCACCAGCAGGAAGAAGGTCCGCCGGTAGGCGTCGAAATCTCCGCGCTCCCGCAGCGCCGCGATCGCTTCACGGGCGGCGGCCTGGAACTTCTCCTCTCGCGCGGCCTGGATCAGCGGGCCGACCTCGGGATGGTCACTGATGCCCTTGGCCTGGGCAGCCAGATCCAGGAGAGGCTGGGCCCGGTCGTGCATCGGCCCTCGCAAAACCGTTTGCAGAACGGCCCAGAGCTGCTTGACGAAGCCCTGCGCCAGCACGTGCCGCGGACACCACGCGTGCAGCCTCATCCAGGCAGCTATCGCCCGGGCGACTTCCTGCTGCTGCTCCTCGGTGAGCGACTGGTTCGACGCGGACGGATCATAGTTCGACAACCTCGCCGAGAACGTGCGGTCGAAGGCGGCGGCCAGCGCGGCCACTCGCGGGTCCTCGTCGAGCTTGGCCTCGGGCAGACCCAGAAGCGCCATCGCGTCCGAGAACTGCTCGGGCTGCTCCAGCATCGAGACGATGGTGTCGATGAAACCGTCCTCGTAGCCGTCCAGCATGTTCGCGAAGAGCGGCGAAAGGTCGGGCCGGATGTGCGAGAGCTCCTCCTGCAGCCGGCGCCCCCAGTGGCACCCGCCCGCGATGCGCCCCGACTTCAGCTCCCCGCCCAGCCTCTTGCGAAAGGCGCGCAGGGTCGCCGGCAGCGACGACAGCTCCGGGCAGAGGCCGATCAGCGCCGACAGGTCCCGATAGATCTGATCGGGTTTGCCGCCCGTGTCGCACTGCTTCTGCAGCGCCGTGGCTCGCTCCTGCAAGGCTGAGCTCCTGAGACCGGACAGTGTCTCGTTGGCCCCGCGGATAGGCCAGGCGACGCCCATCAACGCGTCCACCAGATGGTCCGATCTGTCGAACTGCGCCTTGCGCAGCAATCCCTGAATTCGCTCCAGCGCCAGCTTGAAGAGCGTCTGGCCTTCCTGAGCCAGCATCTCCAGGTCCGCCATCTGCGCCAGCGCCCGCGCCAGCGTGCCCGACGGATCGTCTCCCTCCAGCGCTGTCTGCACTTCCTCGAGCAGCGAACGGCGATGGGCGACCAGAACCGCGGCCCAGCGAGACTTCCACTGTCCCGAGGCGTCCAACGCTACCAGTTCGGAGAACGGCCGCCGCAAGTCCCGGAACTTCGCCGTCGCCCCGGTCGATAACAACCGCTGTGCCAGCTCCAGCGCCGCGCCCTGGCATTTGTCCCGCCATTCGGGCGGCCCATCTGCTCCCATCGCCTCCTGCGCCAGCGCCAGCGCCTCCCCAGGGTCCGTATCCCAGAGCGCCGGGTTCGTCATCAGTGGAACCGCTCGCCCCCGGATCATCTCCAGGAGCCGCGGTTCGCAGGTGGCGAAGCCGCCCTCGGGCACGGCATCGACCGAGGCCTCCTCTCCCTGGAGCTCGCAGATGGCGTGGCCGATCCATGCGAAGTCGAGAGTCAGCTCGTCGTCCATCGAGGCCGACTCGCCCACCACGGTGGTCGACTCCAGCATCGCCTTGGCCCTCGGCGCCAGCTCCGGCCACGGGAATGGCGATGGCAAGTCGGAGGAGGAAAGCACGCCGCCGTTCAGCCTCATCAACCTCTGGGTCGGGGCACCCGCCAGATCCTCTTCCGTGACGTCTGCCTGCACGGGCGGTGGCTTGACGAACGCCCGCTCTTCGTGACGCTCCAACTTCGCCACGATGACCAGGAATCCTGCCCGGTCGCCCATCCCCGAACATTCGGCGCACTCGGACTCGCCGGCGCCCTTGCACAGGTCGCATAGGGGCGCGTCCTCACCCTGGCACGCCGTGCAGAGGGCCGTGCCTCGCCCCCGGCAATTGAGGCACTTGACCTGCCGGTCCGTGGAGGGAATGCGAAACTCGAAGAGCGGCTTCTGCGGATTGGGCCTCTCGATTGGGTAGACCGGGTCCCAAGGGTCGATCTCGCCGGGCGAGTCGAACACGGGCTTGGGGAAGCGCTGATTCCGGTAGGGTTCGAAGCGTTCGACGACCTCGCGCCTTTCGAAGCTGAGGGCGCGGCAGAGGAGGAACGCCGGGTGACGGAAGGCGCTGTCGATCTCGAGCTCCCCTGCGATGCGTTGAGCAAGCCGGGGCATTCCGGGCAGGGCCTGCGCGGCGATCGAACCGAGCAGCCGGCTTCCGGCCGGCAGGCGCCACTCCACCGAGGGCTGCGGCGTCAGCTCCGGATGGAGCTCGAGCACGACCGGGCGAGTCGCCGCCGCGTGGGCGCGTCGCTTGCTTCCCGTAAACTGGGCGGTCTGGCGGCCGTCGCCCATATCGCGCCTGCCGGAAAGCGTCGGCACCTTTTGGTTGCCGCGGGGACCCTGAGTTGCCGCCAGCGCATCCTGGAGAGCCGCGCGCATCTGCTCGGCGGTCTCCCAACGATCGTCGGGGCTTTTCGACAGGGCCTTTCCGAGAAAATCGCGAAAAGGGGGCGGCAGGTGGTCGGGGATGTCCGGGGCCTCCATCACGTGGCCGCGCATGATCTCCACCGGCGTGCCGACGAACGGCCTGCGGCCGACGAGCATCTCGTAGGCCATGACGCCGGCGGCGTAGAGGTCGACGCGGTGATCGTGGCGGCGGCCGAACTGTTCCGGGGCCATGTAGGCGGGTGTGCCCTTGATGACATCTTCGGAGGTCGTGGTCGCCGCGCGCGCCGACCGCGCGATGCCGAAGTCGGTGATCTTGAGCGTCCCGTCCGCGCGTGACAGGATGTTCTCGGGCTTGAGGTCGCGATGGACGACCTTGTGAGCGTGGGCGTGGGCCAACCCCGCCATGACGTGATCCAGAAGCCGGACGGCATCCTCGGGGGGGAGCGCAACACCTTCCATCAGCAGCTTGTCCAGCGGCTTGCCCTCCACGAACTCGAGCACCAGCAAGAGGCCCTGGGCGGGCGGCGCCAGGGTGAGACTGGTGAGAAAGGTAACGATGTTGGGGTGGGGAGGCATCGCCGCGAGCGCCTGGGCTTCTCGCAGGATGGACGCCGGGTCGCCTTCGACCACCCACTTGACCGCCACGTCTCTGAGGCGCTCGCCGCCGAGCATCTCTTCGGCTCGGTAGACGAAGGCGAAGCTGCCGGCGCCCAGGAACTGCTTGAGCACGTAGCGGCCCTGCTGCAGGGACTTGCCTACGAGGGCCTTTGGATTGAAGCTACGTTTCGCCAGCATCGCCGCTCCGCGAGGTCTCCTCACG
This sequence comes from Candidatus Wallbacteria bacterium, assembly GCA_016213845.1. Lineage (GTDB taxonomy): Bacteria > Muiribacteriota > UBA6191 > JACPRK01 > JACPRK01 > JACPRK01. The sequence goes on from JACQZN010000038.1 coordinate 24,716, forward strand.
TGCCACCGGTATGGAGCGCCTCCGGGTTCCGCCTGCCCGGGATGCCCCCCGCGGCCGTAGGACTATACCCCGAGCGAGGGAGGGGACGCCAGGGGCAGACGTCGAATGCATGCAATTCCCGGGCGCATTCAAGTCCCGCCTGCAATTTTCCGAAAGGCTGATCTGGTGAGGCAGGCCGCTTTGCCCCGTGTCGATCCGTCATGACGAGCCTACGCCCCAGGGACCCTACGGTGCCGTTCCAGGGTACCGTCTTGCTCCTGAGTAGCCGCGACAGCGCTGCCCGGAAGGGGATCGAAGCGGTCTTCGGCCGAACCACGGCCCTGCGGCTCGAAACCGTCGTCGTCGGCCCGGAGGACCTGGACCCGGCGCGGTTGGCGGAGCTGGCGGCGCGCGTGGCCGAGGCCAACCCGTGCGTGCTACTGGTGGACGGCCCTCAGGCCGCGACCCTCGCGGCCAGCTGGGAGCCCTATTACCCGACCCCGGCCCCCCGCTGCCTGAGACTGGCCGCCACCGGGGCGAGCGCTCCGATTCTGGAAGACGGCAGCGAGCTCGAGGCCTGGATGCACTCGGGCGTCTGGCGCGGAGAGGCGTGGGGCTCGCGCCTGGGCGTCAGAGATGGACGCGCGGTCGAGGGAGCAGGGCCGCTGCTGGCCACTCTCTCGAAACTTGCGGCAGCTCCTGTGGAGCTGCTTCTGGGCTATGCCAAGGCATGGCCCGGCAGCGACATGATGGGCAGTCTTGCGCTGCGTCTGGGAGAGACCGTCTGGGCCCATGATCGGTTGGCCCGGCCGGGAACGGATGTCGGGCTCTTCACGCCCGTGTCGCTCGCCGATCATCTGTACGGAACGCAATCGCCCCTGGCTCGCGTGGAGGTCACGGAGACGATTGGCGCCTGCTACGGCCGCAACGTGCTAGGCTTGCGGCTCTTCGGCGAGTCGCGGCTGGCGCTGGAGGCGATGACCGAGGAGATTGGCCGAGTCAATCTGCAGTGGCGGGATGGCCTGCTGAGCGCCGGGCGCATTCTGAGGAACGTGCCGGCGTTGCTGAATCGGGCATTTCGCTCGGTAGGCTGGGGTGTTTCTCCCTGGTGGGCTCGCGGGCCGCTCGATCTGTTCCTGGCGCTCCTGGGCAAAGCCGAGACGACTCGCCGCGCCCACGTGCTGGTCCACTACCGCCGGGTGCCGGCTTCGGAGTCGTGCCACCGGCAGGACGTGTTTCCGTGGCGCATGTGGCGGCCGTGGAGTTCGGAGTCCGCCAGGCGCAGGCTCGAGACGAAGGCCTCCATTCGCGTGGAGGCGACCGAAGGGAAGTCGAAGCTCGAGCTGGACGTCAGGGGCTACGACTGGTCCGAGGCGATTTCGGGGCGCGGCCGCGTGGCGATCACCCCCGGGCCGGCCAGGGCCAGCGAGCAGGTCGTCCGCCTCAGTGCCCGGCAGGTCACGCACCGCGAGCCCGAATTCCCGGCGCTCTTCGAAGACGTCACCCGGAAGCTGCTTGCGGTCACCGGCGGCCAGCCGGATCGTCACCAGGCGCTCCTGCTCTCCGGTTCCGGGTCCGCAGCCGTCGAAGCCTCGGTGGAGGCAATGGCTCGTTTGGGTCGATTGATCGTCGTGTCCAACGGGGAGTACGGCGAACGCCTGGCCGAGCTGGCGACCACGCACGCGCCCGGCTCAGCAAGGGTGGTCGAGTTCCCCGCCGGCAGCCGCATCGACGCCGCCGCCGTCCGCCGGGCATTGAAGTCTCAAAAGAGCGCTTCGGTGTTCCTGGTCGCGGTCCACCACGAGAGCGCGACAGGCATGCTCAACGACGCCGCCGAGCTCGCGGCGCTCGCCCGGGAAACGGGCGCAGCGCTCTTCCTCGACGCAGTGGGCAGCCTGGGCGCTCACGAGCTGGACCTTTCCCAGGGCCCCATCGCGCTCGTCGCCGGCGCCCCTCACATGGCCCTTGGCGGGCTCCCCGGAATCGGGTTCGTCGTCGGCGAACGGCAGCTCTTCCGCCGCCTGCAACAGACCCAGCCGCGGGTCCGAAGCCTCGACCTGGGCGCGCACTACAAGTGGGCAGTCGAGCGAGGACAGATGCCGGCCACGCCTCCCCTGGGATCGATGCTGGCGCTCTCCGCGGCGCTGGCTGAGTTGCTAGCCCGGGGGCTCGCCGCCGCCCGGACCCAGCTGGCCCGGCGCGCTGCGTCGCTGCGGCGCGGCTTGATGAGAGCGGGCTTCCAGTTCCCCATCGAGCTCGACTGGATGTCCAACGTCGTCACGCCCATCCTGGTTCCCCAGCCGGTGGCCGCCGCCGATCTGCACGAGGCGCTCATGGCGCACGGTTTCGTCACGGAGCGACACGGGCCGCCGCACGCCGCCGACGGCCTGCTGCTAGGCCACGCAGGGGAGATTCGCCCGGACGATCTCGAGCGATTCGTGCGGGTCGCCGAGCAGGAATTGCGCCGCTTGAACGCACTGGCCGGGAGGGCTGCGGCCACGGTTCCCGTCACTGCGCGGGCCACCCTGCCCGAGCCGCGAGCCGGCCGCATCTCGCGCTCCGCTGCTGGCTTGCCGGTCGGAACATTTGCAGGCTCCGGCAAGTAGTGGGGCATGATCGGCCCCGCCGCGCAATCGGCGCTTCCCGCCTTCGCTGCCGGACCGGGTCGTCACCCCGGCAAACCCCCTGCGTCATGAGCGCCCCCATTTTCGTCCTGGAGAGCTCCGCCCGCGCGTCACGGCTCGCTTTGGCGGCTTGCGTAGCGTTGCTTCTCGCGCTCGCTTGCCCGGCCCAGGCCCGCGCCGAAGGCTTCCTTCGCGATGCGATGGCCCCCTGGACCCAGATGGGTCGTGCCCTCCGCGAGGCCGGCGTCTATCACAAGCGCCCCGTCATCCAGGCCGAGCTCGCTGCTGCCGGCGTCGAGATGTCGACGCTCGGTGGCCTCAGGGCCAAGCCGCCCTCCGACCTTCTTAACGAGATTCTGGCCACCGCCGGCGTGCCGGCTGCCAAGCGTACGGCCCTCGTCGCCAAGTACGGCGGACCGGCCGTCCACCGCCCGCTGCTCCTCACTTTCGGTGGCGAGCGGATCAACATCAACGAGCCCTACCAGCTCGAGCGCCGGCTGGCCGAGGCGCAGGTCTCCCCCGAGGCACGCCACGCCCTCATCGCCGAGCGCTCGCGCGGGGAGTTCAAGGACCTGGCCGACTTCGAGGCTCGCCTCTCCAAGCAGTCTGCCCTCGACGGCGAAGTGGCCAAGACGGTCGCACGGGTCGTCGACGCTTCACCGGCGGCCTCCACAGGCACGTCCCAGGCCCAGAACCCTGCCGGTCAGTCCAAGGCGTCAGCTCCCTCGGAAGCCCCTGCGGTCGAGGCCGCGCCCAAGGCGCCCGACGCCGCCCCCGCCAAGCCCTCGACCCCGCGTGGTGGACCCGCTGGCCCGACAATGGGTGGCGGTTCGGCCGTCGTCTCCAAGCTGCCTGTGCGGCTGCGCGATTTCCTGACTCACCAGTCCAACGGCCGCAGCCTGCTTCCGAACGCCGCGCAGAAGTACTTCGCCAGCCCGATGCAGTCCCTCCTGACCCTGATGGTGTTCCAGGCGGCGATGCAGTACCGGGCCACGGGCCGCATCGACGTCGGAAAGGCGGTCGCTGCGACTCTCGATTCGCCCCAGGTCTGGGCGGGTCTCATCGCCGCAGGCGCCACGGCGCACATGGTCAACTCGCTCCGGGCAACGTTGGCAAAGGACACTGGCATGCGGGCGCTCTTCGGGCGCATGCTCGGGGGCTTGCCAGGCAGCATCGCGGCCTTCGCCGCCTGGGAGCTCGGCGCAGGCTACATCTCCGCCGCTACCAAGGGAGTGCAGGTCCCCGGCAAGGAGAAGGGCGAAGAGGTCACTTTCAGCGACATGTTCCGCCATCCGGGCGTGGGCGCCGAAGTGCTCGGAAACCTCGGCAAGATAGCCATCAACCCGATGGCCCAGGCCCAGATCCTGGGACGGGTGCTGAAGGACCGGATCCTGACGGCGGAGTTTTTCTTCACGGCTGCGGGCATGTGGGCCGGAACCAAGGTCGGCGCCTTCGCCGGCGTGAAGGTGGGGGCCTGGGCCGGTGCGGCCTTCGGTCCCGTCGGTATCGGCATCGGGGCGACGGCCGGCGGAATCCTGGGCGGCATCGCAGGTGGCGTGATCGGCGGATTCGGCGGGGCGTGGGCCGGCTCGGCCGTGGACACCTGGATGGCCAGGCGCGCCTACTCGAAGGCCAAGGAAGCGATCGAAAAAGCCGACGCGGACTCGGCGAAGCGCCGCGAGCTCGGCTCAAAGGGGATGGCGCAGGCGCTCGATGCCTTCGACGAGGCCCGCCAGAAACTCGTCGACAAGCTCACCACCGACTTCGCAGGCAAGGCGAAGCGGTATCTGTCGGAGAAGGATCTCCCCAAGGCGCCGCCCGGCAAGGAGCCCTCCGAGGAGGAGGTCGCCCGCCGCAATCAGGGGATCATGTCGCGCCATCGGGAGGTCGAAGCCTCCCGCGTGGCCATCCTCGACCTCTTCCGCGAGGAGCTCGACCTGCTGGCCAAGCTCATCGAGGGCGCGCGGAAACGTGGCGAGGACCCCGCGCCGCTCATCGAGCGGGAGAACCGCGTCGTCATGGAAATGACCCTCTTCCTCGTCGGCTCCTCCCAGGCTATCGGAGAGCTCAAGGAACCGATGCCGGGCGATGCGATCGGCGTCTGGGGCGACGGTCTCGATGCGCCCCGGCCCGAGGGTGCGCCCAGCTTCCAGGGCCTGGCCGCTCCCGCCGAGCCGGCCCCGGCGCGCTGAGCGTCGCCCCCAGTTTCAGCCCCGCTTGCGGGAGGACGCGCCGACCCCGCCACCGTCGCCACTGGAGGAGAGCACCTCGCCCGTGTCGCTTCGACCTGCTGCGGCGTCCGTCGATGAGACAATCCCGCTGAGCATCCCTGAGACTCTTTGCCCCATCGTCGACAGGGCAGCTGCGGCAATGATGGCGATCAGGCTGATGCCGAGGCCCCATTCCACCAGCCCCTGACCTCGGCGCCGCCGGCGCGAGATGTGGCTTCGGACAGGCACTAGCATCACGAAAGGGTTGCTCTGGTTGGTGAGGGTCGAGTGGCGCACGGGCAGTTACGAAGCAAACCGAGTGCCAGTATCAGTGTGTGCTGATGATACGCACTCGGTTTAGCCGCAATCGCGCGCGGCCGCGACCCCCGAGGCGCGCTATTCGTACGCGACCGGCTGAAAGGGTAACGGCCGGGCCGACCGGGTAATGCCAGCGATTACTTCGTCAGCTTCTCTTTCTGGAGCCAGCCCTTCACCGTTTCCCACGCCTCCTCGCCCGACGAGACCTTCTTGGCCTTCTTCGAGTACAGCATGAGATGAGGGATGGAGTGGATGTCGTACTTCTTCACGAAGGGGGCCTCCCAGTTGATGCCGCGGCCTTCCTTGGTCTCCACCGTGCCGATGTCGAGCTTCAGGATGCGCAATCCCTTGCGCTTCTGAGCCAGCTGGTCCAGCTTCGGCGACAGCTTGCGGCAGGGAGGGCAGGCCTCACTGAAGATGTCCACGATGGTCGTGGCGCCCTTCTTCACCAGCTTGTCGATGTCATGGTCGCCGCTGGAGACATCCACCACGGTGACCGCTCCGCTGCTGGCGTGGGCCGGGGTCGCCTCGCTGTGCTTCGACTCCTCGGCCCGAACGATGCCGGCAAGGTTCACGAGCAGGGCTGCCGCAATCCCCACGCGGGTGATGATCCTGAAAAACACGTCTCTCCTCCGTTCGGGAGCGCTCGAGTGGCTCGAGGCTGGTATGGGTCCCCCAGGAGTCGCCAGGATACCACCTCGACGGGTGGCAAATCCCGACGATTTACTGCGCCCCGGGAGGCGCGGCCGGAAGCTGTGACAGCTCATAGCTGCCGATGGCGGTACGCCCGCCGGGCTCCCGGAAATGCTCGCAATCGGCCGCAACGATCAGGCGGGCCGTCGGATCGGCCTGGGCCGCTCTCGGAATGGTGATGCGGTAACGGCCTCGGTCGCGGCGCATGACGCTGAAGCCGTGCGGTGTGCGCCCCCCCAGCGACACGCCGACCGACAGGGCTCCTCCCAGCCGCACGTCCAGCGCGTCCATGTCCAGTGGCCCCCCGGCAGCGTTGGTCGACCGCAAGTCGAACTGGCCGGGTGCAGTCCGGCGCGTGAGCGACAGCTTCACATGGTGGGGGAAGGCGTACGCCGTGTAGATCCGGTCGACCGGAATGGCCCGGTAGGCAAGCCGGCCTTCACCGGCGAGCGGGAAGTCGATTCCGCGGTCGCAAGAGACCTCGGCGATCAGAACGCATGGCTTACCGTTGATGTCGGCCTTGCCGATGGCAGCCCCGCCATGCAGAGCGTACGACTTGCGGCGCAGCACGGTCGAGTCGAAGCGGATGAGGAGGATTCCGTGCGCCCGCAGGGCGCTTTCGATGCGGCCCGCGTTCTCGGCCACGGTGTACCTGTCCCGCATTTCGCGGCTCAGGACCTCCAGGTACTCGGCCTCCATTCCGTAGCGCCACGGGGCGGCCGCGTAGGTCGTCGGGGTCGTCATGCCGGCCCGCTCCAGCGGCTCGGCAATCACTGGCTCGCGGACCTCCGTCAGCACCTTGCAGAACCCCTCCAGACCCAGGGTCACCGATTCGCCCGTGACCGGGTCACGCACGAAGGCCAGCGGCAAGCATGCCAGGCCCCGGTGCCTGTACTGGACCTCGATTTCACGCGGGTCGACGCCCGCTTGCGCAAGGCCGGTCAGCCAGCCCGTGTGGGTCAGGGGCGGCATTTCCATCCGGCTCCTCCACCAGTCGGCCACGACCGATGCGCCGGCGGCGATGCTCTTCAGGGGCGGGTCGAGTTGACCCGGTCCGTAGCGCAGCGGCTGCCGCAGCCTGCCGGAGGCATTCATCTGCGCTACGCGGTCGATGAGGGGGTCCTGCAGCTTGGCGAACTGCCTGTCCCACCCGCGAATCAAGTACACGCCGGGCAACCGGGCCGGATCGGCCACCGGGATCGGCTGGTACCCGTTCTCGAGGTGGGGTTCCGGGAAGCGCATGCCGCGCTGTTGCTCCAGCCGGGCAAGCGCTTCGGCCTCGCTCAGCAGCATCGCCGGCTGCGCTCCGGGTCGGAACGGGGGCCAGGCCAGCACAGTGCCGTTGGCGGGATCGACGTGGAAGTAGCCGCAGACCCGCTCCGAGGGGTCAGGGAGCGAACGGGTGAGCGCCGGCACCACGTACTTCACCAGTTGTCCGCCGTTCCGCACGGCGAAGGGGTAGCCCACCCGGTTGATGCTCGCCACGAAACGAGCGCGATCCGCCGCGAGCGGGTCGCCTGGGTCCGGTTTACTCGCCTTTGCCGCCGAGAGCGCTACGGTCAGCCGGCGAGAGATCTCTGTCGGCGGCAGGCTGGCGCGCTCCGGAACGGCCGCTCGGGCCGGTGCCGTCGCGGCGGGCGATTGGGGCTGGGCCGCCTTTCTGCGTGCCCGGCGTGTCCTGGCGGCGGCGGGGCCAGTCTCCCCCAGGACCAGGACTGCCACCAGCGCCAGGTGCAGGAACCGTCTCGAACTCACGCGCCGATTGCCTCCCGGTCGTCCGTCCCCGTCCACGCTTGACGGGAGCGGCGCTCAGTGTACCATACTCACCTCGCCCGGCCGTCTGCCTGGCTCGCCCGAAGTCGGACCCGTCCGTGGTAGGGCCCCTGGCCCCGAGGTCTACAAATGGACAGCAGAATGGTCACGACCGCCTTCCACCTCGAGGGGTGGCGGACGGCCAAGCAGTACGGTGTGGTGCGTGGTATCTCCGTGCGCTCCCGCTCCATCCTGGGCAACATCGCCGGGGGGCTCCAGACGCTCCTGGGCGGCGACATCAGCATCTACCGGAACCTCTGCGAGAAGGCTCGCAAGGAGGCCTTCGATGTCATGATGCAGCACGCCGAGGAGGTCGGGGCCAACGCCATCATCGGCATGCGCTACGATGCCAACGAGGTCATCGACGGTGTCACGGAGGTCCTCTGTTACGGCACCGCCGTGGGCGTCGAAAAGATCAGCGCCGAGGACACCCGCGGCGAGATCGGCGCCGAAGAGGTCATCCGCGGCTGATGCCCCCGCTCATTCTGAGCCTGTCGAAGCATCATCCTGAGCAGACCGCGTAGCGGTCCTGTCGAAGGACCCGCCCGGGTTACTTCCGCTTCTTCTTGCCCGCTCCGTTTGGCGGGAAGAGGACCTCGGCGCGGTCGACGAAGCTGGCCAGCATCTTCGGGAGCATCTGCTTGGTCAGCTGGTCCATGATAAAACCCGGGACGAACAGGCCGAACCCGACTTCCAGGGAGTAGGTGACCTCCGTCTCGTCCCCGCCCAGCGCCTTGAGGTGCCAGGAGCCGTTGTTCTTTCGAAGCAGGTTGCTCTCCAGGAGCGTCCACTCGAGTGACTTGCCGGGCTTCTCGACGGTCTGGATAGTGTAGTCGACCTTCTTCATCAGGTCGAGTACGAACTTCACCTTGCAGCCTGATTTCTTGCGCTCGAGAATCGTGCACTCGGTCATCCCGTCCACGAACTCGGGGTAGCGGTTGTAGTCGCTGATGACGCTGTAGAAGTCCTGGATGGAAACCCGGACGATCGTCTGCTCGGTTGCCTGTGCCATCGGTTCCTTGCGGGGGTAACGGGGTCTGTGGAAAGCGGGTGAGATCCTATCACAAGGAGGCGCGCGGGTGATATCCTTGCGCCGCATTCGGGTGCGGCCGTGGACCCGAGAGGCTGGATGAGCGGCGGGGAGCTGTGACGGACACTCGGAAGGCGGTACTTGCGGATCGGGGCAGTAGTTCCCGGGCTCAGGCGCGCCTGGGACTGCGTCGATGGGCGGCGGGAGTGCTGGTGATCGTTTTCGCGGCGGCCGGCGGAGCCTGCTGGGCCCAGGAGCAGAGCGCGGAGGCGCCGGAGGTCCGCGAAATCCTCGAGGCGCGGGAGAGTGGGCAGGCCCAGGCCTCCACGACGGCTACGTCGGCCGTCACGGAGGATTCCGGGCTGCTGGACGAGGTTGCCGAGGGTGCCAAGGGATTCGGACGCAGGGCGGGCCGCTTCCTGGGGCGAGTTGCGGCCAGTGTCGGTGACGGCGCCCGTCGAGCCGGCAGGAGCGTCGGACGCAATGCGCGCAAGCTGGCCAACCGGCTCTCGCACCGGCAGGTCGATCTCACCAAGCCGGGAGTGCCCTCCAACCTGGCGCTGGTCATCCCCGGGACCGACCTGGGCGTTCGAGTCCTGAAGCAGATCGATCGCTACGGTCACTACGATCCGGCCTGGGCGCACGCGCCCAGCTTCATCGGCAGCATCCAGAAGCGGTGGCCGGATTCCCAGGTGAAACTCTTCACCTGGCTGTCGGGGCCCGATCCCATCACCATCGACGCCGCCGCCAGCGGGCTCTACCACTTCATCCGGCAGTGGCGCGCGGAGCACCCCCGCAAGCTGGTGCGCATCTACGCCCACTCCAACGGCGGCAATGTCGCGCTGCACGCTGCCGCCAGGCACAAGCCCGGCCCGGGCGAGAGCCCCATCTTCATCGACGAGCTGATCACCGCCGGCACGCCGCTGAAGCCCGACGACGAGATGTCCACTCGCTTCGGCGCCATCGCGAAGATCGTCTTCGTGTTCACGCGCAACGACTGGGTGGCGGGCGACGTGCGGGGCAGCTCCATGGCCCATCGTGACCCGAGAATGGGGGTCGTGCCGAAGATCCTCGGCAGCGGCCACACGCCGGAGCTGGCGGTCATGGCCAAGATGTTCAAGAGCGCGCCCGTCCAGTCCCCCACGACGCACCAGTACGTCGTGAGCCTCGACGCGACGACGGCCACGACCCGGACGGTCGACCAGACCCTGCGAGAGACTTACGGACAGGACTTCTTCGAGCGCCGGGAGGCCGGAACCATCGGCGAGGTCGATGCCAGCGACATCGCCGCGGGGCATTCCGACTACAATCGTCCCGAGGTCAACGTGGCGATCCTGGAGCGGGTGACGGCCTTCGACCGCGGGCAGTTCCCCGACGCGGCATTGGCCCCTATGACGCCGACGACCGGCGCCGCTCCGAAGTAGCGGCGCGAGCCCCGGGACCCGAGGCCTGAGCGTCCGGGGCGAATCCCCGGATTCCCTCCAGGACGAGCAGCTTCTCCTTGAGGCAGATACCGCCCGTGGCAGAGAAGCCCCCCAGTCCGCTTGCGCCGAGCACGCGGTGGCAGGGCACCACGATGGGCAGCGGGTTCTTGCCCAGCGCTTGACCGATAGCGCGGGCGGCACCCGGCTTGCCGAGCTCGCGCGCGATTCCGCCGTAGGTCGAGGTCATCCCCCACGGGATGCGGCGGGCGCACTCGTAGACGTCCCGCGCGAAGGGAGCAACGGCGGTCAGGTCGAGCTCGACAGTGTCGAAGTCGATGGGCTCACCGGCCGCGTAACGGGTCAGTTGCTCGACGAGCCGGGCGGCCTTGCCAGGAGCGGCGCCCGGGCGGGCGCCCAGCGCCTCGGCGCGCGCCACGAGAGCCGCCCGGGTCGGCTCCGGCAAGAGGACCCCGCGAATGCCCTGCGCAGTCCAGACGAGGCCGCAGGTGCCGAGCGCGGTGCCGAACAGGCAGTACTCGGCCCTTGGGCCCTTCGATTGGAGGGGGCGTTTTGCCGATTGGGAGAAGAGAGAGCCCATCGACTCGAGTGTACACCCCGCACGGCCGAGCGCCACTGCCAGGAGGAACGGAAATGGCCCAGAAGAAGGATGCGAGTCGCCCCGTGGAACTGACACCCTACGAGACCAAGCTTGCTGGCAGGCACCCGGACGTCGAGGAGGCCATCGACACGCTCGATCCGATCGAAGCCGTCAGCTTCCGTCAGACGCTGCGGCTAGCGCTGGGCCACGCAGACGCCCGGTTGGCCCGATTGGCCGCGGATGCCATCTCGCGGGCGCGCGCCTGCCACACCCTCTTCGAGGTGAGCGATCTGCCCCGGCTGCGTAAAGCCGCCGAAGCGGGCGATGCCGCCAACCGTCTCTACGCGACGGCCCTCTTGCTGGCGCTTTCAGGCTTTCGCTGGCACGTCGAAGAAGAAGAGCAGCTTCAGGCCGCGTGAGCGGGGCGGTTCCCCCTACTGCTGCGTCCTGCCGGCCAGCGCGGCGGCGCGCCAGGACGAGGTGACCTCGGCCAGCTGCATGTAGGCTCCTGGGTTGTCCTGAAAGAACTTCGGCAGCCGCCTGCGATCGAATCGGAAACCGGCCACGCGGGTGACCGCTTCGAAGCGGTAGGGCGACGGCTGGTCGTGCACGAGTTGTTGGACGTCGCCGGCGAAGGCGCCGATCTCGAGCAGATCGATGGGCGTGCCGTCGACCAGGACGCGCATCAGCCCGTTGCTGAGAAGCAGCGGGTCGGCTCCCAGCACGGCGCCGACCTCGAGCGAGATCGGCTCCATCAGGGCCTGCAGCTGAGTCTTCTGGTTCGACGTGAAATCGCGGAAGACGGGGCTCTCGGAGAGAAGCTCCCAGCTCGGTAGCTCGCGCAGCCTTGCCAGATGGACGAGCCGGTCGGGCAGGTCGGTTCCTCGCAGCAGGTGCAGGAAGGCGGCCCGCTTCAGGGTCAGCACGGTGAGGACGGTCTTCGCCCGGACGTCTGCGATACGCGGCTGGTCGAGCAACAGCGAGGTCTCGCCGAAGTAGTCGAAGGCGGAGTAGGTCTTATACTCGCGCCCCTTCTTCAGGATCGCCGCCTGGCCGGAGAGGATGATGAAGAAGCGGTCGCCGCGTTCGCCCTTGCGGACCAGCAGGTCGCCTTCCTGGTAGTACTCCTTCTGCACCATGCGGAGGAACTCGGCCGCGCGCGGGGCGGGCAGCTCCGAGAACAGCTCCACACGCGCCATGACGTCCAGGATCTCGAGAGCCTCCTGCAAGGGCAGGTGAGCGGCCCCCAGGTCGATGGTGGCCTCCAGGCCCGTCGGGGCAACCGTGAGACCCGAGCCGGGCGGCACGGCCTTCTCGGACACGTGAACCAGCAGCGTCTTCTGCTTGATCTCCTCTTCGAGAGTCGAGAGATACTCGATCGGCGTGTGGATGGGCGGTATGCCGGCCTCGTGCAGGACCAGCGTGTGGTGCCAGGGGAAGTCGAGGAGCGTGTCGCGCCGCTGGCGGTCGACAACTCCCTGCTCGTGCAAGCGCTGGATGGTGCGGGGCTCGTTGAGCGTGTCGGAGGGGTAGAGGAGGCTTCGCCCCCTGAGCTTCACGTCGAACCCGGCGCACGGGATCGAGTGGAAGGAATACCGAAAGGTCGCCTCGGCCCCGTGGAGGTAGACCGGCTCGCCGACTTTCACGGGCACGTAGTCGAAGAGGGAGCGGAACCGCTCGGCGCCCAGGCCGGTCAGCGCGGCGTACTTGGTCACGAAGCTCCGCATCACCGTCGGAGTGGTGTAGATCGTGATGCGGCCTTCCTCGAGGATCTTCTGCAAAGTGCCGGCGTCGTGGTCGGCGTGGCAGTGGGTCAGGATCAGGGTGTCGACCTGACGGGAGCTGATGTCGTAGCCGCGCAGCCAGTCGACGGAGTCGACGGGCGGGTCGACCATGACACCGCGCCCTTCTATCCAAACGATGAATCCACTCGTCTTGTTGGCTGGATCGAAGCCATGACCGCTCCCGATGACGGAGAGCCCCAGCAGCGGCATCCAGAAGGCGCGGAGGGGCCCCTCGTGGGGGCCGGCCCTGGGCGGCAGCGGCGGGTCTGGCGGGAAGCGGGCGCGCTGCACGCCCGATTCGAGCACCGCGATGCCTCCGTCCTCTTGCAGGCAGATGGAGACGCCGGCCGACAGGCGCGCGATGCCGCTGGCGTCGAACTCGACGAACTCGACGATGTCCTCCAGCATCATCATCTCGTTGCCCCGCCTGGGATTGCGCCGGAAGTAGAGCATCTCCGAGCGCAGGTCCGGCAAGTCGCGGCTGGGGCCGCCGGCGAACTCCACCGGGTCCAGCTCCTCGGGGCCGAAAACGGCCTCGGCGAGCACCTGTTCGAGCACAGCTCGCTGAGCGGATCTGCAAACGATGGTGGTCCGGCGGTTCTTGATGAAGAAGTTGAAGTAGCAGGGGAACTCGAGCTCCGCCAAGCTGATGCCGCGCTCGGTGCAGAAGAGGCGCTGCGGCACGATGTAGGTGCAGGGGACGCCGCCGGGCAGCACCATCGTGTCCTTGATGGTTTCCGGGACGACGCCGTACTGTATCCAGCCGGCGGCCGTAGGAAAGAGAAGGCCGCCACGGCCCAACGGCAGTGCTTCGATCGGAGGCGCCACTCTGCTCGATTCTATTGGAGCCGCCCCCGGATACTCAACGGTTCTCAGGTCGATTCGTATGAAGCGCCGGCATGACACTTCCAAAGTGATCTGGGACCTGGTCGCCTTTCTCGGCAAGAGAGGGTGGACGGTCGACCAGGTCGAGCCGCCTCCTGCGGTCTGCATGGCCGCCCGCTGGGTCATGGCCAGCGCCTTCGTCATGGTTTTCGTGGACGGCACGGCCCGCGGTAGCGGTCGCCCCGAGGAGCTAGTGACCGGCTGGGTGGAGCGGCTGCCCGAGACCTTGAAGAAACAGGCGAATGCGGAGTTTTCCGGCGCCCTGTCGGTCTTTCTGGCGTTGACCTTTTGCGATCTCACGGAGCCCTTGGCGACCGAGGCGCTGGGCTGCAAGGACCTGCGGGTGTTCGCCGCGGTGCACGGCTTTTGCCGCGTGGTCGATTTCGAGGAGTGCACGATCCGGGAGCACTCCGGCGTCCCGTTCTTCACGAGCTACGGCGCGCAGGACATCCGGGACTTCCTGGCCCAGTGGAAGGCCTTCATCGCCGGCGGGACCGGCGCCTGAAGCTCGCGCGCGACACTCACGCTGTCCCGGGGCGAAAACCGGTGGCGTCTACCTGTACCGGGTTTTTCTCGAAAACCCCGGTACAGGTAGACGCCACCGGTATTGCGGCTGAAGTTCCCAGCGCCCCGCCGTCCGTGAGCGCACCCACTGCCC
>JACQZN010000039.1 GCA_016213845.1 Candidatus Wallbacteria bacterium
CAGCAGATGCTCCGCCAAGCGGTCCAAATCACAGGAACCCGAGCAGGGAACTCAAACGGAAGCCAATGACCTCACAGGCGCGCGAGGCCACCGCTCCCGGGAAACCACAAGTCCACTCCCGATTACTTCACAGCCTCTCAGACTTCAGGCTGGAGGCTGGAGAGTTCTTGGAGGGCGGGTTCCTCACCCCTCAAGCCTCACCCCTCACTTCTCAAGCCTCACCCCTCAGCCTGAGGCCTGCTACGCCATCGCCTGTCCTGGGACCAGGCGGCCCAGGACCTTCAGGAGCGTGTTCAGGCTGAAGGGCTTGCGCAGGTGCACGCTGGAGCCGCGGCGCAGCAGTGCCTCGACGAACTCGGGGCGCTCGCTGCCGGCCATCGTCACGATCGGCGTCTGGGCGGCGGCTTCTTTCATGCGGTCGAACGAGCTGACGGGGTCGATCCCGTTCATCCGCACGTTGAAGAAGACGACCTTGTAGGCCGCAGCGGCCAGGGACGCCCGCGCCGCGTCGACGCTGAACACGACCTCGGCCTGCACCGAGTACCAGCGCTGCACCAGGTCGACGATCAGGCCGCCCATCACGGGGTCGTCGTCGACCACCAGCACGCGCGGCAGGGTCGCCTTTTCGCTGGCCGGGGCCGGCTGGGCCGACGTGGCGGAGGCGGGAGCGCCGTTGCGTCGCGAGGTGCGCCGCTCGATCGGCAGGCAGATGACGAAAGTCGTGCCTTCGCCCACCACCGAGTCGAACGTCAGCTTGCCGCCGTGCTCCTCGACGATGGTGCGGGCGATGGAGAGACCCAGGCCCGTGCCTTCCTTCTCGCTCTTGGTGGTGAAGAAGGGGCTGAAAACCTTGTTCCGATGCTCCGGGCGAATGCCCGTGCCGTTGTCGGCAACCTCGATGAGCAAGTCGTTGCCTTCGGCACGCACGCGGACCCAGACGATGCCGTCGCGGCCCAGGATGTCGATGCCGTTCTTGACCAGGTTGAAGATCACCTGCTGCAGGAGGCCCCGATTGGCGTAGATCGCAGGCAGCGACGGCTGGATGGCGGTCTCGATCTTCACGCCCTTCTGCTTGAGGCTGCTGCGGAAGATGTCGAGCGTGTCCTCGACCAGCTGCGGTATGTCCACCGGCCGCTGGCTGGCGGCGGAGTAGCGGGCGAACGAGAGGCAGTTCTCGACGATCCGCCGGGCGCGCATTGTCTCCTCGAGCACGATGCGAATGCGGTTGCGGAAAAGGTCGAGCCCCGGGTTGTGCATCTCTTCCAGCTCCTGGGCGATCAGCTCGGAGTAGCCCAGGATGTTGGCCAGCGGGTTGTTGACGTCGTGGATGATGCAGGCCAGCATCGTCCCCAGCGAGGCGAGCTTGCTCGACTGAGTCACCTGGAAGGTCAGGTCCTTCAGCGAGGTCAGGTCGCGCACGACGGCCAGCAGCCAGTACCCGGTGCCGTCGCGGGCGTCGCGGCAGAAGTGCAGGGCCACGTCCAGCTCCCAGCGCTCGCCGCCGCGCTCCAGCGTGATGCGGTGGCTGGCGGTCGACTGGCGCGTCGCCAGGGCCTGGCGGACCGGTTCGGCGATACAGGCCAGCTCGGCCACCGCTTCGATGGTCTTGCCCTCGATGTCGGGCGGCAGGCCGAAGAGACGCTGTCCCGCCGAGTTGGCGAGCACGATCTGCCCCCCTGGGTTGAACGCCAGGGCGCCGTCGGTGACCGCTTCCAGGATCACCCGCGAGAACTTGAGCGCGTCGACCAGCGGCTGGTAGAAGCGGGTCAGCCGTTCGAGCGCCAGCTCCGTCAGCTCGCGGCCAAGGCCCTCGGTCAAGTTCTTGGCATCGCGATCCAGCTCGGCGATCGTCGCCGGACCCGACATCGGTCCCGTTTCCATGGACATAGGCGCACCCTCGAGCAGAACGCAAACCGCGGACCCCCGATCGAGTCATCGACAGGTCGCCACCCTCGTCGAAGTGCAGGAAGTGCGGGTAGATGGAGCGGTTCCGAATGCCGATGACTCAAGGAAGCTCGGGCGGAGCCTGGCTGGCCATTCCCGGTCGCGGCTGTTATAATCCCCGGCTTTCCCCGCCATGACCCCATGACGGCAGGAGCGAAAGGTGCAGGCATGAAGGCGACCCCCACGTTCAGCTGGTTGCTTCCCCTGGCAGTCCTGGGTCTCTTCACGATGGCCTCGTTCCAGCAGGCCTACGCGCTCTCGAGCGAGCAGCTTTCCGGCATCCGGGCCAAGCTCCGTGACAGCCGCAAGCCGCGCGCCGCTGCCGCCGCCAAGGCCATCGTCAGCCCGTCCATCGCCAAGCGGATCGAGATCGCCAACATCAGCGCGCGCAACCTGCTGGGCCGGGTCTACGACCAGACGATGGGGTCGGACGGAGGCGCCAACTACGCCGCCGGGCAGATCGTCTGCGTCGACGTCCCCCGCCTGGCCCTGGCAGATGCCGGCGTTTCAATGGCCGATATCCTCCGGGAGGACGCCCGGCTGCACCCCGGCCGGTACCCCCGCGAAAAGAGCGGTGATAATCTTCCGGACCACCCGATCTTCGCCCGCCGCACGCGCAACTGGGTCCGCTGGTGCAAGGAGAATGGCCGCTTCTTGCCGCCGACGGCGACTCCCAGGCCGGGCGACGTCGTCTTTTACGGCACCATGCACATCGCCTACGTGTACGAGGTCGATCCCGACGGCCACTACAAGATCGTCGAAACCGCCCCCACCACGAGAAAGTGTCTGGAGCAGTATGACTGGATGATGGATCTGCGGGGGTGGAAGGCGACCGGCTTCGGGCGCATCCTGCCTCTGCCGGTCACCTACGCCCACCTCATGAAGCCAGCCCAGCCAGTCGTGGCGATGGCGCCCGACCCACAGCACACCATCGAGAAGCAGATCGAGAGCCACCCTGGGATGGGGATGATGGCCGGCATCTTCAGCCGGCTGCAGGGCAAGCCACTCCCGAAGGCCCTCACCGGCGCCGCGGCGAATGCCCGGTCGCTCACGCTGAAGGCAGCCGCAATCGGCAAGGCGGGCTTGGGTCGGGTTGCCGCTCGCTCACAGGTCGCCATCAATCTGCCCGCAGCGAAGAAGACGGTCTCCAAGACGGGCGCCTCGCTGGTCGCCCAGGGCGTGCCCGCCGAGGAGAAGTCCTATCTGCTGGCCGGTGACGACAAGTCGGCGGCTCGCTCGGCCACCGCCAAGGAGCGGCAACTCTGGGCCGCAGCCGCGAATGCTCCGGCAGTGGACTCGAAGTCACGCAAGTCCAAGGCGTCCCCCTCGAAGAAGCCGGCCAAGTCCGCCGCCAAGTCGAAGTCGAAACCCAAGACCAAGCCCGCCGCCAAGGCCAAGGCGCCCACGAAGCCCTCCAAGTCCGTGCGGATGGCTGCATCCCCTGCCTCCGACAAGCAGGCCGCCCTCGCTCACCCGGCCTCCCCCCGCCGGCCCGCGTCCGCCAAGCAGCCCCCCGCCACCCTCGACTGATCGGCCGGCCCCCCCTACTCGCTACTCACTACTCGCTACTTTTCAGTCCCCCTCGACTGGCTCGGCCTCGTAGTTCGGGCGGGCGTGGCCCAGGATCGTGAAGCGGTCGTAGGAGTTGTCGAGCCGGAACTCCATCACGCGCGGGACGACGGCGGTGATGATGTAGAGCGGCATTCCGGTCTCGGGATCGACCTCGGTGACGATGCCGGAGTGGCAGAGCCGGAACTTGGGGGTGCCCAGCTCGCCAGTCAGCCCGAAGAAGATCATGTCGCCGGGCAGGAACGGTTCATTGGGACGAGCGGTTGGGCTGTTGATCTGGTTCTCGGGGAAGTAGCGGTAGGCCGGGCTCTTCTTGAGAAAGGGAACCATGATGTCGAGGTTGCGGGAGTAGTAGGGCTTGCTCTTGGAGACCCAGATGCCGGTCGACCATCGCACCTGGTCCTTGATGCCGTGGGCGTCGAGGAGATTCTTGGTGAGGGGGTAGCCGGCTTGCTCGTAGGCGGCCGTGCAGAGGTCGATGCAGACCATGACCTCCTCGAGCGGCTCGTCGACGCGGCCCTCGTCGTTGTTGTCCTTGCCGTCCTGCGACCACATCCAGTGGATGCCGTCGGGGAGGCCGTCGGACTCGGGGATCGCCACCTCCCCTGAGGACTCCTTGACGTCGGCGGGGGCGGGACCCGCGGCCTCTTCGCCTTGGGAGAGAAAGACACCGGCCCACTTGGCCTCGTCGACGGCGGACTGGTAGGGACCGCCGCGGCCGCCGATCTTGTTGAAGTCGTCGAAGAAGCGGCCGATGAAGGAGCGGGCCACCTGGACGATTTCGATGTAATCGGGGACAGCGTTCTCGTTCTTGTCGCTGGCGAGGAACTCGCTCGAGACCTGGAGCTTCTCGGGCTGGAAGGTCTCCTCGGGGGCCGGGTCGAAGGTGACGTAGCGCTTGAAGACCCAGCCTTCGCGGCCGTCGATGCGGACGCGGACGAAGAAGGCGTTCGACTCGTCGTCGAGAACTTCGAGACGTCGGCCCTGGTAAACGCGTTGCAGGCGGTGGCCCTCGGGCCCGGGGGCGGAGAGCAAGCTGACCGCGTACAGCTTCACGCGGGCAAACGGCGCCGCGTGGGTGAGCGCGGGCCAGAGCAATCCCGCCGAGCAAAGCAACGCCAGCTTCTTGGACACCATCCGAACCTCCCGGCTCTCTTTGTTGATTCCGACAGCAGCGTGCCCCTGCCGCGGGGCTCCACGCCCCATGTTATTGCGCCTCTCACGCGGTGTCAGGCGAGAGCCGGCTGTTGCTGCTGTGGTAGATTGGGGCCCGGCGCGCGCGAATGTGGGAGCCGCGTCCCCGCAGGGCAAGGAGAAGTGCGTGAGAGCTACAGGAAAGCTGTTGGGTCTGGTGGCCGTGGCGCTGGCGATCGGGGGCGGGGCCCTTTTCGCCGAGAAGGTCGAAGACGAGACACTGAAGGACGCGCGGGTCGGCGATTGGATCGAGTTGCGGATGGTGATGCCGCCGGAGTTGAACATGACCAGCTCGACGCGCCAGTCGATCCTCGAGGTGACCAAGGACGAGGTGGTCGTCGAGGCCGTCGGCACTACGGCGATGAACGGCAAGCCGCTCCCCGCGCAGAAGATGCCGCCCCAGAGGCGAGCGCGCTTCATCGAGAAAGCCGCTCAGCCCTCGGAGGAGACGACGTCGGCCAAGGCCAACCAGAGCCGCGAGAAGGTCCTCGCCGCCGACGGCAAGGAGTACGACTGCCTGGTCATCGAGTCCGAGGTCGGTGGCAAGAAGGCCCGCACCTTCATCTGCAAGGAGCTTCCGCTGGGCGGGCTAGTCAGAAGCGAGCTCGACGGCAAGGTGACGCTGGAGATGATCGGCTGGGGCCGTGGCCCGGGGAAGTGACGCCCGGCCTCAGACCAGCTTGCTCGAGGCGAGATCGGCCAGGAACCAGAGCCAGCCGGGGAAGCAGCCGATGAAGAGGACGGCGAGGGCCAGGAGTCCGAGGACCAGGCCGGTGGTCGGGCTCTGGTCGGCGCCCGAGATGTCGGCGGGCTCGTCCATCCACATCGCGATCACCACGCGCAGGTAGTAGTAGGCCCCGAAGAGGCTGGTCATCACGCCCAGCAGTGCCAGGCCCACGTAGCCGGCCTGTACGGCCGCCGCGAAGACGAACCACTTGGCAGCAAAGCCCGCCGTCGGCGGGATGCCCGCCAGGGACAGCAGGAAGACCGTCATCACGGACGCCATCCACGGGTGGCGCTTGCCCGCGCCCGCCAGGTCCTCGATGTCGACGGTTTCGCGGCCTCGGTCGTCGAACCACTGCAGCGCGCCGAACGCGCCCAGCACGCTCAGGGCGTAGACGGCCACGTACATGCTGAACCCGCCCGCGCCCCTGGGCAGGGCGAAGAGCCCCAGGAGCATGTAGCCCGCGTGGGCGATACCGGAGTAGGCCAGCAGCCGCTTCACGTTCGTTTGCGCCAGCGCCCCCACGTTGCCGGCGATCATCGACAGCGCCGCCAGCGCCCAGACCAGCATCATCCAGTGGCCGCGCGTCAGGAGCACGGCCCCGGCCAGGAATCGCAAGAGCGCCGCCGCTGCCGCTGCGCGCACGCCGCTGGCCATCAGCGTCGTCACGGGCGTCGGTGCCCCTTCGTAGACGTCCGGCGTCCACATGTGGAACGGTGCTGCGGCGACCTTGAACCCGAGCCCCACCAGCATCAGCGCCAGCCCCGCCAGGAACAGCGGGTTCTCGACACCCGATTCCCTCGATGCCGTCGCGAGATAGCCCGCGATGTCGGTATAGCCGAGCGACGCCGTCACGCCGTACACCAGCGCCATGCCGTAGAGCAGGATCGCGCTGGCCAGCGAGCCGAGCACGAAGTACTTCAGCGCGGCCTCTCGACCCGTCTTCGAGCCGGCTGACAGTCCCGCAAGCACGTAGACCGGCAGCGACATCAGCTCGATCGCAAGGAACAGCGTCAGCATGTCCGCCGCCCGCACCATCAGGAACATCCCCGAGAAGGACAGCACGGCCAGCCCCGTGAACTCTGCTGGCTTCACCTTCACACGGTCCAGGCAGTACCAGCTCACCACCAGCGTCAGCCCCAGGAGCGTGGCCAGCAGCACGTCGAAGAAGCTCGAGAAGGCGTCCGCGTAGAGCGCCCCGCCCAGGATGGCCCGGCCCGGTGCCTCCCACTGCCAGAGCGACGCGCACCCGGCCGCCAACCCCGCGCCTACCAGCCCGACGATGAACGACCAGCGGCCGCGCGCTTCTTCCCGCTCGAACGTCATGTCGACGGTCAGCACGCCCAGCGCGGCTATCAGCACCGCTAGCAGGGGGCCCAGCGCCGTCAGGTCGCCGGTATCAACGGGCAGGACGATGGGAAGCATGTTCGGATTGAGCCGTCAGGAGCGCCGGCGCGGGTCCGGGCCGGGCAGTGACGGTGAGCCGGTAGTGATCGAGGTCCCGGGCCCAGTGCTCGGCGCTGGCCCGCATGGTGTTCATCCAGGTGTTGGGGAAGACGCCCATCCAGACAATCATCACGATGACGGGCGCCAGGTAGGCGATCTCCCTGGCGCTCACGTCCGGCAGCTTCTGGTTCTTCGGCCCGAGCGGCCCCCAGAGCACCTTGTGGACGAGCCAGAGCATGTAGAGCGCGCCGAAGACGAGCCCGGTCGAGGCGAGGACCACGTAGACCTTGCTGGATAGCGAAAAGGCCGAGAGCAGGACCAGGAACTCGCCGACGAACCCCGAGAGGCCAGGCAACCCGACGCTGCCCAGGGTCGCGAACATCAGCAGCACGGCGTAGACCGGCATCTGGCGGGCAAGGCCCCCGAACTCGTCGATCTGGCGCGTGTGGCGCCGCTCGTAGATGACGCCAATCAGCAAGAACAGCGCGCCCGTGGTGAGCCCGTGCGAGATCATCCCGTAGAGCGCGCCCTGGAGCCCGGCGACCTCCAGCGTGAAGATGCCGAGCATCACGTAGCCCAGGTGGCTCACGCTCGAGTAGGCGACGAGCTTCTTGATGTCGGTCTGCACGAGCGACACCAGCGCCCCGTACACGATCCCGATCACGGCCAGCGTCAGCATCACGGGCGCGGCCTCGCGCGCAGCCCCCGGGAAGAGCGGCACCGCGAACCGGACGAAGCCGTACGTTCCCATCTTGAGCAGCACGCCGGCCAGGATCACGCTACCGCCGGTCGGCGCCTCGACGTGGGCATCCGGCAGCCAGGTGTGCAGCGGGAAGAGAGGCACCTTCACGGCGAAGGCGAGCGCGAACGCCGCGAAGAGCCAGAGCTGCTCCGTCGGCGAGAGCTTCAGAGTCAACAGGTCCGGCAGCGCCGCCGAGTAGCTTCCGGCCTGCGCCTTGTGCGCGAAGTAGATGTAAAGGACCGCGACCAGCATCGGCAGCGACCCAACCAGCGTGAAGAGCATGAACTTCACGGCCGCGTAGATGCGGCGCGGGCCGCCCCACACCCCGATCAGGAAGAACATCGGGATGAGCATCAGCTCCCAGAAAACGTAGAAGAGGAAAATGTCGAGCGCCACGAGCGCCCCGAGCATGGCCGTCTCGAGCATCAGCAATGAGACGTAGTACCCCTTCACGCCCTCTTCCACCGCCGAAAACGCCGACAGCGCCACCACCGGCGTCAGAAACGCCGTCAGCACCACCAGGAGGATCGAAAGGCCGTCGACGCCCACGAACCACGTGATGCCCCACTCCGCGATCCAGGGCCGGCTCTCCACGAACTGAAGCGACGGGAAGGACCCGTGGAACTCGTTGAGCAGCCCGAGCGACAGCACGAACGCCAGCCCCGAGAACGCCACCGCCGACCAGCGCAGGAGAGGCTTCTCTTCGGAAGGCATCAACGCCAGCGCCAGCGCTCCCACCGCGGGCAGGAAGACGAGAACGGTCAGCAGGTTCTGGGAGAGGAAGGTCATCGGAGATAGAGAGTCAGGTAGGCCAGGATGGCGACGGTGCCGCCGAAGAGGACCACGGCGTAGGCCTGGACGTTGCCGTTCTGCAGCGACGTGACGCGCGCTGAAAGCCAGTACGCCACCGCCGGAGGCAGCTCCGCCAGGACGCGGTCGATCACGCGCTTGTCGATCGGTCCGGCCAGAAACCGGCCCAGTCCGCGCACGGGCTTCACGATCAGGATGTCATAGGCCTCGTCGACGTAGAACTTGTCGCGCGCCATCCTTACCGGGACCGTGAGCCGCGCGTTGTCCGCGACCGGCACCGTCTTCTGGCGATAGTAGACGTGCAGCGCGCCCAGGGTCCCCGCGAGCGCCACCAGCACCGAGGCGCCCATCAACGCCCACTCGTTGGAGGCATGGGCAGTCGCTTCGACCGGGAAGACTGGCGCCAGCCAGTCGGAGAGCACGCGCGGCAGGTGCAACGCATGCGCGATTCCGCCAGGCAGATTCAGCGCCCCGCCGACCGCCGAAAGACCCGCCAGCACGGCCAGCGGCACCGTCATCACGGCCGGCGACTCATGCACGTGATCGAAGTCCTTCTTCCCCATCCGCGGCGCGCCGAGGAAAGTGAGTGTGAAGAGCCGGAACATGTAGAACGCCGTCATCACGGCCGCGACGACGCCCGCCAGCCAGAGCGCCAGCGACCCGTGCGGGCTATTGTAGGCCTCGTAGAGGATCTCGTCCTTGCTGACGAAGCCGGCGAAGGGCGGCAGGCCCGCGATCGCCCAGGTCGCCACTAAGAACGTCCAGAAGGTCCACGGCATCTTGTCCTTGAGGCCGCCCATCTTGCGGATGTCCTGGTTGCCGTGGCAGCCGTGGATCACGCTGCCTGCCCCCAGGAACAGCAGCCCCTTGAAGAACGCGTGCGTCACCAGGTGGAAGATTCCGGCCACGTACCCCCCGACACCGACTCCGAGGAACATGTAGCCGAGCTGGCTGATGGTCGAGTAGGCCAGCACCTTCTTGATGTCCGTGGCCGCCAGGCCGATCGCCGCGGCGAAGAGCGCCGTCAGCGCGCCGATCCAGGCCACGAGCTCCATCACGCCGGGCGCCATCTGGTAGAGCCAGCTCATGCGCGCGACCATGTAGACGCCCGCCGTGACCATCGTCGCCGCGTGGATCAGCGCCGAGACCGGCGTCGGGCCGGCCATCGCGTCCGGTAACCAGACGTAGAGTGGGATCTGTGCGGACTTGCCCGTCGCCCCGATGAAGAGGCAGAGCGCGGCGAACGTGGCGAGTGGCACCGCGCCGACCGTGGCCTGCTCGATCAGGTGCTTGTTCGCCTTCAGCCCCGCGAACGCCAGCGTCCCCGAGCCGGCCTGGTAGGTCGCCCAGAAGAGCGAGAACATCCCCAGCGCGAAGAACATGTCGCCGACGCGGTTGGTCAGGAAGGCTTTCTTGCCGGCCGTCGCCTTGGCGGCGTCCTCGAACCAGAACCCGATCAGCAGATACGAGCAGAGCCCCACGCCCTCCCATCCCAGGAACATCACCGGCATGCTGGCTCCCAGCACCAGCACCAGCATGAAGAAGACGAAGAGGTTGAGGTAGGAGAAGTAGCGAACCCGCCCGTCGTCATGCGCCATGTAGCCGAGCGAATAGACGTGAATGAGGAACCCGACCCCGGTCACGACCAGGATCATCACGCCCGAGAGCGGGTCGAGCGTGAACGCCATCTCGACCCTCAGACTCGAAGCATCCATCCACGTGTAGAGGACGCTGGTGACCGATCGGCTGGCCGGCGACAGCCCCGAGAGGCCTGCCACCGCCGACGCCGCGCACGCGAAACTGGCCGCCATCACGGCGCACGCCAGATAACCCGAGAGGCGCTTGCCGTGGAGCTGCCCGAAGAAACCGTTCAGCGCCGCCCCCGCCAACGGGAGGAGCACGACCAGCGCGATCAGAGTCTCGAGGCCCATCGGGTCATCCCCTCAGCAGGGTCGTCTCGTCGACCCGCACGGTCCCGCGCTGGCGGAAGAGCTGCACCACGATGGCCAGCCCGATCGCGGCTTCGGCGGCCGCCACTGTCATCACGAAGACGCTGACCACCTGCCCGTCGAGCTGGTGGTGCATCCGCGAGAAGGCCACGAAGGCCAGGTTCGCCCCGTTCAACATCAGCTCGATCGCCATCAGGATGACGAGCATGTTGCGGCGCGTCAGCACTCCGACGACGCCCGTGGTGAAGAGCAGGGCGCTGACGACGAGGTAGTGGATCGGCGCGGGCGTCATCTCGCCACCTTCAACGGCTCGCTCGCCTTGCTGACCGAAAGCTGCCGCCGCGTGATCGCCACCACGCCGACGACCGCGGCCGTCAGCAGCAAGCTGATCACCTCGAACGGCACCAGGTACCGGCTGAACAGCGCCTCACCCACGCCCGCCAGGCTCCCGAACCCCTCCAGCGCTTCGGTGAAGTCGCGCGTCCCGACCGCCGCGTCGACGAAGACGTAGAGGTCGAGCAAGAACGCCACGCAGACCAGTGACGTGAGCGCTCGCGCCGTGCCGAAGGTGCCCTCGTCGGCTTCCTCCCGGGTTAGATTCAGCAACATCACCACGAAGAGGAAGAGCACCATGATCGCGCCTGCGTAGACCAGCACCTGCAGGATCGCCACGTAGCCCGCCGATAGCTGCGCGAAGAGCCCCGCCAGGCACATCAGGCAGGCGATCAGGCTCAGCGCGCAGGTCACCGGGTTGGCAAGGGTGACCGTCAGCACTGCCGTCACGACGCAGAGCGTCGCCAGAATGTAGAAAACGATGGCCGTCAACATCGGGAGGAGACGGAATTACCACGCCACGCCCCTCGGATTCAAGGGAATCGGCGGCGGCGCGAGACCCGGGTCACCGAGAACGCGGCTGCGGGCTCCCGCGCGGAGAATCAGGACTCTTCGTCGGGGCCCAGCAACTCCTCGAGGGAGTGGCTCGCGCCGGCGTTGCCTTGCTCTGCACTTCGAGGGCGTTCCGTACCGTCGGCCAGCACCAGCCGGTAGTTCGGCTCCGTGCCACACAGGCGGCTAACCGCGGCCGATAGCTCAACGGACAGCTGGCCTCGCTGGAAGGCGCTCTGGAGCTTGGCTGCGGCCAACATCGTGAACTCGTCATAACGGCCGGCGTCACGAAGCCGCTGCTCTAGCTCGGCCCGGCCAGGGCTCTTCGCCGGCGGCAGTCTCAACGAGCTCAGCCGGGTCCCGCGCACGGCACCCACCTGCACGACCTTGTCGCCGTGCACGCGGCAAGCCTCCACCAAAGCTGCGCGCAGCTTGCGCTTGCGCTCGGCCAGCCGCATCTCCTCCTGGGCCACTGCGGCGTACTCCGCGGCCAGCGCGTCCTGCTGCGCCACGATCTCCTCACGCACCGCATCCGCCAGTCGCTTGATGCGCTCCAGATGGGGCGCCACGCTGGCAGGCTGGGCTCGATACAGTTCCCGCAAGGTCTCGATGGCGTCCTGGGCGTCGCCCAGCTCCGTCAGGTTGCCCTGGCGGGTGAACTGCGCAAGGCCTGCCTCCACCCGTTCGCACTCCGCTTCGACTTTCGCTTGGCTTGCGATCATTTCAGTGACCTCTATTGCTTCGAGGCCCGCCGCCGGCTCTCGAGCTCCTCGTAGACGACCTTGGTCTCGGCCTCGACCTTCTCGATTCTCCGGTCGAGCAGCTCGATCTGGCGCTGAGAGAACGCTTGTTCGTTCTCCATCCGCTTCGAAACCGTCGCGAGCTCGGCCAGCAGCAGCCTGTGCCTGTCCTCGGCCACCTTGTCGCTGTTCTCGATCCGCTTCGAAACCGTCGCGAGCTCGGCCAGCAGCAGCCTATGCCTGTCCTCGGCCACCTTGTCGCTGTTCTCGATCCGCTTCGAAATCGCCGCGAGCTCCGTCAGGGTGACTCGGTGCCGATCCTCGACGAGCTTCTCGATCGACTCACATCGCTTCGAAACCGTCGCGATCTCAGCCAGCACCAACCGGTGGCGGTCTTCCACCATCTTCTCGATCGACTCGATCCGCTTGGACTGCGCCGCGAACTCGGCCAGCACCACACGGTGGCGGTCCTCCACCAGCTTCTCGATCGACTCGATCCGCTTGGACTGCGCCGCGAACTCGGCCAGCACCACACGATGTCGATCCTCGGCCAGCTTCTCGCTGGCATCCAGGCGGGCCGCGAACCGTTCCTGGCCCAGTGCCAGGCGCTCCATGCCGGCGGACAGCTTCTTCAGCTCCGGCATGAAGGCGTCCTTCATGAACTCGAGAGCGCTCTTGGTCATGCTCATCGTCTCCATCACCACTCCTCCGCGACTCTACCTCGGCCACCGAGGAAGTCACAGGACCTCACTACAAGCATCTGGCCTCGGCTTTCGGGCATTCGGACCCGGAAGCGGGAGGATAGGACGACCGCGTCTCAAACGGCGCTGAAACGTGGTGAAATCCGGCAGGGCCCAGGGCGGCGGACCTAGGAGCGCGTCGGAGAATTCGATCCGGCCCGCGCGTCTGGTCCCAGTCGAACAGGGAACAGGGAGCCGGGAACAGGGAGAAGGGAACCGGCAATGAAGAATCGAGCACAGCGAAGGCTCAACCAGGGAAATGGGAGATCTGTTCGCTGGTCTGGGGTTCTGGTAAAGAAGTCCCGTTCGGTGGTGAGGTCTTGGCCGTGCGAATCGAGGCGGCCAGCATTTTGGAAAGCTCGAGGGTCTCCCGCAGCAGTCGTTGCAGGCGACTGGCGGTTCCCAAACCGAGGCCGTCTAGCAGGCGAAGCCAGTA
>JACQZN010000040.1 GCA_016213845.1 Candidatus Wallbacteria bacterium
GGGGCGGCCCCACTTCATGTCGAAGACGAGCTGGCCGGTCACCCCCGAGACGCGCACCGCGACCTGGCGGCGCTCCAGGTTCTCGATCTCGATCCCGTCGTAGGAGAACCCACCCTCCCCCATCAACAGGAGCGAGTTCCCAGGCGGGTTCGTCCCGAGCCGCACGACGCTGTCCTTGGCCGCCGACACCTGCTGGCCAGGCTCCACCAGCGCGTCGGGGCCGACGATCTCGGCCGCGCCGCCGGCGGCCTTTCCGACGCGCGCCACGCCGCGGACGGAGCCGACAACCAGGTTCGTCCCAGGCGACACCGCTGACGACGCCGAAGGCGCAGCCTCGGGCTCGCCAGCCCCGCCCGAAAGCCACGCATAGCCCCCGAAGACCGCCGCGCCCAGGAGCACGCCCGCAACGCCAACCATCCACGGCCGCACCCGGCGCCCGCTGCCCACCCGATCCTCCGGCCCGGGCAGCGGCGGCGTTTCCTGCTGCAGGGTGCGCGTGCGCCGCCCGGCCTTGCGCGTGTTGTACTTGCGCCGGGCAGCGTCGATGTCGGCCAGCACGTGGCCCGCCGTCTCACCGCCGAACTCGAGCGACTGCTCCGTGCGCTGGCTCAGCACCGCGGCATGCGGGTCCACGCCCGGCACCGGCTCAGCCGGCTCGGCCACCAGGCCCAGCTCGCGCCGCGAGAACTCCTGGTACTCGGGAGTCTTCAGGTTGACGCGCAGCGTCTCGGCCAGCGGCAGGAAGCGCGGTTCCGGGACCAGATAGTCGCAAATCGTGGCGATCACCTCGAGCGCCTTCGTCGCCTCGCGCGCCTCCGTCCCCGAGCCGCACATCATCTCTGCCAGCACCGGCAGCCCCGACACCTCTCCCCAGCTGAACAGCCCGCGCGCCGCCGCGGCCCTCACCGCCGGCACCGGATTGGTCAGCTGCCCCCGCAGGCCATCCAGATTCGGACCCGGAGGAGCCGCCCACTCCATTCCCTCCACGGCCCCCAGCAGCGTGTCAGGGTCGGCGCTCTTGTTGCCCAGCGTCTCTTCGACATAGCTACGCGCCTGCCGGCTCTCGAACCGCCCCAGCGCCCGAGCCGCCAGCCGCCTCACCGGCCCCGAGGCCCCATAGCGCGCGACCGCCCCGATCCCCTCGGCTGCGACGCTCTCGTCGAGCTGGCCAGGCGAGGTGAGGATGCGTATGGCGTCCATGACGACCCGCTCGTCTTCCAGCTCCAGGAACGCGTTCAGTCGCTTCGTCACCGAGGGGCCGCGCTCGAAGTAGCTGAAGGCCCGGACCGCCTGCTGGCGCACGGCCGGGCTCGGATCGGTGCGGACCAGGTGCTCCAGCACCCGCACCGAGGAGTCGCCCGGATAGTATCCAAGACAGTAGGCGGCCTGGACGCGCTCATCCTCGCCGCCCTCGACGATCATGTCGCGGATCGCCTTGCCGGCCGCCGTGGCATCCGCGCCGACCAGCCCCAGCAGCGCCTGACCTGCGACTTCCAGGTTCGGCGCGCGCACCAGCGGAGCCAGCACGCGCGCCCTCAGCGGCGCCGGGGCCCCGAGCTGAGGCAGCGCCGCGATGGCCTGGGCCTGGGCATGCGGCGAAGACGGCGAGGCGATCTCCTTCAGACAGAGGTCGATGCCCTCCTTGCTGCCGACGATCGCCAGCGCGCGAAAGGCCGCCGAGCGGACCAGCGGGTGATCGAAGCTCTCCAGCGCCTTCTGCACGAGCGGCAGGCCGATGGAGGGATCGGCGACGCGGCCGATGGTCTCCATCGCGTGGGCGACGGCCCAGCCGAACTGCCCCTCCAGAATCGACTCGAGCGCCGGACGGAGATCGAACTTCGCGAAGCGATCGAGACAGGCGGCGCTCAGCCACTGCACGGCCGGGGACTTGTGCCGCGCCGCCCGGCGCAGGAAGGCAGCGGCGCTGTCCGTCGGCAGGTATCGCAGGGCCAGCAGGTACTGGGGAAGTGTGTCCTGGCTCCAGACGGCCTCCATGCGGTCGAGCACCTTCTGGTCGTCGAGCGTGCCGAAGCAGGCGGCGAGCAGGAAGGCGGCCATCGGGCCATCGGCGTCGTCGGCCAACCGCTCGACCAGGAATGACTCGACGGCGCCGTGATGGAACCGGGCCAGCGTCGCCATCAGCACCCGGCGTTCGCGGCCGGAAGCGCCGTCCAGCCGCCTGCGAAGCGCCAGGATGCACGGCTCCAGGAGCTGCGTGGCGCTGCGGCAGATGGCGTCGCGGCCCTCGGGCCGGGCCCGCGCGGGCGCCCCGACCTTGGCGCGCGCGGAGGTCAGGTACTGCGAATGGACGGGCGAGGCGCCGGGCGAGAAGAAGATCCGCAGGTGCCGGGGAAACAGCTCGTTGAACGTGCAGAGGAAGTGCAGCGCCATCGGACCGCTGGCTTCCTGCCACGAGCTGCGGACCAGCGCCACCACGTCCTCGGAGTCGAAGTGGATGACGACGCGCTCCAGCTGCCGGGCCACGAACGCCCGGTAGTGCAGGTCGGAGTGGGAAAGCGCCTTGAGGAGACGGTCCTGGGTGCGCATGGGCTGGAAAACAGGGGCAGGCAGGCAGCCGGCCACCGTTAGCAGGGTACAGCGTGAGGGCGGCTCCAGGGGGAGTGATTAGTAAGGAGCCAACGGCCCTCCTTCGACAAGCTCAGGACAGGCCCTGCCCCCCCCATTCTGCTGGCGGTTCCCGGAAGCTTCGAGACCCGCCGGTGCTCGCGCCCCTACTGCGCGGCTTCGAGGCGGCTCAAGAGCTCCTGGGCCTTCGGATGCAGCGGCGATTCCTCGTCGATGGCGCGCAGGGCGCGGCGGACGTTACGGCTGCGGGCGTTGACGGCGCTGCGCTTGCCGGAGCGGGCGAGGCGCTCGAGCTGCTCGACGTGTCGCTCGGCGTTGGTGAGCTTGCCGTCGTCGGCATCCTCGGCCAGGTCTGCGTCGAAGGCGTCGCGCGTCTCGGCCTCGTCGGCCACCTGGACGGGCGCATCCCGCTCGACCTGGACGGTGACCGCGGGGACCGGCGCTTCGACTGCTCGGGGGCGCGATTCGCCGGCGTCATCGTCGCCGCCGCCCGCATCCGAGGCGTCTGCAACGACCCGGATGGTGGGCTGCACGCGGCACGGCTTCAAGTCGGTGGGGTTGGTGCCGTCGGCGATGGAGACGTAGAGGTTGTAGACGCCGGCGATGTCCGGGACCTTCAAGCGGCGGAAGTGGATCTCGACCAGGCTGTTGGGGCCGGTCGGCGTCATGCCGGCGTTGTTGATGTAGAAGCCCTTGGGGTAGAACTCCAGCCCGCAGGTTCGGGTGATGGCTTTACCGTTGCGCCAGACGCCGATGTTGGCGGTCTCGCCCGGGACGACCGGCCAGCGGGCGGGATACTCCACCTTGATGCGCTTCACGTCGACGCTGTTGGCCGTGAGAGCCACCTTCAGCGACGGGATGCTGCTGCCGACGACGGGGTCCTTGTCGTAGAGCGATTCGGCCGTGACCTGGCTCGATTCCTTCAGCCGCTTGTAGTATTCGGCCATGTAGAGGTCGGCGATGCGGCGGTCCCGCAGGATGAGCACGTTCTCGTCGTTGTTGTTGTTGCCGTTGGCGCTGGAGTTCTGGCTGCCGGTGATGACCGTCGCCCTTGGGGTGCCGGCGTCGATGATGAAGACCTTGTGGTGGAACAGGCCCGGGCCGGCATAGAGCTGGACCGGCACGCCGCCGCGCAGCAGGGTCGAGAAATCTCCGTAGGGGCCGGTGCTGCGGTAGAGCCGGTGGTCGAAGATGCCGCCGACCTCGACGCCCGCCTTGAACTTCGTCAAGAGGATGGTCGTCACCTTCTCCTCGGTGAAGGCGAACTGCATGAAGTGCACCGACTTCTTGGCCGCGTTGAGCAGAACCAGGATGCGCGACATCGGGTCGTCCTCGGGTGCGTAGAGCACCTCCATCGGGATTCCCTCGATGGTCGCCCTCTGCTCCTGGGCGTAGGACGGAGCGTTGCGGCCGAAGAGCTGCTTGGTGAACTTCTTGTCGAACTCGCGCTCGTAGATCTCGGCCATGCGCGGGCTCTCGATCTCCACGGCGTTGTTGCAGTTGGTGGCGTAGGTGTCGGTCAGGTTGACCGAGCCGCTCCAGACGTGGCGGCCGTCGACCACGCAGAACTTGTTGTGCATCAGGGCGCTGCGGTTCTGGTCCTGGCGGATTTCGACGCCGGCGTCGAGCAGCTTGCGGACGAAGGGATTGCGATGGTGGGTGTCCAGGGAACCGTCGTCGGAGCGATAGTAGTAGCTGGTATTGTCGACCAGGAGCTTGACGTCGACGCCGCGCTGCTTGGCGGCGATGAGCGCCTCGACGAACTTCATCTCGCGGATCTCGTAGAAGGCGCCGTGGATCGTCTTCTTGGCCTTGCCGAAGAACTTGACG
This sequence comes from Candidatus Wallbacteria bacterium, assembly GCA_016213845.1. Taxonomy (GTDB): domain Bacteria; phylum Muiribacteriota; class UBA6191; order JACPRK01; family JACPRK01; genus JACPRK01. Next base: position 4,417 of record JACQZN010000040.1, read on the forward strand.
ATGTGGACGTCCATGCCGTCGGAGTCGCCGGCGGGCTTGGGAGCGAAGTAGACCTGGATGCGGGCCGGCAGGGGCTCAGCGGGGGGCGGCGGCTCTTGCGCGAAGAGACCCGGGGTGACGCCCAGCGCCAGGGCCATCAGCCCCAGCAGGAACCTCGTCTTGCCCGTCATCGTCACTCGCTACTCCATTCTCGCGCAGTCATGACCGCGCCGCTCCGGATGCGCAGAATTATAAGAATGGTTCATCAAGTGTCAATTGGGAGAATCGAGAATCGAGGGGGGGCATGATTCAGCCGGCGTAGAACGAAAGAATCAGGACAGCCAGCACCAGGGTCGTGAGGCAGACGTAAGCCCAGTCACCTTGCCGAAAGTACTCCACGATGGCCAGGAGCACCCGCACGACCGGGATCGCGATGAGCAGGAGCAGGCCCAGATCGACGATGGCTCGGCCCTGTAACTGGCGGACGCCGGCCACGACACCGCTGACGGTACTGGCGGACGCGAAGGCGGGGCTGCTGGGCCAGCCGGGCGGCTGCGGCACGACCAGGTACTCGGGATGCCGCACGAAGCTGACGAAGGTCCCCGTGACCACCAGCGCCAGGCTGGCGGCGACGCCGAGGCGGAGCAAGTTGCTGATGCGCTCCTCGAGCCGGGCGGCGTCCTCATCCCGGCGGGCGAGTTCCGAAGGGCTGACGGTGGTCATTTCAATGAGTCCCCCGCCAGAACATCTGCACCGAGATGTAGGCCAGCACCAGCACGAACAGCATGCGAATCCGGCGGCTGTGGAGCCTTCCGAGCAACCGGGAGCCGATGAGCGCGCCCGTCAGCACGCCGGCCGCGACGGGCGCGGCCACGAACGGAACAATTTCGCCCCTGGAAAAGTAGACGCCGGCGCTGGCCGCGGCCGTGACGCCGATCATGAAGTTGCTGGTGGCCGTGGCCGCCTTCATCGGCACGCCCATGCCCAGGTGCATCGCGGGGACCTTGATCGGCCCGCCGCCGATGCCGAGCAGCCCGCTGACGGCCCCGGCCAGGAAGCTGACCCCCAGCCCGAACTTGGTTCCCGACACCCGGTAGACGACTTGCTTGCCGGCCGCGGGATCGAAGTAGCTCCCGTGCAGCCGCAGATAATCGGCCATGGGGTCCGGCCGCGCCTGCAGCCTCTCCTCTTGGGGTCCCCGCAGCATCTCGACCGCCGTGTAGGCCATGACGACGGCGAAGACCAGGTAGAGCCAGCGGGGCGACAGGATGCCGGCGAGCGTCGCACCCGAGAGCGCTCCGATGGTCGTCGAGGCCTCGAGAAGCATGCCCAGGCGCATGTTCGCCAGGTGTGCCCGGACGTAGGAAGCCGCCGCCCCGGAGGATGTGGCGATGACGCTGACGATGGAGGCGCCGATGGCCAGCCGGATATCGACGCCCAGCCCCAGCGTCAAAGCCGGTATGACGATGATTCCCCCGCCCAGTCCCAGCAGAGCTCCGAAGACCCCGGCCCCGATGGCGACAGCCAGTGTGCAGAGCGTGAAGGCCAGCGGCGTCACTGGGGCCCGGCCCCCGGACGGCGGCTCCGCTGGGGCCGGCTCACTTCGCTTCGGCCGTGGCGGCCTCGAGTCTTTGCAGCAGAGCCTGAGACTGCGCGAACATGGGACTGTCGGTCTCGACGCCGCGCAGCGCCCGGCGAATGTCCCGCGCCTTCCCGGTGGCCTTGCCCACGAGTTTCTTGCCCTGCTTCGGAAGCGCCTCGAGGTACACGACGAACCGCTCCGCGCTCGTGAGCTTCCCGGACGAGATATCCTCGGCCACGTCCTCCTTGAGCGCCTCGAAGGCCGAACCCGCCTCGTCGGCGATGCGCCGCTTGGCGTCTCGGTCCCCTCCGCCATCCTGGATGCCGGCCGCTGATCGCTTGGCCTCTTCGGTGATGGTGTCCAGCATGTGGGCCGCATTCTGGCCGGCGGCAGGCTTCACCACGATCGTCGGGTGCTGGCGGATCGGCTTGAAGTCGTTGGCGGCCCCGCCCTGGGAGACCGAGATGTAGAGGTTGTAGACGCCAGGGATGGCGGATACCTTCATGTTGCGGAAATGGACTTCCAGCACACTGTTGGGACCCGACGGCGTCATCTCCGGGTTGTTGACGTAGAACCCCTTGCCGTAGAACTCCAGCCCGACCTTGGAGGTCACGTTGCGCCCCAACCGCCAGACGGAGATGTTCGTCCGCTCCTTGGGGTCGAGAGGCCAGCGGGCGGGATACTCCACCTTGATCCGCTTCACGTCGACGCCGTTGGACGTGAACATGATATGGGCCTTCGGTATGTGGGTGTCGGCGATCGGGTCCTTGTCATAGATCGCCTCGGCGCTGACCTCGCTCGATTCCTTCACGAAGCGGTTGTACTCGGCCAGGTACAGATCGGCGATCTTCTGGTCGTGCAGCACCAGGACGTTCTCGTCGTTGTTGTCGTTGCCGTGGGCGCTGGCGTTCTGGGAGCCGGTGATGACGGTCGCCCGCGGCGTGCCCGCGTCGATGACGAACGCCTTGTGGTGGAACAGGCCCGGCCCGCTGTAGAGCTGCACCGGAACGCCGGCGCGGGTCAGGGTCGAGAAGTCCCCGTAGGGACCGGTGCTGCGGTAGAGCCGGTGGTCGAAGATGCCGCCCACCTTGACGCCAGCCTTGAACTTGGCCATCAGGATGGTCGTCACCTGGCTCTCGGTGAACGCGAACTGCATGAAGTGCACGGACTTCTTGGCACCGTTCAGCAGCACCAGGATGCGCGACATCGGATCGTCCTCGGGGGCGTACAGCACCTCGAGCTCGACCCCGTCGACCGTCACCTTCTGCTGCTCCGCGTACGAGGGGGCCTTCTTCCCGAAGAGCTGCTTGACGAATTTCTTGTCGAACTCGCGCTCGTAGATGGCGGCCAGCTTGGGGCTCTCGATCGCCACGGCGTTGTTGGCGTTGGTGGCGTACGTGTCGGTCAGATTCACCGACCCGCTCCAGACATGGCGCCCGTCGACCACGCAGAACTTGTTGTGCATCAGCGCGCTGCGGTTCTTGTCCTGGCGCACCTCGATTCCGACGTCCAGAAGCTGCTGGATGAAGGCATTCTTGCGGCGGTTGTCGAGCGAGCCGTCTTCCTTCTTCAGCCAGTAGGTCGTGTTGTCGAACAGCAGCTTGACCTCCACGCCCCGCTTCTTGGCCGCGATCAGCGCGTCGGCGAACTTCTGCTCCCGCAGCTCGTAGAACGCGCCATGGATCGTCTTCTTGGCCTTGGCGAAGAAGTTCACGATGTGGGCGTCGATGCCGTCGGGATCGCCCGCCGGCTTGGGAGCGAAGTGGACCGCGATGTGCTCGGAGGTCTGCTCGGCTCGCGCGGGCTGGCCGATGGCGGCACCCAGCAGCAGTGCGACGGACAGTCCCAGAACGGCTGGCTTCTGTGTGAATCTCACGGTGGCTCCTCCGAATCGGCCCGGGCGTCATGAACGACGCCACGGAAGGGAGACGGCTGGCGTCTCCAATACCCACTACGGACGGAGCCGCCCAAAAGTTGTCGCCACGGCGGCCTGACCTCGCGGCCTGGCCGCCCGGCTTCAGCTTTCGGGCAAGCTCATCGCCGATTCCACGCAGGACGCCAGCTCCTCGGGCAGGAACGGCTTGTGCACGAACGGGTGGCGCCCCGGAACCACGCCATGACGGTCGAGGTCACCGCCGGCGTAGCCGGACATGTAAAGAATCCGTACGGACGGCCGGATCTCCAGAAGCTCCCGCGCAAACTGCTCGGTCGGCATCCCGGGCATGACGACGTCGGCGATGACGAGATCGACGTTTCCGTGCTGCCCCTGGAACAGCCGCACGGCCTCCTCGCCACCGCTGGCCTCCAGGACCCGGTAGCCTCGGCGGTGCAGGACCCGGCTCACAATCTGCCGAACAGCCTCCTCGTCGTCCACCACCAGCACTGTGGCCCCGACCCTGGACACCTTCGCAGGCGCCGTCAGGGCACCTGCGGACTCGGCATTCGGGGCTTCGGCCATCGGGAAGCTGACCAGGAATCGGGTGCCGATCCCCGGCGTGCTCTCGACCGTCATGGTTCCGCCGGCCCGCTCCACGATGGCGTGGACCGTGGCCAGCCCCAGGCCGGTGCCGCACCCCTCGGCCTTCGTTGTAAAGAACGGCTCGAAGATCAGCGGGAGCAGCTCCGGTGCGATGCCGCAACCGGTGTCCTCGACGCTCAGCGTGCACTCCGCAGCTCCGCCCGGCCCTCCGCCGACCCGGATCGACAGCCGCCCCCCCTGCGGCATCGCGTCCCGGGCGTTGACCGAGAGATTCAACAACACCTGGTCGAGCTGGCCCGGATCGACCATCACGGGCCTAGGTTCCGCGTCGCAGACGGTCACCAGCCGGATGTTGTCGCCGATCAGCCGGTGCAGCATCTGGCTCATCTCCCGTACCGCGACGTTCAGATCGATCACCTTGGGCTGGATCGGCTGTTTGCGGCTGAAGGCCAGGAGCTGCCTCGTGAGCGCCGCGGCCCGGTCGACAGTGCGGCAGATGGCGTCGACGTCCCGGCGTTGGGGACTGTCGGGAGGCACCTCCTCGGCCAGCAGGTTCGCGTGCCCCCCGATGACCGTCAGCAGGTTGTTGAAGTCGTGGGCGACGCCGCCGGCCAGCTGTCCGAAAGCCCGCATCTTCTGGGCCTGTCGGAGCTCGACCTCCATCTTGTCGCGGGCTGTCCGGTCGACGATGCTGACCACCCCGCCGACCAGCTCCCCCTTCCTGAAGACGGGCGAAGCGCGAACTTCGGTCGGAATCCGCCGGCCATCAGGGAGCACGACCTGGCCCGTGTCGTCCTCGAAGAGCTCGCCGCGGCGCAGGTGGGCCATCAACCGGCACTGGTGGGTCGGAAACTCCTCGCCGTCCGGATGATGCCGCTGCAGGAGCTCGTGCATGTGCCTCCCGATGAGGGACGCCGCTGAACCGAGTCCCAGGAGGTACGTCAGGGCCTTGTTGGCGAAGGTGCACCGGCCCTCGAGGTCGACCCCGTAGATGGCCTCACGCGTCGAGTCCATCAACAGCCGGATACGCTCCTCGCTCGCCCGGATCGCCTCGTTCTGCGCCTGCCGCTCCATGAACTGCCCGAGCTGCAGACCTATCGAGGTCAGCGCTTCCAGGAGCTGCACGTCGACGCCGCGGACCTGGGAGCCGACCAGCTCGAGGACGCCGCGCGTCCGTTCCCCGGTCTTGAGCGGCACGGCAACGGTCGTTCGAAAGCCAGCAAGCGCGGCCTCCGTGCGCCGCAAGTACCACTCTTCTTGCCTCGCGTCGGTGACCCAGAGCGGCTGCCCTGATTCCATGACACGGCCGGGGAGGCCCTCGCCCGGTCCAAAGGAGAGCTCCCGAGTGCGCGCTGCGAAAGCCGTACCTCCTGCCACAGGGCCGAGGTGCAGATCGTGGCAACGGAGCAGACCCCGCTCGTCCTGGAGCCAGCAGACTGCCACGTCCCATTCCAACTCGCGGGTCAGAACGTCCAGGACCGAGGGGCAGGCGGCCTCGCTGGAACTGGCTTCGGCCAAGATCGCGGACACCTGGTAGCCAACCCGCAATCGCGTCTCGGCTCGCTGCCGGTCCGTGACGTCGCGCAGGGTGGCAGTGACGATGGCCTCGCCGTCCAGGTCGATCAGCGTCGCCGCTACATCGGCGTGGCGCGTGCTGCCGTCCGGCATCTGCAGCTTGCGGCTCAGGGAACGGGTCGGCTCGCCTGCCCTGAGCCGCTCGAAGATTGCCGTCTGGTCTGCGACTTCATCTGGAGCGATCAGCTCCTGCACCGAGTGGCCAATGAGCTGCGAGCGGCTTCTGCGGAAGAGCGTCTCCGCCAGCGCGTTGACATCCAGGATGCGCCTGTCCAGCGTCACCGCAATCATCGCGTCTGTGGCGGAATGGACCAGCCGGGAGTATCGCCCGCCCGGGTGCTCGACCACGCAGGGTTCCTGGCCCAGGGCGGCCTCGGAGCACTTGGTGCAGGTGCCAATCAGCCGCTCCGCGAGCAACTGAGCCCTGAGCGAGGCGCTCTCGAAACCGGCGAAGACCTGCGACAGGATCTGCTGCTGGGCGGGAGTGAGCGAGATCCACCGTCCCCGCACCTGCATCCGCACTTCAGCCCTGGGCTGCGAGCTTCGGGCGGCGGCGAGCACGGAGGCCAGCACGCTGTGCAGCTCCATATCGTCGAACGGCTTGGTGACGAAGGCGTCAGCCCCGCACGCCAGCCCCTGGAGCAGATCTTCCGGGGCCGAGCAGACGGTCAGCAGCATGACCGGCAGCCGGGACGTCGCCGCCGTGTGCTTGAGCTGTAAGCAGAGCTCGAAGCCGGAATCGCCCGGCAAGCGCACATCGGTCACGACGGCGTCGAAGGACTCCTTGACCAGGACACCCCGAGCCTCCTCGGCGGACGCGGCGGTTCGGCAGTCGTAGCCTGCCGCAGCCAGCAGCGCCGCGATCATCTCCGCCTGCGGCGGGCTGTCTTCGACGATGAGAATCCGGTCGCTCATGGGCTTACCCCTGGAACCGATATCCGCCCGCATGCTGGGGCCTCGCCCCTGACACCGGGCCGAGCTGAAATCCCAAACGCACCCTTCTTTCCGTGTGTTCTTCGGTCGGCTCCCCGAGGCCGGTTGTCCGAGGCGCGATCTGCAGGCTCCCTGTCCGTGCCGGGCTTCGCGCAACACCATTGTCACCCGATCGGCACCGGGACGTCAATACACCCGGACCGGGAGTTTGTGCCGCCGGAGGTTCCCCGGTCTTTGCTATTCCTTTACCGGCCGGCGCCGGCCACGATGGCGCGCCCGGCCGGCCACGGTGGGACGCAGCACCTCGTCGCGCTCGATGGGATCGAAGCAGCCGAGCACAGGATCGTAGGCGTTGACGATCCCGGTCTCCAGCTCGAAGAGCCACCCGTGAAGGTCCAGCTTCCCAGACGCCAGGCCGGAGGCGACCGCCGGGTGGGTGCGCAGGTTCTCGATCTGCACGAGGACGTTCTCCTCGATGGCGGCCAGCTCCCGCTCCCGGCCCCTGAGGTGCGCGTAGTTCTCCCGCATGATGCGGCGCGTCACCTCCGTCTGCTCCAGCCACCGGCCCACGGCCGGCAGCTCCCGCAACTTCCCGGGTGCCAGCAGCGCGTGCATCGCGCCGCAGTTGGTGTGGCCGCAGACGATGATGTCCCGCACCCCCAGCACCGCCACGGCGTACTCGATGGTGGCGGCCTCGCCCCCGAAAACCGCCCCATACGGCGGCACGATGTTGCCCGCGTTGCGCAGGATGAAGATGTCCCCGGGCTCCGCCTGCGTGATCAAGTTCGGGTTCAGCCTCGAATCGGCGCACGTCACGAAGAGCGCCACCGGCGACTGCCCCGCCACCAGTCGCCGGAACTCCTTTTTCTTCGGCCCGAAGATGTTCGTCCGGAAGTGGTGAATCCCCGCGATCAGTTTCTTCATGATGATGCGAAATCCCGTGGAAAGCCCGTGGCGTCTACCTGTACCGGGTTTTCAAAAACCCGGTACAGGTAGACGCCACGGGTTTTCCGCCACAGCCGCCGAAGGGTTCCGGACGCGAGAGTACCACGCCGTAGGCCGGCGGGCTCAGACCTTCCGCAGCGCTTCCAGCACGGGCAGCCGCGCGGCCTGGAGGGCCGGCAGCATGCCGCCGACCAGACCGATCCCCACGCTGAAGACGAACGCGGCGGCCAGGATCGCAGGCGTCACCTGGAACCGGAAAGTCACCTCCGAGACGGTCGCCAGCGACAGCACGCTCATCGTGAACCCGTCCATCATCGCCCCGATCGCGCACCCCAGAAGCCCGCCCGGGATGGCCAGCATGACGGCCTCGGCCAGGAAGCTCTTCAGGATCTCCGGTCCGCGAAAACCCAGCGCCCTCAGCGTCCCGATCTCGCGTGTGCGCGAGCCGACGGCCGAGTACATCGTGTTCATCTCGGCCAGTGCCGCCCCGAGCGCCATGAACGCGGCCACGATCAGACCGATGACGCGGAAACCCTCGGCCCCCTCGGCCTGGTCCTCGATGTACTGGGCCTCGGTCTTGACCCCCAGGTCGATGCGCGGGTCGGAGCGGACGGCCGCGGCGAAGCCGTCGAAGAGCGCGGCCTCCCGCAACCGCACCGCCACGGAGTTGTACCAGTCGCGGTGCGCGGCCCCGACCACGGCGTCCAGGTCGGCCCAGATCTCCGACTCCGTCGAGCCGCCGCCAGCCTCCATCACGCCTGTGATGCGGAAGCTCGTATGCCCGACGCGCACCGTGCCGCCCAGCTCGCAACCAACGTTTCGCTCAGCGATGCCGCGGCCGACCACGCAGCTGCCGGTGCCCGGAGTGAACCAGTCGCCTTGCGCGAGGCGCGCCTGATGGTGAACGCGCAGGCCGATCGGCCGCATGCCGCGCAGGATCACCATCGTCTCGCCGCCCGACTTGCGCTCCAGGTTGATCTGGACGAGCGACTCCAGGCTGGCCAGCGGCTCCTCCCGTTCGCCGCGCTCGATCTGGGGCAGGAAGCGCAGCGCCTGGAAAGCGCCTAGGCTGACCCGGCTCATGGCCTCCGAGATGCCGCCGCGGTAGAGCAGCACCACGTTGCGAGCGTCGGCGACGCCGCCGATGGCATGTGACAGCCCCGACGCCAGCGCCATCAGCGCCACGAACGTCCCCACCACCAGCGCCACACCGCCGACGGTCAGGCCGGTCGTCAGCCAGCGCACTCGCAGGCTCCGGAGGTTGTACTTGAGCGGGATGGTGCGCACGCTAGACCACCTGCCTCAGCGCCTGGCTCACGGGCCGGCGCACGGCGCCCCAGGCCGGCACGAACCCGCCGACCACGCCAACCAGCGCCGAGATGGCCACTGCCCAACCGATCAGGTGCGGCCGCGCCGTCGCCAACAAGACCGCCACCGGCCCCGCCGGCACCAGCGCTGCCGACCACCGGCAGGCTACCCACGCGAAGCTCGCGCCGACCACGCCGCCCAGCATTGCGATGATGCAAGTTTCGCCCAGCAGAAAGAAGAAGACGTGGTGGCGCCGGAAGCCGATCGCTCGAAGCACTCCGACCTCGCTCATGCGCTCGCGCACGCTCATCGCGATGGTGTTGGCGCAGACCAGCATGATGCTCGCCACCACGGCCGAGCCGACCGCCAGGATGACGAACCGGAACATCTGCATCATCCCCATGAACATTCCGAAGAGCCCCTTTTCCGTCTCGGCGATGGCCGGCTGCGGAGCGTTGGCGAAGAGCGCGTTCAGCTCGCCGATCACGCGCTCGAGGCTCTCGGGCCGGTCTAGCTTCACCCAGAAGTTGCCGACCGTCCCCGGGTTGCCCATCGCGGCTTCGAGATAGTCACGGTGGAACAGGAAGATCTGCGGGTCCCAGGACTTCGTCAGCACGCCGCTGATGTGAAAGGTCAAGTCGACCGGGACCGCGGTCCCCTTGAGCGGCACCGTATCGCCCGCCTTCCAGCCCCATCGCGCCGCCAGGAGCGACCCGACCATCGCGCCCATGCGGTCCTTGCGAAAGGACTCCCACTCCTCGGGCCGGGCCTCGAGCCGGTCGCCCCAGACGGCCTGGAGCGTCTCGGGGTCGCAGCTGATGGACGGCAGGATCTCCTTGGGATTGCGGAAGTTGCCGCCGTACCAGCTGAAGGGATTGCAGGCGACCACACCCGCCACGGTCTCGATCTTCTTGCGATAGCTCTGGGGCAGAAGCAAGGCAAACCCGGTCTTGTGCCGCACGGACAGGCGAAGCGAACGCCCCGAAGCTTCGGTCACCTGCCGCATGCTGTCTTCCACCGTGAGCAGCAGCGTCAGGAGCGCCAAGCTTGCCGTGACCGACAACAGCGTCAGGGCCGTGCGGCGCGGGTTACGGGTGAGGTTCTTCCAGATGAAGGGGAGGAAGCGCACGAAGGAAGTAGCGAGTAGTGAGTAGCGAGTAGTGAGTAGAGGATAGCAAGGAGAGTACGCGCGCTAGTTTTCGACCGCCCCCCCTACTCACTACTCGCTACTCGCTACTAGATGTCCGGCTCCGCGGGCACCTCGATATCGCCGGAGACGGGATAGGCGACGGAGGTGCGGCGGCGGCGCGAGCGGAGGCGAACGGGTTGGCCGCCTTCGCCGCCCGTCCCGCCCGAGGAGGACGAATCGAGGCCGACCACGACGGGCTTCTGGGTGCCCGAGGCGGTGACCGGCTTTTCGGCGAGCAACAGCAGGCGCTGGGCGTTTACGGTCATCGCACCGGCGTGAGGCAGCCGGCGCACCCAGAGGCCGTCGGCCTGCAGCTCGCGCGCCTGGACGTTGTCTGCCAGACAGGTGCCAAGGACCTCGACCACGAGGCGATCCCTGAGCACGGGGTCCTCGATGGGGACCAGGATCTCGACGCGCCGATCGAGGTTGCGGGTCATCCAGTCGGCGCTGCCGATGTAGACCTCGTCGTCGCCGCCGTTGGCGAAGTGGAAGACGCGGCTGTGCTCCAGGAAGCGCCCGACGATGCTGGTGACGCGCACGTTCTCCGACAGCCCCGCGACGCCCGGCCGCAAGCAGCAGATGCCGCGCACGATCAGGTCGATCGCCACTCCGGCCTGGGAGGCCCGATAGAGCGAGTCGATGATCTTCTCGTCGGCCAGCGAGTTCATCTTCGCCACGATGCGTCCGCCGCGGCCGGCCTTGGCGTGCTCGGTCTCGCGGTCGATCAGCGCCAGCAGGCGCGAGCGCATGTTCTGCGGCGCCACGAGCAGCTTGCGCCACCGATCGAACTTGGAGTAACCGGTCAGAAGATTGAAAAGCTCCGTTGCGTCGGCTCCCAGATCCGGCCGGCAGGTCATGAACCCCAGGTCCGTGTAGACGCGCGCAGTCTTCGGGTTGTAGTTGCCTGTACCGAAGTGGACGTAGCGGCGAATGCCGGTATCCTCGCGGCGCACCACCAGGCAGACCTTGGCGTGGGTCTTGAGCCCGAGCAAGCCGTAGACGACGTGCACGCCGGCGTCCTCCAGCGCCTTGGCCCACTGGATGTTCGCCTTCTCGTCGAAGCGCGCCTTGAGCTCCACGATGGCCGTGACCTGCTTGCCTTCCTCGGCGGCCCGGATCAAGGCCCGAACGACGGGCGAATCGCCGCTGGTCCGGTAGAGCGTCTGCTTGATCGCCAGCACCCGCGGGTCTGTCGCCGCCTCGCTCACCAGCGACAGCACGGGGTCGAACGAGTCGTACGGATGGTGCAGGAGGATGTCGGCCGTGCGAATCCGGTGGAAGATCGACTCGCCCTTCTCGCGGCCCAGGCCTCGCGGCGTGAAGGGTTGGTCCTTGAGGCCAGGCATGTCGAGGTTCACCAGCGCCATCATGTCCGGCAGGTTTAGCGGCCCCTCGATGCGGAACACGTCCTTCGGGTGGATCTGCAGGTCGGCCATCAGGGTGTCGACGACCTCCTGCGGCCCGTCCGGTGAGACCTCCAGCCGCACGGCGTCGCCCTGATTGCGATGCCGCAGGCTCTGCTCTACCGTCTCCAGAAGGTCGTCGGCCTCGTCCTCGGCGATCTCCAGGTCGGCATCGCGCGTCAGGCGGAACGGGAAGGTCATCGTCACGCGGTAGCCCGGGAAGAGATCGTCGGCATGCTGGGCGATGGCGTCCTCGAGGAAGAGGAAGTTGTACCCCGAGCCGAGCCCGCGCAAGGGCAGCAGACGCGGCAGCACGCTCGGCACCTGGACGACGGCGAACAGGTCCTCGGCCTCGCGGTCCCGGCTGGTCAGCATGAAGCCCAGGTTCAAGCCCAGGTTGAGCAAATGTGGGAAAGGATGGCCCGGGTCGATCGCCAGCGGCGTCAGCACGGGGAGCACCTCCTTGCGGAAGTACTCGTCCACGATCTCGCGCGTCTCCTGCGGCAGCAACCGGTAGGAGTGGAGAATGATCGCGTTGGACGTGAGGAGCGGGAGGACTTCCTCGCGCAGGCAGCGGCCGTGGCGCGCAATCAGGTCGTGGACGCGTTCCGAGATCCGCTTGAGCTGCTCCTTGGCCGAAAGGCCGTCGGGCGACAGCTCCAGGATCGAGGCGCCCAGCTGCTGCTTCAAGCCCGCCACGCGAATCATGTAGAACTCGTCGAGGTTGGTGGCGAAGATGCAGAGGAACTTGAGCCGTTCCAGGGGCGGCTTGGTCGTGTCGAGGGCTTCCTCGAGCACGCGCTCGTTGAAGGCCAGCCACGACAGCTCGCGGTTGAAGAACCTTGGCGAGCTCTCGGGCTTGGGTTCCGCCTGCGGTTGGGTCGTCATTGCCAGGGTGAAGCTACTGCCGATGGGCCCCCTTCGAGGCCATGATGCCACACTCGGGCCCTATCCGCCGCCTCTTTGTGCCCGGCCAATCGTCACGTGCCAAGGCGCGACACGCGCTCCTGGAGCCAGGCGTACCAGGCTTCCAGGCCGGTGCCTCGAGACACCGAAACTTGCAGCGCCTGGAGCCTGGGGTTGACCGAGCGGGCGTAGTCGAGGAACCGGCCAACGTCGAAGTCGAGGTGCGGCAGCAGGTCGATCTTGTTCAGCAGCAGCAGCTCGGCTGCGCGGAACATGTGCGGGTACTTGAGCGGCTTGTCCTCGCCCTCGGTGACCGAGGCGACCAGGACCTTCGCATGCTCGCCGAGGTCGAAGAGGGCCGGGCAGACGAGGTTGCCCACGTTCTCGATCAGCACGGCCGAGCCGCGAGGCGGATCGAGACTGTCGAGCGTCCGCGCGATCATCTCGGCATCCAGGTGGCAGCCCGTCCCCGTGTTGATCTGGAGCACGCGCGCGCCCGCGGCCCGGATGCGCTCTGCGTCCCGGGTCGTGGCCTGATCGCCCTCGATGACCGAGAGCGCCATCGCGCCGCCGCGATCGCGGATCGTCCGCTCCAGGAGCGAGGTCTTTCCGGCGCCGGGCGAGCTGACCAGATTCAGCGCCAGCACGTTGCGGGCCGAGAGCCACCCCCGGTTCCGCTCGCCAAGGCGATCGTTGCGCTCGAGGACCCGCTGCTCGAGAGTCACCGTGGTCGGGTGGTCGTGAGCGTGGGGATGCGCGTGATCGTGAGCGTGATCGTGCGGATGGTGGTGGTGGTGGGCATCCGGCTCGGTCACGGTCGCGCCGGCGCCGTCTGAACAGCCGCAGGTGGTGCACATTCTTGGACCTCCATGTCCCGGATGAGAAGCTGCTCGCCGGACAGGCACTCCAGATCGTAACTGCCACAGTCACAGGCCGAGTATGGGCCGTCCAGGACCAGCTCACGCTCGCACGCCCGGCATCGTCCGCGGCCGGCCGGTTCGAGGATCACGAGCTCGGCCCCCTGGGCGCGGGTGCCCTCGGCGCAGAGCTCGAAGCAGAACCGGACGGAAGCGGGCAGCACGCCAGCCAGCTTGCCGATCTCGACGCGCACCCGGGTCACGCGCGCGCTTCCGGAGCGCGCCAGGACCGCAGCCACGATCTCCCGGGTAATCGCCAGCTCGTGCATCTCGCGCCGCTCTCAGCAGATCCGAGGAAGCTGCTCGCCTGCCAGCATCGACACGACGCGCTCGCCGCCGACGACTGTCTTGGCTGTGACGACGCCCGGATGCTCCTCGCAGACAGCCCCGATATCCGCCGCCCGCCTGCCCAGGGGATGCTCCCGCATCGCGGCCAGACATCGCTCGGAATCTCGGGCGGGCACGGCGCAGACCAGCCGCCCCTCGCAGGCGACGTAGAGCGGATCGAGCCCCAGCAGCTCGCAGGCGGACTTCACCGCGGCCTCGAGGGGAATGTCGGCCTCGCGCAGCTCGATGCCGACCCCCGATGCCGTCGCCATCTCGTTCAAGGCACTGGCGAGACCGCCGCGGGTCGGGTCTCGCATGCACCGGATGGAGGGGCAAGCCGAGAGCATGACGCGCGTCAATCCGGCCAGGGATGCGGTGTCGCTCTGCAGGACCGTCTCGAACTCCAGCCCCTCCCGCACCGACATGATCGCGATTCCGTGATCGCCGAGCGTGCCGCTGACCAGGACGCGGTCGCCAGGCCGGGCCGCCGAGATGGAGAGCGAGCGCCCGGCAGGCACCAGCCCGACACCGGCGGTCGTGATGAACACGCCGTCCGCCTTGCCCCGGTCGACCACCTTCGTGTCGCCCGCCACGAGCTGCACACCGGCTTCGTCGCAGGCCACGCGCATCGATCGGGCAATGCGCTCCAGGTCCGCGAGCGCAAGTCCTTCCTCCAGGATGAAGGCCGCCGTGATCAGCTTCGGCTCGGCGCCGCCGACCGCCAGGTCGTTGACGGTCCCGTGGATCGCCAGCTTGCCGATATCGCCTCCCGGGAAGAAGAGCGGCCGCACGACGAAGGCATCGGTCGTGAGGGCGATCCGCGCCCCGCCCCCCAGCCCCTGGAGCGTGCAGGTCGCCTGGTCCTCCATCCGATCGAGGATCTCGTTGCCCAGGGCGGGCAGGAAGACATCGCGCAGGAGCTCTGCGGAGAGCTTTCCGCCGCTGCCGTGGCCGAGCACGACGCGGTCGTGGCGCCAGAGCGGAGCCGGACAGGCGAGCTTCATCGGCCCGCCCCTTCCCGGTTCACGTGGCGTCCGTAGAGGTAGTAGGCCGCGCAGGCCCCTTCGGAGGAGACCATCGTGGCGCCCAGCGGCGAGGACGGCGTGCACTGGCTGCCAAACGCTGGGCAGTCGTGCGGCTTGCGGATTCCTCTGAGCACCTGCCCGGAGATACACTCGGGCGGCTCGTTCGCTTCGATTCCGCCGACCTCGAAGAGCCGCTCGGCGTCCAGCTGCTGGTACTCGGCGCGCAGCCGCAGGCCGCTGCGGGGAATGACGCCGACGCCGCGCCACTTGCGGTCGCAGACCTCGAAGACCTCGGCCATCAGGTTCTGCGACTGCGGGTTGCCTTCGCTCCTGGCGACGCGGCTGTATTGGTTCTCGACCCTGGCCTCGCCGGCCTCGAGCTGGCGCACGGCGAGCAGGATGCCCTCCAGCAGGTCGAGCGGCTCGAACCCCGCGATGACGATCGGGACTCGGTACCGGCGCGCGATCGGCTCGTAGTCGGCCGAGCCCATCACCGTGCAGACGTGTCCGGGTCCCAGGAACGCTTGCACGCGATTGTCGGGCGATTCGAGGATCGCCGTGAGAGCGGGCGGGACCAGCACCTGTGACACGAGCACACTGAAGTTCGTGACGCCTTTTTGACGCGCTAGCCAGACGGCCATCGCGTTCGGCGGCGCGGTCGTCTCGAAGCCGATGGCGAAGAAGACGACCTTCTTCGCCGGCTCTGCCTCGGCGAGCTTGACCGCGTCCAGCGGCGAGTAGACGACGCGGACGTCCGCGCCACGGGACTTGAGTTGAAACAGGTCGGAATGAGAGCCGGGCACCCGGAGCATGTCGCCGAAGGAGCAGAAGACGACGTCTGGCCGCGCCGCGATCGCGTGGGCTCGATCGATCAGCTCGAGCGGCGTGACGCAGACCGGGCAGCCCGGGCCGTGGACCAGCTCGAGCTCCGAGGGCAGGAGACCGTCGATGCCGTACTTCACGATCGAGTGGGTCTGACCGCCGCAAACCTCCATGATCGTCCACGGACGCGTGACCGCCTTGCGAATCGCGACCGATAGCAAGCGCGCCTTCCGGGGGTCCCGGTACTCGTCGACGTACTTCATGGCTGACTCGCCTCCAGCTCGCCGAGTTGCCCCAGCTCCTCCAGAATCTCGAGCACCCGGCGCGCCTCGGCCTCGTCCAGCTTCGAGAGGGCAAATCCGACGTGGACGAGCACGTAGTCACCGACCGCGACTTCGGGCACGTGCGCCAGACAGACCGTCTTGACCGCGCGCAGGCTCCACTGCCCTCATCTTACTCCTGCGCGGAGCCGCGCGGCGGCTATGGCAAGCTGGCCCAGGCAGAGACCGCCGTCGTTCGGCGGCACGAGGGCGTGGGAGTAGACGCGGAAACCGGCGTCCTGGAGGCTGGCGCGGCACTCGGCCGCCAGGATCGCGTTCTGGAAAACACCGCCTGTCAGTGCGACGGCCGCAGGCGCGCCCTCGCTCCGCAGCCGGAGGCAGACGGCCACCACGAGCTCCACCAGGGTCGAGTGAAAGCGCCGGGCGATCGCGGCGGGTGCCGCTCCCCGGCGGCCGTCTGCGGCAATCGCCCGTACGGCGGGTCGGAGGTCCGCGACCAGCGCGCCGCCGGCGGCGTCGAGCTCGAACGGGTAGAGCCCATCGGCGGGCAGGCCCGTCGCCAGCCATTCGAGCCGCATCGCGGCCTCGCCCTCGAAGCTGGCAGCGTCCCCCAGACCGGCGAGCGAGCTGATGGCGTCGAAGAGCCGCCCGACGCTGGAGGTGAGCGGGCAGTTGACGCGCCGCGTCAACATCGACCGGATCGTCCCGACCGGGCCCGACCCGACCCGGCGTTCGAGCTCCGAAAGGCTCTCTTGGGCCTCGGTGAGGTACGCCGCCGCCATACGCCACGGCTCTCTCACGGCACCGTCGCCGCCCGGCATCGGCGTGTAGCGAAGGTGCGCCCGGCGCTCCGCCGATAGGAGATCGCCCACCAGAAACTCGCCGCCCCAGACGGCCCCGTCGGGGCCCAGGCCCGCGCCGTCGAACACCACGCCGATGGCGGGACCCGCAGCCTGGTTCTCCGCCAGGCAGCTCGCCAGGTGCGCATGGTGGTGCTGCACCGCGATCGCCGGGAGGCCGGACTCCCTGGCCCGGGCGACGGCGTACTGGGTCGACGCGTAGTCGGGATGGAGATCGTGCGCGACGGCGCCGGGCTCGATCGCCAGGAGCCGTTCCCAGCTCACGAGCGTGTCGGTGAAGCTCTTCCAGGCGACATAGCCGCCCAGGTCGCCGATATGTGGACTCAGAAACGCGTTTCTCTCCTGACCGAGCGCGAAGACCGACTTGAGCTGCCCGCCCACGGCCAGGATCGGCGCCGGACACGGCCGGGCCAGCGGCACCGGCTCGGGCGCGTGCCCTCTCGCCCGGCGGATCGGCACGATCGTCTCGGAGACCGCCCGGACCACCGAGTCGTCTGCGCGCCTGAGGATCGGACGGTCATTGGCCAGGAAGGCGTCGGCGATGCCACGCAGCCTCTCGAGCGCCTCGGCGTCGTCGATCGCGACCGGCTCGTCCGCCCGGTTCCCGCTCGTCATCACGAGCGTCCCGCCCCCGGTCGCGCGGAGCAGCAGGTGCTGCAGCGGCGTGCTCGGCAGCATCACGCCCAGGTACGGGCTTCCCGGCGCCACGGCCGCGGCCACCGGCGCTCCCGGCCGCCTGGTGGCCAGCACGATCGGCCGGCGCGCTGACAGGAGCGCAGTCTCCTCGACAGCCGTGAGCTCGCAGAGCCGCCTGGCCCCCTCGAGCTCCGCCACCGCGACCGCAAACGCCTTCGAGGGCCGGTGCTTGCGCTCCCGGAGCCGTTCGACGGCCTCGGCGGACGCGGCGTCGCAGACCAGGTGATACCCGCCCAGCCCCTTCACCGCCACGATCGAGCCCGCCGCGATCATCCCGGCAACATGACCGAGCAGGTCCTCCGAGGCGATCGGAGCACCGCCCGCATCCAGCAGACGAAGCCTGGGGCCGCACGCCGGGCACGCCACCGGCTGCGCGTGGAAGCGCCGGTCGGAGGGATCGTCATACTCCGCGCGGCACTCGGTGCACATCGGGAAGCCGACCATCGAGGTCCGCTCCCGGTCGTACGGCGCCTGGCGCACGATGGTCAGACGCGGGCCGCACTGCGTGCAGTTGAGGAAGGGATACTGGTAGCGCCGGTCGCCCGGGTCGAAGAGCTCGCGCAAACAGTCGTCGCACGTCGCCACATCGGGCGGCAGAAGCACTGTCCCACCTTCGTGGGCCGAGCTCGATTCGATGACGAAACCGCGTGCCCCGAGCGCCGCGCGTTCCTCGCACTCGACTGAGGCGATCCTCGCCAGCGGCGGCGCCGATCGTGTCAGTTCCTTCACGAACTCGTCCAGCCCAGCCTCGTCACCCTCGACCTCGATCCGCACCTCACTCCCCAAGTTCTTCACCCACCCCGAGAGCCCCAGCCGCCCCGCCAGCTCGTGCACAAACGGCCGGAACCCCACGCCCTGCACCACCCCCCTCACCGCAATCGCCCGTCCCTTGATCATTGGCGCCACCCGACTTCCCCCCAAATTGGGGCAATTCGACTTTCCCCTATTTCGAAAATAGGGGAAAGTCGAGTTGCCCCAATTTTACGACTTTCCCCGATTTCCGGCTGACGTGCCACGGCGCCTGACGGCGCTCGACGTTTCGGCTATGATGCACCGTTCCATGAGGGTGCTTTCGACCATAGTGGCGACCCTGGCGGCGGGGTGCGCGCTCGCGGTTCCGGCGAGCTCGGAACCGCTGCGCCTCACCGAGGGCGAGCTGCGAAAGGCCTCGGTGGCGCTGCTGGGCGTGCGGTTCAAGCCCGGGGGAACCACCGCCAGGAGCGGTCTCGATGGCGGCGGACTGGTAGCGCTGCTCTATGCCCGGGCCGGGCACGACGTTCCGCGCGGGGAGGGCGCGCTGGCGCAAGCCGGACGGCGCGTGGAGCTCGACGGACTGGAGCCCTGGGACGTCGTCGTCTTCAGCGCGGGACCTGGCGGCGACGAAGCGGGCGTGGGCCTGTTCCTGGGTGGCAAGGACTTCCTGACGTCGACGAGCCGGGACCGGCGCGTGACGGTGGCCCAGCTCGACGACTCGCGCTATCGGGAACGGCTGGTCATGGGGCGCCGCCTGCTAACGGCAAACCCGACACGCCAGCCGGTCGGCAGGGTCGCGGCTGCTGCCCATCTCCCGGCGATCGACGCCGATGACGAAGACGAGGACGAGGGGGAGGAACCGCCGGATTACAGGGTTCCGCGGGAACGCGCCGGAGGCGCGCGGAGCAGTCGAAGCGCAACGAAGGGCTCGCCCTGGGTCGGCATCGCCTCCTACTACGGACTGGGCGATGGACTGGCAGGCCAGCGAACGTCCAGCGGCGAGCGGCTCACGCGCAGGGGTCTGACGGCAGCCCACCGGACCCTGCCGTTCGGGACGCGGCTGCGAGTCACGAACCTGGCAAACGGGCGCACCGTCGTCGTCCGCGTCAACGATCGCGGTCCCCACAGACGGGGCCGTATCATCGACTTGTCGGTCGCGGCGGCTCGCAAGCTCGGCTTCCTGGGGCGCGGCCTGACGCGCGTGAAGCTCGAGCTGCTCCGGAACGAAACAGGTCGTTCGTCCTGAAACGCCGGACTGCGCGGAGCTGAAACGCTCCGGCGCCGAAAGCCGCCGGCCACCGCGCCCCGGTCTACCCGGTATCGCTCCAGAACCCCGATGGATACAGGGATTCTGGTGGTGCTGGCACGGCCGTTGCTTTCTCCGGGGCGTGCCTCATCCGGGAGTGGTGAGGACGGGATCCCCGAAGCGGGGAGAAGGAGGAAGCATCATGTTCGACCTGATTCGCCGAGACCCCGATTTCAGCCGGCTCTTCAACCTGACCCGGGACCTCGGACGCGCCTTCGGTGGCGACGAGACCTACGGGCTGGCCAGCGCCTGGCTGCCGCCGGTCGACATCGCCGAGACCGACACCGAGATGCGGGTCGTCTGCGAGGTGCCCGGCCTGACCCGGGACGACATCGAGCTGACCATCACCAACAACGTGCTCACGCTCTCGGGCGAGAAGCGCACCGAGGCCGAGGACAAGGGCACGACCTGGCACCGCGTCGAGCGCCACTACGGCAAGTTCACCCGCAGCTTCACGCTGCCCAGGGACGTCGACAGCACCAAGGTGCAGGCCAAGTACAACAACGGCCTCCTGGAGATCGTCCTGCCGAAGAGCGCCGCGGCCATCCCCCAGAAGATCCAGATCGCCACCGGCAAGTAGTCGGGAAGCCAGACCCCCGGCGCCGCGCAGGTCCGCCCGCGCGGCCCGGGGGGTTTTTGCATCACCTCGGCGGCAGGCCCCGGACTCGCGCCGGAAATCTCGTGGCGTCTACCTGTACCGGGTTTTTCAAAATGAAAACCCGGTACAGGTAG
>JACQZN010000055.1 GCA_016213845.1 Candidatus Wallbacteria bacterium
GCGGAGCTAGCGCTGATGCCCGAGACTCTGGCGGCGCTGAAGGACGAAGCCGCGCGGACCGGGGCGAAGCTGTGCTTCGAGGCGGCGGCCTGCGCGCGCCGCAGGGATCGGCTGAGCCTGGTGGCAGGCGTGAACCTGGTGAAGGGCAACTCGTGGGAGCTTTGCGGACTGACTGATGCCGTGGGAACGGGAGAAGCTCGGGCGTTCGACGCGCTGGCCAAGCTCCTGGACCGAGGGGCGCGAGCCGCGCTGATCACGCTTGGGGCCGAGGGCGCCCTCCTTGCCGCCGAGGGCCGTCGGTGGAGGTTGAGGCACCCGCCTCAGGTGGCGGTCGACGCGGCAGGGGCGGGAGACGCCTTCCTGGCAGGCTTCCTGGAAGCCGGCTCCCGAGGAGCCAGCTGGGCCGACGCGCTTCGGGCGGCGGGCGCGGCCGGTCGGATTGCCCTGGGGACCACGCAGAGCTCGCCGCCGGAGCTGCGGCGTGAGGCCGTGACGGAACTTGTGGGAACGATGACCGTGGAGGAGTGCTGAGCGCATGAGGCGGGAAGCTCTGAACGTCAGCGAGGAAGTCGAGACCGCTCTGGGGGAGCGGCGGCCGGTCGTAGTCCTGGAGTCGGCGTTGCTGTCGTTCGGGTTGCCGCCGCCCCTGAACCTGGAGACGTACCTCGAGATGGAACACGCAGTCCGAGGCCAGGGCGCGGTGCCTGCGGGGACGGCGATTCTGGACGGCAAGCCTCGCCTGGGGCTCGCCAAGCAGGACGTGGAGCGGCTTGCGGCCCAGGTCGGATGCGAGAAGGCTTCGCTGGCGGACCTGGCCTGGATCGCGGCAAGCGGAGTTGCGGGTGCGACGACAGTGGCTGCCACGCTGGCGCTGGCGCACGCCGGCGGCTGCCGGGTCTTTGCGACGGGCGGAATCGGCGGCGTTCATCCCGGAGTGACGGAGGACTTCGACATCTCGGCGGACATCGCCGCACTGGCGCGGTACCCCGTGGCTGTCGTCAGCTCCGGCGCCAAGGCGATCCTGGATGTCCCCAAGACGCTGGAGTTGCTCGAGGCGGCGGGCGTGAGCGTCGTCGGGCTCGGGACCGGGGAGTTTCCGCTGTTCTACTCCCGCGAATCCGGCTATCGGGTCCGCCAGGTCGCTTCGATCGAGCAGGCGGCCTCGGTGGCTGCCGAGCAGCGGCGTCTTGGTCTTCCCGGTGCGGTGCTTGTAGGCAACCCCGTACCTGCCGGGGCTGCGCTGGAGCGCTCGGAGGTCTCGGAGTGGATTCATCGAGCGGAGACAGAATCGCGCGCGCGAGGGGTTCGGGGCCGAGAGCGCACGCCCTGGGTGCTTTCACGGCTGGCCGAGCTGAGCGGCGGAAGGACCGTGGCCGCGAATCGAGCGCTGCTCGTGGGCAATGCTGCCGTTGCCGGAGCTCTGGCGGTGGCGCTGTGCCGAAAGGAGCTGGCGGTCTAGCCGAAGGTGGCGAACTGCGGAGTACCCTTCTTGCCGGTCAGCTTGGCTAGGACCAGGCCCAGCCCGGCCAGGATCGGCTCGAGCAGTGCGTGGTCGAAGGGGACTGGCGCTTGAGGCGACTGCTCGCCCAGGTAGATGACGTTCACGGTGCGTCCCTGACTTACGACCGGGATGACGCGCTCGAGCCCGAAGAGCTGAGAGTTGAAGCGATCGGCAGCTTCGAAGAGGTTCGGCTGCTTTCGGATTCTCTCCGAGTCGAGCCACTCCTTGCGGTCGAGGACCCACATCGAGAGCTCCCTGTCCTTGAAATCGGCCAGGAGTCGGTCGACCTTCTCTTGAGGCGCCAGGAAGCCCCAGACGTTTCGCACCTTGAGCTCGCGGCCCTCGTCGGGCGTCTCCAGGACGAACCCTTGTGCGAAGGCGAGCTTGCCGGCGAAGAGCCGCTCGAGAAACGCGTTGGCGTCGCGCCGGGTTTTCAAGTTGACGAGCTCCAGGTACATCTCCTGGGCTATCTCAAAGGCGGCGCGGCGCCGGCCCAGGGCGGCCTCGTCGTCTCCGACCTCCTGGTCTGCCTTGACCTCCTTGCTCTTGCGGAGAAGATCGACCAGCTTGCTCGCCTCGGAGGAGAGTTTCTGGTGACGCAACCGTTCTTTCTCCAGGGTGCTCCAGAGATTGTCGACCTTGGTCGAGACCAGCAGAACGATGAAGCAGGGCAGGGCGAAGTAGACGGAGGCGACGGAGGTGACGAGCTCGAATCGCGAGAGCTGCGCGCCCTGTGCCTGCGCTCGCCAGAAGCCGATCTCCTGGATTCCCCAGCCCAACAGCGCACACATGATGAGCAGGAGGAAGCGCTGCTCGCGCATGTAGCTCGAGGCCAGCACGATGGCGAGCAGGAGCACCCAGCAGGCCGCCATCCGGAAGCCCTCTTTGCGGATGCCCAGGTAGCCCTCCTGGTTGCTGTCGAGGAAGATGAGAGCGACCACGACGTTGAGGAAGAGCAAGAACGCGCACGCGATCAGGAGGAGGTCGAAGAGCTCCCTGGAGACTCCGAGCTTGAGCTTCTGGCTGTTGTGACCCATATCAGGCGGCGAGGACCATCTTGAGCTGCTCGATGGCGCCGGTGGCCATTCCGGTCATGGAGAGGACGAAATCGGCCTCTTCGCGCTGGAGGTCGCCGGTCTTGGTCTTGCCGATGGCGAAGACGGCGTAGATCTCTGCGTCGACGAGGATGGGGACGAGCAGGGACACGGCGATGTCGGTGTCGAGGACTTCGGGGCGGTCGAAGTAGATTTCGCGCTTGGCGTCGAAGACGAGCCTGAAGAGCGGGAGGTTGATGTCGAGACGCTTGTTCTCGAGCTCGGCCTGGGCGGCGTGAACCACGCGAGTGAGCAGGAGCTCCTGGGCGCCCGGATTCCGGACGAAGAGCAGGCACTCCTGGACGCCGAAGACGCGAGTGAAGTTGTAGAAGAGCACGTTGAGGACTTCTCTCTGGCTGGAGGACTGCAGGAGCTCACGGGTGAAGGAGTGGAGCACAGCGGTGCGGGAGCTGAACTTGATGACTTCCTTCTTGTGCTTGTCGTGGTGGTCGACGCGTGCTTCCTTCTGCTGGGAGGCGAGTTGACGCTCCAGGTCCTGCACCTTGGCTTCCATGGTCCGGGCCAACTCCTCAGCATTCCGGGCTTCGACCTCGAGCATCCAGGGCCTCAGGTTGGGGAGGATTGCCAGCCCGACCATGAAGAGCGCCAGGAAGGGGCTTTCGAAGAGGAAGATGGTGAGTGGGGCGGGGCCGGCGGCCCAGCTGACGCAGAGCATGAGCGCGAGCAGCCCGGCGGCGAGCACGAGTCCCAGGAGGCTCGAGAAGGAGATGGCGAAGAAGAAGACGGCGGCGATCCCGAAAACGAAGCAGAATGAGTAAAAGGGAGTCAAAGGGTCTCCGAAGGTCACGGCGATGACGGTGAGCGCGGCGAGGACGGCCAGCGCCCAGAAGAACTCGGCGTCGGCGAACTCGTCCACGAATCGTCGGACGGCCCCGATCCGGGCCAGGTTGTCGACGTCGGGGATTTCGAGTTGCGGCATCGGGCTCCTCAGCGCTGCTTGGCCACGCCTGGCCAATCGGAGAGCCATCGCTCCAGGGCTTCCCAGGAGACGTGGTTGGAGCACCCGACCTCGCCCTTGTTGGAGAGGTGGTAACGCGGGCGGCGACTGCCCAGCGGGCAGCGCGTGGCGCGCTCCGAGAGTCCGCCGGACTTGACGAGCATGTCGAGGTCGGGGACTACGCGGGGGTCGTCCCAGGCGGAGAATGCGACGGCGATCTTCTCCTGGTTGTCGAGGCAGCCGTCGAACGCTTCGTTCTTGCGCCGCGCCAGGTAGAAGAGGAGACAGTCGACGGCCTTGATTTGCCAGGTGGGGGTGTCCGGCTCGACGGCAGAGCTCGCGTCGGGTTCCAGATCACGATGGACGCTGCACTGCAGCAGTGCCCGTGTGGCGTGGACTTCGAGCGTGTAGAGGCCCTTGGCCGGGCAGACGGGAGGCGCGGCCGAGAGCAGGCCCAGGTACTCCTTGGAGAGCGATTGGAGGACCGCCTGGAGGGCGAGCAGGTCCTTGAGATCGTGGGATTGGGCGTACGCGAGGTACGGCTCGGCCCACCGCTCCCTGACGCCCGCCTGCATGAACGACTCGAGGATAGGATCGAGAGCGCTACGCAAGGTCCGAAGTGCCTCGAGGCAGGTCTGGCTCGGATACTTAGGCTCCGTGAGTTGCTTGAAGTCAAGGAACTTGAGAGGACGCTCGTCGGGCTGGTCGGAGGAGTCGCCGGGCGCTGCAGCGCGACCCGTGGCCTTTCGGAGGGCCCAGGCCGCCTTGTCCTGGGTGAGGAAGAAGTCGGCCTTGCTGCCGCCGTCCTCTCGGCTGGCTTCGTAGGTTCCCTTGAGGGCGCGTTCGAGCATGCCCTGGGCCTGCGGGACATTGCCGGCGCCGTAGTACGCGAACCCGCATGGATAGCTGAGGTTCACGTTTGCGGGCTCCTCGTCGGAGAGGGGTCGGAGCAGTCGATACCCGGGCTCGTACTCGCCGAGCTCGACCCGGACCCGGCCGAGGAGGTAGGCAACGTAAGGGTTCTGGGGCTGGCGGTCGTACTCGGCCTGGAGGAGCTCGGCCGCCTTGGCGCTGGCGAAGCCTTCACGGGAGACGAGCTCACGAGCCCTCTCGAAGCCCTCGAAGAGCCGGAGGAACTTGTTGTGAGGCTCCGTGGGGGCCGCGGCGCTGCCGTGGGAGGAGCAGGAGACATCGACGGCGCCCCGGCGCAGCAGGGTGTAGCGGCCGGAGGCCGGGCAGGTGGGGACGGAGCTCAGGTGGCCGTTTCTGGCCAGCCCGTAGACGTCGAGGGTCTCGGAGGATTCGCCTGCGGAGAGCGCGGTCTCGGCGGCGCGCTGAATCTTCGCCTGGTTGGCCGTGCACTCGCGGTACAGCTCCTCGGAGTGGAAGAGCTCACGGTACTCGAAGGCCTTGAGGGGTGCCTCCTGGGGCGGCGCGGTCGCCGAGGAGGTGGTCGCGGCTGCCAGCTCGGCCGAGCCGGTTGTGAGCTGGGCGCAAGGCCCTCTGGGGTCCCGGAGCATGCGGTCGATGCCCGGGAGGTCGAGGGCGAGGAGTTTCTCCATTCTGCGCTCGTCGAGGTCGACGAACTCTCCTCGGTAGAGCCGTGTAGAGAGCAGGGCGCGGAGGCACTCCTTCTTGGGCACGGGGTCGTTGCCGGGGGCGTCGATCACGTTGGTGAGGATGCGCAGGAGCAGCTCGGGATGGCGGCTGGCGAAGTCCTGCTCCTTGAACTGTTCTTCGACCGTGCGGGGCAGATTGAAGCCGCGCCGCGCGAGGATCTCGAGGACCTCGGTCTTCAGCGGCGCGAAGCGATCAGCCGGGGGTGGGCGCTGCTGCCCCTGCTGCTGGGTCGAGGAGGAGGCCACCGTCGTGGAGGAGCCGGAAGACCCTGTGGAGCCACTGGACCCGCTGGACCCGGTGGAACCGCTGGATGCGTAGGCGTCGGCCGCTACCCACCGGATCTTGCGTCCGGTCCGCTCTCCGGTGGCGTCGACGATGACGAGCTCGTCTGGGATGGTGTTCGGGTCCTTCTTGACGACGAGCGTGATCGTGCCTACCCCCGGGTCGAAGGCGAACGACTCGGTCGTGTAGCGCTCCGCGCCCAGGGAGAGGCTCTCGACCATGTCGAGGTTGGAGCCCGCCACGATCAGCTCGCACCTCCGAAAGTCGCGGTCGTGCTTGCCCTCGACCGCATGCGGCAGCGCGATCCGGTCCGCGAATCGGAATCCCAGGTCCTCCGGGTTCATGACGAGCTCGGAGAGGCCGGTGGCGTAGAGGCGCGTGAACGTGCTGTTGGCGCTGTCGAGGAAGATGTTCATCGTCTCCGGGATGCCCTTCTTGACCAGCGACACGCCCACGACGGAACCCCAGTAGGCAACCATCACTAGCGCCGCAGCCAGCCCCATTCCCAGAAACGCGCAGTGCACGCGGTCGAGCTCGAGCTCGAGCTGGATGCGCTCGGAGTCCATCACCTCAGCTCCGCTCCAGGGTCTCGCCACACTTCTCGCAGCGTTTCAGCCCGCTCTGGCGATTGGCGTGCCGGCACCTGGGGCAGGCCGGATCCGACGCCGGCTGGCCCGGACGGCCACCGCCCGCGCGCGCCGCAAGCTCACGGCTGGAGGGGTTGGCCGCCGCATCGCGCTGGATGGCTTGCCGGGCTGAGTCGGAGACGCGACTTGCGAGCTCGCGGCTGGAGCCGATCGTGACATCGGCGGCCGCGGCTGGCTCGGGTTCCGGGAGCGTGGCGAAGTCGGGGGGGACGGCCAGCGGCCGGGAGGTACGGGCGGGCGGCGTCCGGACGGCGCCTGGCTTGCTCCCGGGAAGCCCCGGCTCGGCCGTGTACGGCGCCGGGCTGCGAGCGGGGCCGTCGGCGCCGGGTGCAGGCGCCGCGGGCGAGGGTGCGCTGGCCCGATCCGGCTTCTGCATGGGCCCAGCCGCGCGCACGGCGCCAGGCTTGCTCGACCCTGCGGGCGTCGCTGCCGGGGCGAGCGCCGCCAGGTCGTAGGCCGGCAGCGAGATCTCACGCGCCCCGTCCAGATTCAGGCCGAGGACCTCGTAGATTTCCAGCTGGATCTCCTTGCCCTTCACGTGCTGGCTCGGCAGCTGCCGCACCTTGACGATGTCTCGGACGTCGTCGAACGTGGCGCGCGTCATCAGGATCTGGTTGGCCTCCGACAGGCCTTCCAGGCGGGCACAGGTGTTGACCGCGTCGCCAATGGCCGTGAAGTTCTTGTTAGCCGAGGAGCCGATGCTGCCGACGATGGCCTCGCCGGTATTGATGGCGATGCCCATGGCGACATCGAGGTTTTTTTTCTTCTTCCAGCGGGTCTTGACGCCATCCATGGCCTGCATCATCTCGACGGAGCAGAGGATGGCGTTGCGGGTGTCGTCGGGCTTGGCGAAGGGAGCGCCCCAAAGGGCCATGATCTCGTCGCCGATGTATTTGTCGAGCGTGCCCCCGTACTTGAAGATGAGCGGGGTCAGCGTCTCGAAGAAGTCGTCGAGGAGCTCGACGACCAGGGCTGCGTCGAGCCGCTCCGACAGCGTGGTGAAGCCGCGCAGGTCGACGAAGATGATCGTGATGCGCTGGCGCTTGGGGTTCATCACCGAGGGGTCGTTCAGGATCTCCTCGACGATGTTGGCGCTCACGAGCGTCTTGAAGATCTTCATCACTTCGGCGCGCTTCTTGCGTTCCTCGCCGGAGAGAACCTTGGCCTGCTCGAGCTCTTCCTTGGTCTGGAGAAAAGTCTGGGCGTGGGCGAGCGCCATGGCCGCCAGACGGGCGGTGGTGCGCAGGATGGTCTTGTCCTCGTCGGAGAGCTCCTTCTTGGGGCACTCGCTCATGTTGAGGACGCCCAGGACGGTGTCCCCGTCGAGCAGCGGGATCAGGCTGTGGACCGGGCAAGGGGTCTTGGCCTCCAGCTCGCGCAGCGGGGCTTCGCGGTCGATGTCGTTACGGAAAAGCATGCGGCGGCCGGTGACGCAGGCCTTGAAGAGGGAATCCTTCTCCAGGGAGATGGTCATCTTGGCCTTGTCGGCTGCGATTTCCTCGGAGGGCGCGCCCGCCAAACCGAAAGGGGATTCGGGGGACTTGTCGGCCGAGACGAAGGCGCGGACGGTGTAGAGCAAGTTGCGCTGGGGATCGAGGAAGAGCATCTCCGCGCGCGAGGCGCCGATGCCGCGCTTGAGCAGCTGCCAGCAGGCCCTGGCGATGACGGTGTAGTTCGGGGCGGAGTAAGAGGTGCCGCGTCCGCGCTCGGGCTCACCGCTTCCGGCGAACTGCATCAGGTTGGCGATGAGCGAGCTGTAGTGGGCGCGTGTCTGGGCGACCTCCTCCTGGGCCCGTTTGACGAAGGCCATCTCGTCGGTACCGCCCTTGACCGCCACGCGGCCCATCAGCCGATCGCTTGCAAGCACCTCCTTGCGCAGGGTGCGGAGCTCGAGGTTCTGCTCGGCGATGGTGACCGTGAAGTCGTTGTAGTAGAAGGCGTTGAGGATGCCGACGACCAGGAGTGTGGCGAAGAAGTAGAGGGTCGGCTTGAAGCCCGGGAAGAGGTGAAACACGTGCAGCAGCAGGGCAACGCCGAAGACGACCGTCAGGCCGATGAAACTCTCCTTGTAGCGGTGGCGAGTGAAGAGGATGGTGGCAACGAGAAAGAAGATGAAGTAGGCGAAGGCGCCTGGCTCCAGGCGGATGCCCATCGCTTTCTGGCCGACGATGGGCAGGAGCACGGCGATGATCGCCAGCATCGTGAAGAGCGCCAGTTGCACTCCCAGGTTGCGCAGGACAAACCGGGCGGCGGCCTTGAGGGCGGAGTCCTGGAGCCCGTCGACCAGCGGTGACGCCTCGCGCAGCTTACGCAGCTCGGAGGAAAGATCGAGGTTGGACTGGGAGTCCAGCGCGGCAGCCCGTGGCGCCCCCCCCGCTCGCGGGGTGCCCGGGGTCGACGAGGCGGGCGGCTCCTCGGGGCCTCTCAGCTCAGGGAACGGAGAAACCGCCGGCCGTGAGCCCGAGGCCCGCGCCGGGTCCGGCGGGTCTTCCTTCCGGTGTCCGGGCCGCATGAATGGTGAATCGATCGTATCATGCCGGCTGCTCCCTGAGCTCGGCCACGCGGTCCAGGAGGGTGCGGCAGACCTCGATCTCGGCCACCGGGTGCTCGGTCAGCGAAACTCGGATGGTCTCTCCGATGCCGTCCAGGAGCAGCAGGCCGATGCCGGCGATCGACTTGGTTCGGCCGTCGAGGCCACTGCCGGCCTCAGTGACGCCGACGTGGAGCGGGTAGTCGCACTGGGTCGCCAGCAGGCGGTAGGCCCTGACGGTGTGGGGGACACTGCTCGACTTCACGCTGATGAGGATGTCGGTAAAGCCTCGGTCTTCGAGGTAGCGGATATGGTTCAGGGCGCTCTCGACGATGGCTTCGGGCGTGGCGCCGCCGTGCTTCTTCTCGATGGCCTTCTCGAGAGAGCCGGAGTTGACTCCGATGCGGATGGGCACGCGGGCCTCGCGCGCTGCGTCGACGACTGTTCGCAGGCGCTCCTCGGAGCCGATGTTGCCTGGGTTGATGCGGATCTTGTGGACGCCGGCCTCGATGGACGCGAGGGCCATCTTGTAGTCGTAGTGGATGTCGGCGATGAGAGGAATCCGGATTTCGCGAAGGATCTCGGGGAGCGCGCTCGCGTCGCGGGCTTCCGGCACGGTGACCCGCACGAGCTCGCAGCCCGCGGCCTCGAGGGCGTGGATCTGCTCCAGGGTGGCCCGGACATCGTGGGTGAAGCAGCTGGTCATCGACTGCACGCGGACGGGGTTCTCGCCGCCGACGGCGACGGAGCCGATGCGGACAACGCGTGTCAGCCTGCGAAGGGTGGGAGCGCTCGGGTTCACGGGCTTCAGCCGGAGATAGGCTCCCCGCGGTCGCGGGCCATCTGCCGGATCTCGCGGACGAGGGCGTCGACGAACTCGTGCTTCTCGAGCTTACCGACGACCTGGCCGTTCTTGATGAGGACCCCACCTGAACGCCCGCCGGCGATGCCGATGTCGGCGTGTTTGGACTCGCCGGGTCCGTTGACGACACAGCCCATGATGGCGACGTTGAGCGGGGTAGAGATGTCGCTGGTCTGCTGGCGGACCTGAGCGACGATCTCCTCCAGGGGGATCTCGCAGCGGCCGCATGTGGGGCAGCTGACGTAGTTGACGCCGAACCGGCGCAGCTCCAGCGCGTTGAGGAGGCTGGTCGCCGCGGCGGCCGAGTGCCTGGGGTCGGGCGATGGAACCAGGAAAGAGTGGACGCGGCCAGATTCCATGAGGCTCGAAAAGACGAGCGTCATGGCGTCCGGGTCGTAGCTGCCCGTCAGGGGGAGCAGCGACAGCGGGTACGGGGTCAGCGGCAGGAGGCGTCGCGCTGCCGCCAGGAGCTGGGGCGCGTCCGGGGCGACGGGAGCGAGGACGGGTTTGACGCCGGGGATGGCTTCGAGGTGAGGAACGACGCAGCAGGTCAGGTCGGATTCCTCATCCGGGGCGAGTTGGAGGAGCGCCTCGATGTTACCCAGGCGGTTGCGGGCCCAGCGGGCGAACGCGGGGAACTGTCCCGGTCCTACCAGGAATCGCCAGAGCGAGGGGTCGAGCGTGGTGGCGTCGAGGGTCTCGTCCCACTCCAGGAGGAAGTCCCCCTCGAGGGCTCCGCGCTCCGAGGTTGCCGAGAGCTGGCGGGAGTGGACGAGAAAGAGGCCGGCGCCGCGCATCTTGGCAGCGCGGAGGTCGTCCAGGGGTTCGGCGGTCGCGCCGCGGAGGTCGGCTATGGAGATGGGAACGAGGGACACGGTGAGCGGAAGTCCTTTCGTCGTCGAAGCAGGCCGGGAAGGTAGCAGGCCCGGCGCCAGATTGCAACCTGCGGAGACGTCGCCACAACGTCCTTGACCGGGGAGAGGCCACATAGTATGATACGCCTCGGCTCCGGTCTTACACGGGAGCCGCCTTTGTCGTGGGCGGTTAGCTCAGCGGGAGAGCAACTGCCTTACACGCAGTGGGTCACAGGTTCGAACCCTGTACCGCCCACCACCCACGGCGGGGCAGGAGTGTTTGGAGCAGTACAGCGCGGGGCGGTAGTTCAGTTGGTTAGAACGCCGGCCTGTCACGTCGGAGGTCGCGAGTTCGAGTCTCGTCCGCCCCGCCACCCGCCTCTCGGACCGGGAGGAAGTAATCGGTCCAGACACCCCGAGTGCCGCGGTAGCTCAGATGGTAGAGCAGAGGACTGAAAATCCTCGTGTCACCGGTTCGATTCCGGTCTGCGGCACCACCGTCATTGGGGGCGGTGTCGGGTCGTCGGTCGGCTGCGCCATGGTCTGAACAGCTGCCGCCGGGCGAACGCTCCGGAATCAGGGTCCGAAGACGGGTGCGGTCGGGGTGGCGGCCTGCGTCAGCGCGCCTCGACGCCTTCGAAATCGGGGGGAGTTTCGCGGAGGCTTGCGTTCCCTGTAAACGCGTCCGTCGATGGCTTCCAGCGGCCCGAGATGCAGGTGAGCCCCTGAGCCTGCTCGCCGAACAGGTACCTCGTGTTGAAGGCTCCGAAGACGTTGGAAACCAGCGGGTACCACGTCGAATTGCTCCAGACGAACGGGACTGTGTACGCCTCGATCGTGGCCGTCTGGGGCACGCGCTCCGCCAGTTCGTCGAGGAAGTCGGGCATGTAGCGGGCGACCAGGCAGACGCGGAAGGCGATGCGCGCACCGGGCGCGAACACCTGGTCGGGTCTCAACCCCAGCTCCCGGAGCCTTGCATCGAATCGGTCCAGAAACTGCCGCTTGTAGTTGAGGATGTGCGTCTTGTTCATCTTGCCCACGACGAGCATTCCCAGGTACTCGTCTTCGGGCTTCACGGGCCTGACATCCGGAAAGTTCTTCTTCGGTACGAGTGTGATGTGGCCGACGAAGTAGAGACCTTTCAGTGGTGTCGAGGCGCGGTCCGCGGAGACGATCGCCTCCGCGAGCTCGTCGGGGGTGTAGAGGCCGTGCAGTCGCTGGCCGCCGAATTGCCTCTGGAACCCGGCCGAGTACTTCTCCTCGGGGCTGCCATCGGGGCTGCTGCCGACCAGCACCGTGAGGACTCCGGGGTCGTTCGCGGGTACGATCCGTACGCTCGAGGCCGCTCGGTCCGCCGAGGAGCCTGCCCGCAGTGCCGTCTGGACTTGCTCGCCGAGTGCCAGCGGCGAGAGCCAGAGGCACAGCAGAAGTGTCAGCAGGCGGCCGCCAACCACGCGATCCCGCCTCGCTTTCAGCACATGAAAAGCTTAAGGACGCAGCTTCGAAGTGTCAATCCGGGCCGGGCGCTCCTTGCGGCGGCCTTGTCAGCTCCGGGCTTCGGGCCCCTGGCCTTTCACTTCTCCGGCGGTACCTCGCTGAACGTGACTTTGCGGCCCTCGATCAGCCCCTGGTGGCGGAGCACGTTGTCGGCCAGCACGGGAAGCGCCCAGCCTGGGTTGATCACGAGTCCGCCCAGCCACGCCTTCGTCGTTTGACGCTCGGGGGGCACCGCGCTGTCAATCAGCTCCAGCGCGGCCGTGATGCAGGAATTGCGCGTCGTGTTGTACCGCTCCCGGGAGTGGTCCTCCATCACCGTGCGTCCGATGGAGCGGGCCAGTTTCCGGAGTTCGGGCTGCGACAGCTTCAGTTTCCATCGCTTGACCACGCTGCCGTTGAACTGGATGCTGCGCATCAGGAAGTCCCTCCAGGTGCAGACGACGTACGTGATGCGAAACTTCCTGCTGAACTCGCCCGCGATCATCTGGTACTTCTGCGTCACGCGCAGGTACGCTTCATAGGAGATGACGCAGCCGGAAGCTTCTTCGCCGTCGAGGCTGGTGAATCCGCCGGGAGCGAACTCCAGCAGGATGGCGCCATGGCCTGCGGCGAACTTCGGGGCGAAGGGCTTCATGCAGAAATAGGCTGCGCGGACCTTCTCGGGATCCACCCGCACGGTCGTGAAGTAGGCTTTCCGGCCCACTTTCGCCCCCTGGGGCCGCTCGGTCTGCCGCCACCGGACATCCTGGAAGTAGTAGACGGGATCACGGCCAGGCCTCTGCTCGGCATGCACGGGTCGCGGCGTGCGCTGGTCGAAGCGAAAGGGTTGCTGCGCGAGCGCCATGCCCTCGAACCGGGCCGGGTCCTGTTCCTCTGCCCACTCGCGCTGGATCGCCAGGATGCGGCCGTCGCCCGCGGCAAAGGTCGCAGGCGAGGAGGTCGCCCGCGACGGCTGCGCGGCGGCGTGGCCGATCTGCCCGAAGGCCTCGGCGGGTGTCACTTCCTGGGCGCGGGCGTCCCGCAAGCAGCCCGTAAGGGCGGAGCAAGCCAGCAATACGAAGGCCGAACTCCGGACCGTGCATCGATTCATGATTCCTCCGTTTGCGCTTCGCCCCCTGGACGGACCCTGGCCTCTGCCGTACCTCAACTCGGAGCCCGCTGGCTACTCCGTGATTGGCAGTGGAATCCCGACCGCTCCGCGGAACTCGGGAAAGTAGGCCAGCCCGACGAGGAAGGCGCCCAGGTAGGCGCTGGGGTTCCTGACCAGTTCGTTCTCACGGCGGATGCGCTCGCGGCGCTGCTCGTCGGACTCGCCTCCGAGCAGGATGCCAATGCCCGTGACGACGGCTCCTGCCGTCCCCTCGGCCTCCTTGCGCTTCACCACGAGGTCGAAGATGTGCTTGCTGAGCCACCAGTCGCCCTTCACCGCGAGCAGAGGCACACCGTTGGCGTCCGTGAAGATCCCGGACGGACCGTTGACCTTGAGTTTGCCGCCCAGGAAGCGGAACACCTCGGTGCGATCCGTGATCGTGTCGACGACTTTCTCCTGCCGCTTGTTGAAAACTCCGCGCGTGACCATTCGCTCCTGCTGGCGATAGGCGAGCCGCTCGAAGGAGTAGTACTTCTGGCTGAACACGGCGGGGACGAAGATGTTCTCCAGATGCTTGCCTGCCTTCTCATCGACGTAGCCGACCGGCTTTTCGGCCTTGCGGTAGACGTCGAGCCCGGTGCCGACCGTCAGAATCGTGCGCTGTCGCACCCGGCCCACTTCGGGGCCCGTCTCGTCACCGGTCTTGAAGAGGATCTTCCCCGCGGGGTCGAGCGTCACGTCCTTCCAGTCGAGAGTCGCCTGGACGGGGGCGCCCCGTGCCTTGCGGAATGAATAGATGCCTCCCAGTGACTTGATCAGCCCCTGGTCGAGCACTCCCAGCTGCCTGCGTTGCCCCTTATCGGTGAGCCAGAGTGTCGTACGGGCGCCGATCAACTTGAAGTCGCTGTCCAGCTCCAGCAGGGGATAGTCCACGCCCGGTTCCATCGCCCGTTGGGCGGCCGGCTTGGGCGCGGAGGAGCGCGGCAATCCGTCGTAGGAGGGGTCGGTTTGAGCGCGCAGAACGCCCGGGTTCAGGGGCAGGAGCGCGGCCAGCGAAGTCAGAAGTGCGGCGGCGAGCTTGCGATTCGCGATCATGGTGACCTCGTACTCCGTTCGGGCATGGCGAAAGCCGGATTGGCTCCGCATCTTCCACTACGGTCCGGGGGGGCCGATGTTGCCCGGGTGGGCGAACGGTCCCGCTGCGAGAGGAGCCGATAGGTGGCCGGGGGTTGCGCGTGAGAGCTCGACCTGGAGCTTCCGCCAGGCTCAGAGCATCTTGAAGAAGTCGTTCCCCTTGTCGTCGATGAGGATGAAGGCCGGGAAGTCGACCACCTCGATCTCCCAGACGGCTTCCATCCCCAGCTCGGCAAAGTCGATGACCTTCACGCTGCGGATGTTCTCCTTGGCGAGAATGGCTGCGGGGCCGCCGATGCTACCCAGGTAGAAACCGCCATGGTTCTTGCAAGCGTCCGTCACCTGCTGCGAGCGGTTCCCCTTGGCAATCATCACCATCGAGCCGCCGGCGGCCTGGAAGGCGTCGACGTAGGGGTCCATGCGGCCGGCCGTCGTGGGGCCGAAGGAACCGGAGGGCATGCCGGGAGGGGTCTTGGCGGGGCCGGCGTAGTAGACGGGATGGGCCTTGAAGTAGTCCGGCAGTCCCCGGCCGGCGTCGAGGCGTTCCTTGAGCAGGGCGTGGGCGATGTCGCGGGCGACCACCATCTTGCCCGTCAGCGACAGGCGCGTCTTGACGGGGTGCCTGGCGAGCTGGGCCAGGATCTCGGCCATCGGACGGTCGAGGTCGATAGGGACAGCCGGGGCCTCGACGGTTTCACCGGCTTCGAGAAGCCAGCGCGCGGGGTTCTCGTCGAGCTGCTCGAGCCAGAGTCCCTGACGATCGATCTTGGCCTTCACGTTGCGATCTGCCGAGCAGCTCACGCCCATCCCGACCGGGCAGGAGGCCCCGTGTCGAGCGAGTCGCACGATCCGGACATCGTGCACGAAGTACTTGCCTCCGAACTGGGCGCCCAGGCCGCACTCCCGGGCTTTCTGGCGCAGCTGGTCCTCCAGCTCGCGATCGCGGAAAGCGCGCCCGAGCTCGTTGCCTGAGGTGGGCAGCTCATCGAGGTAGCCCGTGGAGGCGAGTTTCACGGTCTTGAGGCACGCCTCGGCGCTGGTGCCGCCGATGACGAAGGCGAGGTGATAGGGCGGGCAGGCCGCCGTGCCCAGGCTCTTCATCTTCTCGATCAGGAACTGCATCAGGCTCTCCGGGTTCAGCAGCGCCTTGGTCTGCTGATACAGGAAGGTCTTGTTGGCCGAGCCGCCGCCCTTGGCCACGAACAGGAACCGGTAATCGCTGCCGCCCGTGGAGTAGATGTCGATCTGGGCGGGCAGGTTGCAGCCGGTATTCTTCTCCTCATACATGGTGAGCGGGGCTACCTGCGAGTAGCGCAGGTTCTCCTCGGTGTACGTGCGGAAGACGCCCGCGGCGAGCATCTCGGCGTCGTTACACTCGGTCAGGACGTACTGCCCTTTCTTGGCGACGATGGTCGCCGTGCCCGTGTCCTGGCAGAACGGAAGGCGACCCTCCGCGGCGATGACCGCATTCTTGAGCATGGTCCGGGCGACGAACTTGTCGTTCTCCGAGGCCTCGGGATCTTTCAGAATTGCCGCGACCATCTGCTGGTGTGACGGACGCAAGAAGAAGTTGATGTCGCGCATGGCCCGGCTGGCGATCAGGGTGAGCGCCTCGGGCTGGATGCGCAGAAATTCCTTGCCCGCGAGCCTCTCGACGGAAACGTGCTCGTCCGTCAGATGCTTGTACTCGGTCTTGTCCTCGCCCAAGGGGAAAGGCTCCTGAAATTGGAAGGCGACCATCGGATGACCTCTCGATTCGGTGCTGCACGAGCGCTTGGCGTTACGAAGCGTTCCGACGATTCTACCGTACCGACGACGGCAGGTGACGGGCATCACGGCGGGTCGGGCCGTCGGAAGCGGGCCCGAGACTTCTCCCGGCCGACGGCCTGCCCAGATTGAAACCTCAGGGCGGCCCGCGTGTAGGAATGGAGCGGCACTGAGAGGAGACCGCGCATGGCTGCATCTCTCACTCACCTGGTGGCCGGGTTTCTGGTCGTGGCGCCCGTGTTCTGGGTGCTGGAGCGGCGGTGGCCGTCGATTCGGACACAGCGCATCTTTCGGGATGGTTTTTCGACGGACCTCGGGTACTGGGTCTTCACACCGCTGATCACGCGTGCGATCTCGCGCTTCGGCGTGGTCGCCGCGGTCGTGGTGGTGGGAGCGGCGCACGGTGTTCCGGCGGAGCGGACGGCGCTCTTGCAGTACGTGACGACGCCCAGGGGTTGGGTGGGGACGCTGCCCCGATGGGGGCAAGTGATTGCGTTGCTCGCGGCCGGTGACTTCATTGCCTACTGGGTTCATCGTGCGTTTCACCTTGGGCGGCTCTGGCGATTTCACGCCGTCCACCATTCCTCCCGTGAGCTGGATTGGCTCTCGTCGGTGCGGCTCCATCCGGTCAACGACGTGACGGCCAGGATGATCCAGGTCGCCTTCCTGATGACGCTCGGGTTTCCGGCAGGCTTGCTTGCCGCGTACGTCCCTTTCCTGACCTTCTACGCC